>JAZKGJ010000115.1:0-8809 GCA_040385975.1 Pseudomonadota bacterium | reverse complement strand
GTAACCGCGACCCCCTTCGCCGACACGCTGGCAAAGGCGCGGACCATGTCGATCAAGCGGACGTCGGACGACCCCAGCACCATCGCCGGATAGGTCGAGATCGGCGTCGTGATCCCGAACCGTCGCGCCATGTCGGCCACGGTCCCGAACCCGACCTCCTGCCCCAGTTTCGCGGCGATCGTGTTGATCGAATAGGCAAATGCGGTGCGGATGCTGATCTGCCCCGAATTGCGCCGCGAATTGTTGCGCGGGGTCCAGCCGTCGATCGTGACCGGTTCGTCGACCACATTGTCGTCGACCTTGTGCCCCGCCTCGAGCGCGGCGAGATAGACGAACAGCTTGAACGCCGACCCCGATTGCCGCACCGCCTGGGTGGAGCGGTTGTAGTTCGAGCTGACGTAGTCCCGCCCGCCGACCATCGCCCTGAGCGCCCCGTCGCGATCGAGCGCGATCAGCGCGCCTTGCGCCCCGGCCGGCGAATTCTGGCGCACGGCATCGTCGGCGGCGCGCTGCATCCCGAGGTCGAGCGTGGTCCACACTTCGAGCGGCGCCTGCGTCTCGTCTATCAAGGTATCGAGCTGCGGCAGCGCCCAGTCGGTGAAATAGCGCACGCTGTTCTGCTTGGGCTCGGGCGCGAGCTTTACCGCGCTCAGCTCGTTCGCATCGACGCTCCCCGCGCCCGCGACGCCCGCGCGCTGCATCAGCTCGAGCACGACCTGCGCCCGCGCCAGTGCGGCGGCGGCGTCGGCAGTCGGCGAATAATTGCTCGGCGCCTTGACCAGCCCGGCGATGATCGCGGCTTCGGCGACGCTCAGCTGCTCGGCGCTGTGTCCGAAGAATTTGCGCGCCGCCGCGTCGATCCCGTACGCGCCGCCACCGAAATACGCCTTGTTGAGATAGAGTTCGAGGATCTGGTCCTTCGAGAATTTGCGTTCGAGCGCGAGCGCGATGATGCCTTCGCGGACCTTGCGGCCATAGCTGCGGTTCGAGGTCAGGAAGACGTTGCGCGCAAGCTGCTGCGTAATCGTCGATACCCCGCGGACCCGCCCGCTGCCCGACAGGCTGACCCGAATACCGCGTGCGATCCCGACCGGATCGACCCCGGGATGACTGCGGAACCGGCGATCCTCGACCGCGATCAGCGCCTCGCGCATGACCTCCGGGATCCGTTCGTATGCCAGCCATTCGCCGTAACTGGGGCCGAGCGAGACGATGACGGTCCCATCGGCGGCATGGACCCGGATCATCTGGCCGTTGGGCGACGATTTCATTTCGTCGAAGCTAGGTAGGTCGCCCTTCGCGACCAGCACCGCGATCAGCAGGCCGAGCGCGCCAATCGCCGCCAAGATCGCGGCGACGATCGCAGTCAGCCGAAGCCGGCGGCGCCACGGGGACGGAACGGAGCGGGACGCGCGGGCCATAAGGCGCTGCTCAGATACGCGCTAAGCCACTGCGCGACAAGCTCACGCCGTGCTGCGCGGCTGGAAATCCAGGCTGACCGAATTCATGCAATAGCGCAGGCCGGTCGGCGGCGGACCATCGGGAAAGACGTGGCCGAGATGGCTGTCGCAGCGGCCGCAACGGCTTTCGGTACGGCGCATCCCGTGGCTGCTGTCGTCGTGATCGGCGACCCGGTCGGGCGCGATCGGTTGGGTGAAGCTCGGCCAGCCCGACCCCGAATCGTATTTGTCGGCGCTGTCGAACAGTTCGAGCCCACACGCCGCGCACGCGTAGATCCCATCGGCCTTGTTGTCGTTCAGCCGCCCCGACCAGGCCCGTTCGGTCCCGGCTTCGCGCAGCACGTGATATTGCTCGGGGCTGAGCCGGTCGCGCCATTCGGCTTCGGAGAGGGTGAGCTTATCCATGCGCGGCAATGTCGGCATGGCGGCGGCGATCGTCAACCTGCCCGCGCGATCCGCGTTGCCCGCGCGACCCAATCGGTCAGGAACGGGAGCGCGCGGGCACCGCCAACCAGCAGCGGCGCAAACACCGGGCTTTCGGCGAGCTGGCGGACCAGGGTCGCCGCGACCACCGGCCGGCGGGTGCTGCGGAACAGCGCGCGCTGAAAAGCGACCGCCCCCGCCGGACCCTGTGCGCAATACGCTTCCGCGGCGCGCAAACCGCTGGCTAGCGCGATCCCCATCCCTTCGCCCGCCAGGCTCGGGATGACCGCAGCCTGATCGCCCAGCCGGAACACGCCGGGGACGGTGGTCCCGGCGCGCCAGCCGTAGGGGACGTTGGCGACCGCATCGACGCTCAGCCCGGCGGGCATCCGCGCCAGCCGCTCGCCGAGCTGCGGCAGCGCATCGCCGAGTTCGCGCAGCAATGATTCGGGGCTGCCCGCTTCGTTCAGCCGTGACCGGTGGACGGCGAGGCACAGATTGGCCGAACCGTCCTCCTGCAGCACCAGTCCGGCATAGCCGCGGTCGAACAAATGCAGTTCGACGGCATCGCCGACCAGCTTCATCAGCACCGGGTCGGGGGGGATCCGCACCCGCAGCCCGAGCGTCGGATCATCGGCCTTCGGCGCCGGGCGCGCGCTGCCGCGCACCTCGTGCTTGCCGCTGGCGAGGAACAGCGCATCGGCGATGATGATGTCGCCCGCGATCGCCACTTCGCGCCCGGCGATCGTGCGCGCCGCCACCCCGCGCTCGATCCGCGCCCCGGCCGCGGCGGCATGGTCGAGCAGCACGGCGTCGAGCCGCCGCCGCGACACGCCCAAGGCCGGCTTCGGCAACATCGCCTCGGCCGCGCGCGCGCCAGCGAACAGCCGCGAGCGTAGGACGCGGGCGGGATTGAGCGTGTCGGCGGCGACCCCGATTTGTGCGAGCGTCGCGAGCGTGCGCCAGCTCAGGAACCCGCCGCACAAGGCATCGCCAGGCTCGCGGCTACGCTCGATCAGCAGGTGCGGCCGTCCCGCGCGCGCCAGCGCCAGTGCGGTCGCCGCCCCGGCCGGGCCGCCGCCGACGATCAGCGCAGGTGTTCGACGCATAGCCGGAAGGGGAAAGCGCGATAGACTCGCGCGCCGGTCACACCGGCCGCGGCCAGCAGCGGCGGCCATTCTGCGGGGCGATAGCTGCGCGCGATCGACAATCTGCCGTCATGCCGCACGATCGGATGCCACCCGAACAGCCGCGCCAGCAGTGGATAGCCGGCGTGGGCAAAGCGGTGGCGGTGCAGGTCGTTGACCAGCCAGCCGCGCGCGGCCTCGGTCGCCATGAAGCGCAGGAACGCGATCAGCTGCGCGCGCGTCATGTGGTGCGCGACCAGGCTCGAAATCACGAAATCCCAGCGCTCCCCGGCCAGCTCGGCATAATCCCCGGTCACCCACCGGATCGGCAGCCCGGGCGGGGTGTGCGCACGTGCCGCGGCTTCGCTGCGCGGGTTGAGATCGACCCCGACCAGTTCGACGTCGAGACCGCGCCGCGCCGCCCAGCGCGCAATCCGGCGCAGCATGTCGCCATCGCCGAACCCGACGTCGAGCAGCTTGAACCCCGTCATGTCCCCCACCGCGCGCGCCAGGAAATCGAGGGTCGGGCGCGCGGCCAGCGTCACCGCGTTCACCTTCGCCAGGTCGCCGACCACCGCGGCATAGGTCGCGGGGTCGAGATCGTCGGCGTCCATCAATTCGTCGGCGATGGCGCGCTCGGCCAGGGTCATGCCGATGCGAACCCGAACCCTTCGGCGGCGAGCCCGGGCCCGAACGCCAGCGCCACGCCCTGCGCGACTCGCCGCCCTGCGAGCAAATCGGCGAGCACGAACAGCAGCGTCGCCGAAGACATATTGCCGAACCGCGAGAGCACTCCGCGCGAAGCGTCGAGCGCATTCGGGTCGAGCGCCAGCGCGCCCTGCACCGCGTCGAGGATCGAGCGCCCGCCGGCGTGGACCGCCCAGCCGTCGATCGCAGCGACGTCATGCCCGCCGGTGGCGGCGCGCGCGAAGTCGGGATCGGCGAGACCGGCCGCAATTCGCGCGGGCACTTCGCCCGACAGATGCATCGCAAAGCCGCTGTCGGTGATGTCCCATTTGATCAGCTCGGCCGAATCGGGGAGCGTCGTCGCGAACGGCTGGCCGAGCGCAAGCCCGCCCGGCGCCGCACTGACCAGCGCGGCGGCGGCACCGTCGCCGAACTGCAGCATCGCCAGCAAAGGCTCGATCTCGGCAGTGTCCTGCAAATGCAGCGTCGACAGCTCGACCGCGACCACCAGCACCCGCGCCGCCGGGTCCGAGCGGACGATGTGGCGCGCGCTGCGGAGCGCCGCGACCGCGGCATAACAGCCCATGAACCCGATCAGCAGCCGCTCGACCGACGGCACCAGTCCCAGCCGCGCGGCGATGATCTGATCGATCCCCGGCGCGACGAAGCCGGTGCAGCTCGCCACGACCAGGTGTGAAATGCCCTCGAGCGCGACCTGCGCCGCCAATTGCTCGATCGCGCTCAGCGCCAGTGTCGGCGCGGCCCCGGTATAGACCCGCATCCGCGCCGTCGTGCCGGGCAATGCGTCCGCGTAGAACCCGCCCGCCGCGACCGGCGACCCGCCCCCGGGTCCATCGGCATCCCCCCGCGGCAGCACCGACCAGCGGTGACCGATCCCGCTGCGCGCCGCCATCCGCGCGAACAGCCGCGCGCGTTCGGGCGCGACCCGCGCCTGCGCCCAGGCGATGAAGGCGTCATGGATATCGTGGTCGGGGACCGCGGTCCCGATCGCGTTCAGATAGGCCGTCGGAGCAGACACGGGCGCACCTTGGGCCGGAGGAGCGCTCAAGATAGGCGGCGTGCGGTGCGGCGCAACGGGATTACTTTGCGGAGCGCGCGACCGGCGGAATGTAGACCGGCGCGAGCGTGGCGTAGATCCGCGCCGCATCGAGCACCCGGTCGCGCTCGCTCGCCAGCTCGGGCGGCAGCGCGGCGGGATCGACGAAGCGCACGTCCAGCTCGGTCTGGAACCCCGCCGGGGTCGACGAAATCGGAATCGCCGAATAGCCGCGGGTCATGTTGAGCGTCCGGGTATAGTCGCGCCGCGCGACGATGATCAGGCCGGGTTTGCCCGCCGCCTTCGCCAGCTCGGCCGCGCGCAGCAACGTCAGTTCCTCGACCGTCGGCGCCGACCCCGAATTGCCGACGAACTGAACCGTCGTGATCCCGGTCTTGTCGTCGGTCTTGTCCTTGAACCCGTCCGACTTCGCGCCGCCGACGAACAGCGACCGCAGGAAATTGCCGGTCGATTTTTCGTAATCCGCCATCGTTCGCTGCGTTTCCGGCGCCGCCAGGCCCTTGCGGAGCGCCGCGGTGTCGAGCGTGTCCTTGCGGCGCTGTTCGGCCAGGCGCGTCTCGAGCTGCGCCGGGTCGGGGGCGAGCGCGCGGGTGTCGGCGGGAAGCGCGGCGCGCAGGGCGGTGAGCAATTCGACCGAGCTGGCGCTGACCGGCAACTCGCTTCCGACCAGCAGCTTCAGCGCGTCGAGCGGTCGTTGTTCGGCGACCGCGATCCGCGCTTCGACCAGCTTCGCATTGCGCGCATAGAAAGCCCGCAGCGGATCGCCGATCATCGCGCCGACCCCAAGCACCGGCTTGCCCTTCGGATCGGGCGGGGGTGGCGCCAGCAATGTCTCCAGCGCGGCCTTCGCCTCCGCCATGATCGCGGTCGCGCGCGCGGGCCGACCGGTCGCTGCAAAGGCATAACCGGCGTTTGCCGCCACCACGATCGGTTCGACCAGGGCATTGACGTTGAAGCCGAGCCCGGCGGGCGGCGCTAGCTTCAACCGCGGATGGAGCGCCGCGGCGTCGGCGAAGCGTCCGGCCTCGATGTCGCTGATGAACTGCAGTTTCACCGCATCGGGAATCAGCGGAATCAGCGGCAGATAGGCGGCGGGGGCGGGCGCGGCGGGATCGCGCGATTTCTGCGCGATGATCGCGGCGAGGCTCTGGATCGTCACGCTGTACGGGCGCCGCGCGGCGGCGGCGGCGACCCAGCGCCGCGCTTCGGCGCGGTCGCCCTTCGCCTGATGGGCGGCGGCGCGGATCAGCTCGAACGAACCGCCCATGCTGCGCGCGAACAGCGGATCGGCGGCGAGCGGCCCGGCGGCGGCGAGCGCGGCGTCGACGTCGGCCAGCGCGGCGTCGGGATCGCCCTTTTGCAGTTGCGCGACCGCGCGGGCACGTAGCAAGTGCGACCGGCGCAATGCCTGCGCCGGCAACAATCGCGGATCGGCGAGCGCCGCGGTACATGCCGCGATCAGGACGGGAGCGCCGTCGGGCAGCGCTGCCACGCTCGCACCGAAATTGAACCCCGAGGTCGATAGCGCTGCGCCCATTCCGCTGGCACCGTCGCCCGGTGCACGCAGGTTATCGCACGTCTCGAAATCGCGCTTGGCGGCGGTGGCCGGCGTTGCGCCGATGCCGGCCAGCAGGACGGTGACGGCAAGCAAAGGCTTGAAAGACATGGACGTTCCCCCGCGTTTCGGCGCGCTCAACCGGCTGGCGGTCGCGCTGTCAAGCGCGGGCTTGCCAGCGCGGCGGGGATGCGGTCCAATCGGGTACGGAAAGGGGCGGAAGGCATGACCGCGACGATCGATCTGAGCATCCGGCCCGGGGGCGTGACGCTGCCCGCGAAGCCCGAAGCGCTGCGGCTCGACCCCGCGACGACCGCGGTCGTGGTGATCGACATGCAGAACGCCTATGCCGCACCCGGCGGCTATGTCGATCTCGCCGGGTTCGACATCGCCGGCGCGCAAGGCGTGATCGCTCGGATCGGTCGCGTGCTGGAGGTCGCGCGGGCGGCGGCGATGCCGGTGATCTTTCTTCAGAACGGCTGGGACTCCGAATACGTCCAGGCGGGCGGACCGGGGTCGCCCAATTTCCACAAGTCGAATGCGCTCAAGACGATGCGCGCGCGGCCCGAACTCAGCGGGCAATTGCTGGCGCGCGGCGGCTGGGATTTCGAGATCGTCGATGCGCTGACCCCGCAGCCGGGCGACATTCGCGTCCACAAGACGCGCTATTCGGCGTTCTTCAATTCGCAGCTCGACAGCATCCTGCGCAGCCGCGGAGTGCGGACGATCGTGTTCGTCGGCATCGCCAGCAACGTGTGCGTCGAATCGACTTTGCGCGATGGCTTCCACCTCGAATATTTCGGGGTGATGCTGAACGATGCCACCCACCACCTCGGCCCGAGCGAAATGCAGGCCGCGACCGAATATAATATCGAGACCTTCTTCGGCTGGACCGCGACCGTCGCCGATTTCTGTGGCGCGTTCGGCCAGCTTCCGGGAGAAAAATGATGCCGTTCGAGCCGATCAACCCGCCGCAATTCCCGACTCCGATCGCGCCCTATTCGGCCGGGGCGAAGGCGGGAAACACCGTCTATGTCTCGGGCGTACTGGCGCTCGGCGAGGGCGGCGCGGTGCTCCACGTCGGCGACGCCGCGGCACAGACCCGGCATGTGCTGAACGTCATCAAGACGACGCTGACGGCGGCCGGGGCGACCATGGCCGATGTCGCGATGAACCACATCTTCCTGAAAGACCTGGCCGATTATGCGGCGTTCAATGCGGTCTATGCCGAATATTTTCCGGGCCCGAAGCCCGCGCGCTATTGCATCAAATGCGAGCTGGTGAAGCCCGATTGCCTGGTCGAGATCGCGTCCGTTGCGCATCTCGGGTGAAGCCCACGGGCTCTTTTACGAAGAGCACGGACCGTCGGAGGGCATTCCGCTGATCCTGTCGCCCGGGCTGGGCGGATCGGGACATTATTGGGCGTACAATCTCGACGGGCTGACCGGCCGTTCGCATGGACCGTATCGCGTCATCACCTACGATCACCGCGGCACCGGCAACAGCGACCGCGCCCTCCCCGACGTGGTGACGATCGAAGCCATGGCGCGCGACATCCTGATGGTGATGGACGCACTGGACCTCTCCACGACGAATCTGATCGGGCACGCGTTGGGCGGGCTCGCCGGACTGGCGCTGGCGCTGGTCGCGCCCGAGCGGCTCGACCGGCTGGTCGTGGTCAACGGCTGGGTCCACCTCCATCCGTGGACGCGGCGCTGTTTCGAGGCCCGGCTCGCGTTGCTGCGCGATTCCGGGCCACGTGCATACGTCCGCGCCCAACCGCTGTTCCTGTATCCCCCGTTCTGGCTGGATGGTGGTCATGACGAGGAACTCGCCGCGCAGGAACACGCTGCGCTCGCCACCTTTCCCGGGATCGACACCGTCGAGAAGCGGATCGCGGCGCTGACCCGGTTCAACATCGCGGCGCGGCTGGGCGAGATCGCTACGCCGGTGCTGTGCATGGGCGCGTTCGACGACATGCTGGTGCCGTGGAGCGAAACCGTCCAGCTCGCCAGCCGCCTGCCCAACGCGACGCAGGTGATCATGGACTATGGCGCGCACGCCGTGAATGTGGTCGATCCCGACGGGTTCGAAGAAAAGGTTCTCGCCTGGCTCGGCGGCGAACCGATGACCGAGGAGTGAGAGCGATGCAGGTCGGCGTCTTCGTCCCCATCAACAACAACGGCTGGCTGATCAGCGAGAACGCGCCGCAGTACCTGCCGTCGTTCGACCTCAACAAACAGATTGCGCAGTCCGCCGAAAAGCATGGCCTCGATTTCCTGCTGTCGATGATCAAACTGCGCGGGTTCGGCGGCAAGACCGAATTCTGGGAATATGGGCTGGAGAGCTTCACGCTGATGGCCGGCCTCGCCGCGGTGACCGAGAAGATCAAGATCTATGCGACCTGTCCGACGCTGGTGATCCCGCCGGCGTTCGCGGCGCGGATGTGCAACACGATCGATTCGATCAGCCACGGCCG
>JAZKGJ010000114.1:0-4124 GCA_040385975.1 Pseudomonadota bacterium | reverse complement strand
TCAGCCTCGGCGCGCTGGTCGCGACCTTCTACCTGACCGCGTTCCTGTTCGTCGCGATCGTCCTCGGCGCTATCGCGCGGCTCAGCGGCTTTTCGCTGTGGCGGCTGGTCGTCTATCTGCGCGCCGAGTTGCTGCTGGTGCTCGGCACGTCATCGTCCGAAGCCGCGCTCCCCGCGCTCATCCAGAAACTGGAAGCCGCCGGCTGCGAAAAGGGCGTGGTGGGGCTCGTCGTTCCGACCGGCTATTCGTTCAACCTCGACGGCACCAACATCTACATGACGCTCGCCGCGCTCTTCATCGCGCAGGCGGTCGGGATCGAACTCAGCTGGAGCCAGCAACTCGCGCTCCTCGCGGTCGCGATGCTCAGCTCCAAGGGCGCCGCCGGGGTCACCGGCGCGGGCTTCATCACCCTCGCCGCGACGCTCAGCATCGTCCCCTCGGTGCCGGTCGCAGGAATGGCGCTGATCCTCGGCGTGGACCGCTTCATGAGCGAATGCAGGAGCCTGACGAACTTCATCGGCAACGCGGTCGCGACGATCGTGGTGGCACGCTGGGAAAACGCACTCGATCGCGACGCGCTCGAAGAAGCACTCGCGTAGACCTACCCACCCGTTCGTGTCGAGCGAAGTCGAGTCACCTGCGTCCAAACGCCCATCCCTCGACTTCGCTCGGGACGAACGGTCTGATATCAGAGCCCCGCCAGCACTGCGTCCGTCACGTCGGCCTTTGCCAGCGTCCGCGACGTATCGGGCAGCGGATATTTCAGCCCGGTCGCGCAGTTGAACAGCACAACCTGCTCGTCCTCGTCGACCTCGCCGCTCGCCAGCGCCGCGCGATACGCCGCCAGCGTCGCGCCGCCTTCGGGACACAGCAGCAGCCCGTCCTGCGCGGCGCATTCCGCGGTCGCCTTGACGATCGCGGGATCGCCGACCGCGACCGCCTTCCCCCCACTCGCCCGGACCGCGCGCAGGATCAGGAAGTCGCCGACCGCCTTGGGCACGCGAATCCCCGCCGCGACGGTGTGCGCGTCCTCCCAGCGCTCGGCGAACTCCTCGCCCGCCTCGAACGCGCGGACGATCGGCGCGCAGCCGCTCGCCTGCACCGCGTACATCCGCGGGCGTTCCGGGCCGATCCAGCCCAGCGCCTCGAGTTCGTCGAACGCCTTCCACATCCCGATCAGCCCGGTCCCACCCCCGGTCGGGTAGAAGATCGCGTCGGGCAGTTTCCACCCTAGCTGCGCCGCCAATTCCAGCCCCATCGTCTTCTTACCCTCGATCCGATACGGCTCCTTCAGCGTCGAAAAATCGAACCAGAGCCCCGCCGCCGCGCCCCTGCCCACGATCGCGCCGCATTCGTCGATCTGCCCGTCGATGCGGTACACGCGCGCGCCCTGCGCGGCGATTTCACGGATGTTGATCTCGGGGGTTTCGGCGGGGGCCAGCACGATCGTCTCGATCCCGACCCGCGTAGCATAGGCCGCCAGCGCCGCGCCGGCGTTGCCGTTGGTCGGCATCGCAATCCGCGTCACCCCCAGCTCCTTCGCCATTGCGACCGCCATCACCAGCCCGCGCGCCTTGAAGCTCCCGGTCGGCAGCCGCCCCTCGTCCTTGACCAGCACATTCGGCGATCCGCTGCTCTTCGGGACCTTCACCAGCGGCGTCTCGATCTCGCCCAAGCTCACGATGTTTGCGGTTTCGCGCACCGGCAGCAGTTCGCGCCACCGCCACAGGTCGGTCGGCCGGCTCTCGACCATCCTTTTGGGCAGATAGCCCCGCACCGCGTCGAGATCGTAGCGCACCAGCAGCGGCTTGCCCGCCGCCGACAGATTGTGGAGCCGGTCGGCTTCGTACCGCTCGCCTGTCAGCGAACATTCGAGGTGCGTGACGAAGGTCGCGCGGTCGGTGGTCAGATTGGGGTTGGGCTGCATGACGCGGTCTTACCGCGCGACGCGGGGCCTCGTCACCCCTCGCGCCGACGCCAGCCACAGCAATGCGAACCCCGCCACCGCCGACAGCAACGACCCGCCGAGCACGCCGATCTTCACTTCGCGCTCCAGCAGCGGGTCGGCGAACGCCAGCCCGCCGATGAACAGGCTCATCGTAAATCCGGTCCCGCACAGCAAAGCGGTGCCGTAGATTTGCGTCCAGCTGGCGCGTGCGGGCCGCGCGGCGATGCGCCAGCGGTGGCACGCCCATACCGTCCCGAACACGCCGAGTTGCTTGCCGACGAAGAGGCCCGCGGCGATCCCGAGCGGCAGTGGCGCGATCAGCTGTTGAACGCCGATGCCCGCGAACGACACCCCGGCGTTGGCGAAGCCGAACACCGGCACGATCGCGAACGCCACCCACGGATGCAACCGATGCTCCAGCCGGTGGAGCGGTGAGGTTTCGGCATCGGGGGTGCCCGGCGAACGCTGGATCGGGACCATCGCCGCCGCCAGCACCCCGGCGACGGTCGGATGGACTCCCGACAACAGCACCGCCAGCCAGAGCAGGAACGCGAGCGCGAGGTAGGGCCATAAGGTCGCGACCCCCGCCCGGTTGAGCACGAACATCGTCCCCAGCACGACCGCCGCCGCCAGCAGCGCCGGGCCGCTGATCGCCGACGTGTAGGCCAGCGCGATGATCGCGACCGCGCCCATGTCGTCGACGATCGCGACCGTGGTCAGGAACAGCTTGAGCGAGGTCGGCACCCGTTTCCCGAGCAGCGCCATCACCCCGATCGCAAAGGCGATGTCGGTCGCCGCCGGAATCGCCCAGCCGCGCGCGAGTCCCGGGGTCGCGCCAGCGATGGCGAGATAGACGAGCGCGGGAACCGCCATCCCCCCGGTGGCCGCGATCGCCGGCAACAGCCGGTCGGGCCAGCTCGCCAGATGCCCGTCGACGATCTCGCGCTTGATCTCAAGCCCGACCAGCAGGAAGAACAAGGCCATCAGCCCGTCGTTGATCCAGTGGAGCAGCGACAACGGCCCGAGCTTGGCGTGAAGCGCCTCGGCATAGGCGTCGGCAAACGGCCCGTTCGCGCACAGCAGCGCGAGCGCCGCGGCCAGCATCAGCACGATGCCCCCCGCCGCCTCGTTGTGCAAAAACCGCCGGATTGCCGAAATTGGCCCGCGGCGCAGCGACCTCGCGATATCCACCCACGCCTCCCGCTGAAACCGCCGCCCGGTTCGCCGCATTACCGCGGCAAGGCAAGCGAAAGCGGCGTTTAGTCGGGTGCCTTCGCCACCCCGACCAGCGCGGGACGCAGCAACCGGTCCTTGATCATGTAACCGGCCTGCATCTCCTGCACGATCGTCCCCGGCGCCGCGTCCGACGGCACTTCGAGCATCGCCTGGTGCTGGTTGGGGTCGAGCGGGACACCCATCGCGGCGATGCGGGTGATGCCGTGGCGCTGGAACACGCTCGCAACCTCGCGGCCCGTCGCCTCCAGTCCGGTCACGAGCGACTTGAACTTGTCGTCATCGCGCAGCTCGGCGGGGATCGACGCCAGCGCGCGTTCCAGATTGTCGGCGACCGACAGGATGTCGCGCGCGAACCCGGTCGCGGCATAGGTGCGCGCGTCCTGCGCTTCCTTCTCGGCGCGGCGGCGCAGATTCTGGGTCTCGGCCTGTGCATACAGCACCGCCGACTTGGCGTCGGCCAGCTCGGCTTCCAGCTCGGCGACCCGGTCGTGTTCGGCAACCTCAGGTGCCTCCGCCGCAGTCTCTTCGCGCAGGTCTTCGTTCGTCTCGTCGGTCATTCGTCTCTCAACTCATCAATCGCGCAAGCGTTGCCGCGGCGAAATCCACCATTGGCACGACCCGCGCATAGTTCAACCGCGTCGGGCCGATCACGCCGACGACGCCGATCACCCGGCCATCGCTCCCGCGGAACGGTTTGGCGATGACCGACGATCCGGAAAGCGCAAATAGGTTGTTTTCGGCGCCGATGAAGATTCGCGTCGCATCGCCTTCGCGCGCGCGGTCGAGCAGGGTCGCAATCTCCTGCTTGCCCTCCAGGTCGTCGAGCAGGTCGCTGACCCGCGCCAGATCGGCCTGCGCCGCGGCGTCGATCAGCCGCCCCTGCCCACGCACGATCAGGATCGGGCGATCATCGCCGTCCTGGCTCCAAACCGCGAGGCCG
>JAZKGJ010000113.1:0-15739 GCA_040385975.1 Pseudomonadota bacterium | reverse complement strand
CGTGACGAACGCCCGGTCGGCCCTCGCTCCATGCCCCCGGAGCGAGGGCCTATCTGCGAATGGCGGCTTGCGGCGTGCCGCCGCAAGACTCGCCAGAGCACGGCCGGCGAGGCAGCGCCTCGACCGACGGCGCGGCTTTGCCGCGACGCGAATATCTCGCTAACCCGCCCCCCGTGAAGATCGTCTCCTGGAACATCAATTCGGTGCGGTTCCGCATCGACATCGTCGCGCGCTTCCTGCGCGAGGTGCAGCCCGACGTGCTGTGCCTCCAGGAAACCAAGGTGATCGACCAGGATTTCCCGGCCGCAGCGTTCAAGGCGCTGGGCTACAGGCACATCATCCTTCATGGCCAGCGAATGCATCACGGCGTCGCGGTAATCGCGCGGGTGCCGGTGGTCGAGGACGACCGGCTCGACTGGCAGGCCAATCGCGAGGCGCGCCATGTCGGGGTGCGGCTGCCCAACGGGGTGCGGCTGGAGAACGTCTATGTCCCCGCCGGCGGCGACGTGCCCGACCGCACGGTCAATCCCAAGTTCGGGCAGAAGCTCGATTTCGTCGAACGGATGACGCGCTGGTCCGAAGCGCTCAGCGGGCCGACGATCCTGGTTGGCGATCTCAACATCGCGCCGCTGCCCTGCGATGTGTGGAGCCACAAGGCGCTGCTGGGTACGGTCAGCCACACGCCGGTCGAAGTCGCCGCGCTCGACGCGTTAAAGGCATCGAACAGCTGGGTCGACCTCGGGCGGCATTTCCACCCCGCCCCGGCGCGGCTCCACACCTGGTGGAGCTATCGTTCGCCCGACTTCACCAGGAACGATCGCGGGCGCCGGCTCGATCACATGTGGGCGACCGCCGAGGTCGCGGCGACCGCGCTGTCGCATACGGTATTCGAGGATTGCCGCACCTGGCTGAAACCGAGCGATCACGTGCCGCTGCTGACCGAGTTCGCGGATTGAGCAGCGCGGCGCCCGAACGCCGCGAGGTCGCGCGCGCGATCGATGCGTTGCGCCGCGGCTGGCCGATCGCGATTGCGGCCGAGCGGGAGCCGGCGCTGACGCTGCTCGCGATCGAGACCGCCGACCCGGTGCGCGCGGCGGCGTTCGGTGGCGGCGACATCCTGCTGTCGGCGGGACGCGCGGCGACACTGAAACTCGCCAACCAGATCGACGCCGCTTTGCCCGACGCGCCGGTGTTCGTCGCGGCCGCGCCGTGGCTCGATTTTGCCGCCGCGACGGCGCTGGCCGACCCGGCGCGCGACCTCGCCACCCCGCTGAAGGGGCCGTTTCGCGCGGTGGCGGGGCGGAGCATGATCGCGGCGGCGGCGGCGCTGCGGCTGGCGCGGATCGCGGGGCTGTTGCCCGCCTTCCTGACCGGCGGCGACGGGGCCGAAGTCACGATCGCCCCCGCGGATATCGCCGCGCATCAGGCGCCTGCCCGGCTCAACATCGCGGCGCGTGCGAAATTGCCGGTCGCGGGGGCCGAAGACGCCGAGATCGTCGCCTTCCGCGACCCCGACGGCGACGAGCATATCGCGCTCCTGGTCGGCCAGCCGAACAGTACCGTGCCGCTGGTCCGGCTGCACAGCGAATGCCTGACCGGCGATGTCCTCGGCAGCCTGAAATGCGATTGCGGGCCGCAGCTCCACGCCGCGCTGGGCGCGATCGCCGCGGCGGGCTGGGGCATCTTGCTGTATCTGCGCCAGGAGGGACGCGGGATCGGGCTCGTCAACAAATTGCGCGCGTATCAATTGCAGGATCAAGGGTTCGACACGGTCGACGCCAACGTCCGGCTGGGCTTTGCGGTCGATGCGCGCGACTTCGGGGTGGCGGCGCGGATGCTGGCGCTCTTGGGACAGACCCGGATCCGGTTGCTGACCAACAATCCCGCGAAGGTCGCCGCGCTGGAAGCCGAAGGACTCACGGTCGAGCGCGTGTCGCACGCGCTGCCGCCCAATCCGCACAATGCGCGTTACCTCGATACCAAGCGCGACCGCACCGGGCATCAGTTCTAGGACAGCAGCGCCGTCACCTCCGCGAAGTCGCTCGCCACGGCAGCGACGCCGATCGCGCGGAGCCGGTCGGCATGACCGGGGGCGCAGTGGGTGCCCGCGCACAGCCCGATCACATAGCCGCCGCTGGCGACGGCGCCGGTCGCGCCGACCGGCGAATCTTCGAGGATTGCGCAGTCGCCGATCGCCACGCCGAGCCGGTCGGCGGCGTAAAGGTAAAGGTCGGGCGCGGGCTTGCCGTGCGCGACATGCTCCTTGCCGCTGTAGAGATGCGCGCCGAACGCATCGCGCAAGCCCAGATGATCGAGATGGGTGGCAATCCAGCGGGTCGAGCTCGACGAGACGACCGCGCGCGGCAGCTCGGGCGGTAACGCGCGGACGAATGCGGCCGCGCCCGCGACCTCGGCGACGCCTTCGCGCAGGACGCGTTCGTCCTCCTCGAGCCGCGCGGCAAGGAACGCATCGGGAAGCGGCCCGCCGATCCAGCGTTCGAGCGCAGCGGTGAACCGCGCCCCGCTCAGCCCCATGAAGGTGTCGATCGCGTCATCGAGCGTCGTCGGATAGCCGATCCGGGTTAGCGTGTCGGCGATCTGCTGGTTACCGGCGGTCTCGCTTTCGATCAGCACCCCGTCGAAATCGAACAGCAACGCCGCGAACTTCATGGTCGCGCCCCGAACAGTGCGGTGCCGACGCGAACGTGGCTCGCGCCGAGCGTGACCGCGGTCGGATAATCGCCCGACATCCCCATGCTGAGCCCGGCCAGGCCGTGGTCGCGCGCCAGTTTGGCGAGCAGCGCGAAATACGGCGCGGGTTCGAGCCCCGCCGGCGGCAGCGTCATCAGCCCCGCGACCGGCAGGCCGACCACTCCCGCCCGCGCGAGCAATGCGGCGAGGTCGGCGGGGGCACATCCGCCCTTTTGCGCTTCGGCACCGAGATCGACCTGGATGAAGCAGTCGGGTTGTCGCGCCGACCCCGCCAGCGCCGCGGCCAGCGCGTCGACCAAGGACGGCCGGTCGACCGAATGGATCGCGTCGAACAAGGCGACCGCATCGGCGGCCTTGTTCGATTGCAGCTGGCCGATCAGGTGGAGGCGAAGGTCCGGCGTTTCGGCGCGGAGTCCGGGCCATTTCGTCGCCGTTTCCTGGACGCGATTCTCGCCGAAATCGCGTTGGCCGGCAGTGATCAGCGGGCGGATCGCGTCGGCCGATTGCGTCTTCGACACCGCGATCAGCGTGGTCGCCCCGGTCGGACGCCGGGCTAGGCCCTCCGCCTTGGCAATGGTCGCCTTGACGTCGGCGAGGCGCGCGGCGGCGGAACTGGTCGCGGACATGGCGCGCGCTATAGCGGGCCGATGCGGCCGCGCCACCTTCCTACGCAATGGCTGATGACCGACGAGCGGCTTGGCGACGCCTTGTGGGGGGCGATCGGGCGGTTGCCGCGCGGGAGCGGGATCGTGTTCCGGCATCATCGGACCGCGCGGGCGGAACGGCTGCGGTTGTGGCAGCAGGTTCGCGCGCTGACGCGGGCGCGAGGACTGCTGCTGTTGAGCGCAGGGACGCTGTTGCCGGGTGCCGACGGGGTGCACAATCCCGGCAAATCGCCTCGGCGAGGATGGACGACGCGGGCGGTGCATTCGCGCCGCGAAGCGGTGGCGGCGGGGCGGGGCGCGACCGATGCGATTTTCGTATCGCCGGTGTTCGCGACGCGCAGTCACCCTGACGCCCGAGCGTTGGGCCCGGTCAGGCTCGGCTTGCTGCTTCGCGGTCTGAAAGTGCCGGTGATCGCACTGGGCGGAATGGACGCGCGGAAGTTGCGGCGGTTGCAGGGGCTGGGGGTTTACGGCTGGGCCGGGATTGATGCGTGGTCGGACCCGCCCGCCGCGGCAAGCCGCGTCGTCGGTCGTCGCTTAGCGAGGCCGGCCGGGAGCGTTCGCGCGACCTGGACTAGCGCGCGCCCATCCCCTCGAACGACCTAGAAGCGGAAAGCCGTCCCGACATACACTGCCTGGCTGTCGCGGCGGTCGTCGCGCAGCCGGGCGAGCCGGTCGCGATCTTCCTTGTAACGCACCCCGGCGGTCACCGCGAGATTGCGGGTCAGCGCATACGACCCGCCGACGTCGAGCGAATAGCTCGCCGCATCGCCGGTCAGCGGCACGGTCCCCGCCAGCGGCCGGTCAGCGCGCGCGGCGACCCGCGCGCTGGCGCGATTGCCGACATAGCTGACCCCCAGATCGACCGCTTCGCGGCTACCCGGCTGAGTGCCGAGATCGACCTTGGTCACGTCGCCCGAGAGCGCGAACCGCTTCCAACCGACCGCTGCACCAAGGTTGTATGCGATCGGTGCCAGGCTGACGCTGGTCGGCGCGGCCAGCGCGACGCTGCGGCTCGAATCGATGCCGGTGCCGCGCGCGCGGACCGCCACGGTGATCGCGCGGTTGCCGTCGCGGCGCGCGTCGGTCGGGGTGAAACGGAAATTGCCCGAGCCGATCCCGGCGCGCGCGAGCGCTGCCGACAGCCGCGGGTCGGCGGCAGCGGGGGTGAACGAACCGATCGCGCGCGGTGCGGCCTGCACCCGGCGGGCGCGCGCAGCTTCGCCCGGTGCGCCGATCGCGGGCACGGCGACGAGCGCGGCGATTCCCATCACCGCGGCGACCGATCCGGCAATGACGCGGCTGACGCCCACGACCAATCCCTGTTTCCTGCGAGTCCCGAACGACTCCTACGCAGCGATATAACGATTCGATCCGGGGCAGCCACCGCGCGCGGCGCGATTTCTCCCGATGTGTTGCCACGAACCCACAGGCGTGAAACGGGCGCACATGCTTGCGGGTGGCGCGGCACCGGCTATAGGATGGGACCAACCCCGTCCGCCACCCGAAAGCCTCCGCACATGACCCGTCCGTCGCGTATCGTCCTGTTGCCCGTGCTGGGCGCGCTGGTGCTGGGCACCGCGGGCTGTTCGTTCTTTTCGACCAAGCCGAAGACCGCGGGCAGAAGCGCCGATCTGGCGGCGAGCCAGGTGACGACGATCGGGGTCAACAGCTATCTGTGGCGCGCGAGCCTCGACGCGCTCGGCTTCATGCCGCTGCTGCAGACCGATTCGAACGGCGGCGTCATCGTCACCGACTGGTACGTCAATCCGGCGGTCCCGTCCGAGCGGATGAAGGTGACCGTCACGATCCTCGACCGCGACCTGCGTGCCGATGCGGTGCGGGTGGTCGCGCAGCGCCAGGTCAGCCAGGGCGGGGCGTGGGTCGCGGCCCCCGTGCAGGCGGCGACCGTCCAGAAGCTGGAAGACGTGATCCTGACCCGCGCCCGCGACCTGCGCCGCGCCGCGATCGCGGGTTGATCGCGCCGGTCCATGACAGCGCGGTATAACGCCGGCGAGGGCGACGCGCGCTGGCAGGCGGTCTGGGAAGCGCGCAAGACCTTCGCCGCCGACGATGCCAGCCCCAAGCCCAAGAGCTATGTGCTCGAGATGTTTCCCTACCCGTCGGGACGGATCCACATGGGGCACGTCCGCAATTATGCGATGGGCGACGTGCTGGCGCGCTATCGGCGGATGACCGGACACGAAGTGCTCCATCCGATGGGGTGGGACGCGTTCGGGATGCCGGCCGAAAACGCCGCGATCGAAAAGGGCGTCAATCCGGGCCGCTGGACCCGTGCCAACATCGCGACGATGAAGGCGCAGCTGAAGCGGCTCGGGCTGAGCTTCGACTGGGACCGCGAACTCGCGACCTGCGAGCCGGACTATTACGGTCACGAACAGGCGCTGTTCCTCGATCTCTATGCGGCGGGACTGGTCTATCGCAAGGAATCGGACGTCAATTGGGACCCGGTCGATCAGACCGTGCTGGCCAACGAACAGGTGATCGACGGCAAGGGCTGGCGCTCGGGCGCCCCGGTCGAGCGCCGCAAGCTGGCGCAGTGGTTCCTGAAGATCACCGAATTCGCCGACGACCTGCGCGCCGGGCTCGATCATCTGCCCGACTGGCCCGCGAAGGTCCGGGCGATGCAGGAAAACTGGATCGGCAAGAGCGAGGGATTGCGGTTCCGCTTCGCGCTGAACGATGGCGGCAGCGTCGAAGTCTTCACCACCCGGCCCGACACGATCTTCGGCGCGAGCTTCGTCGCGGTCGCGGCGGACCATCCGCTGGCGCAGGCGGCGGCGGCTGGCGACCCCGCCGCGGCGGCCTTCGTCGAACGCTGCAAGCAGGGCGGGACCACGGCCGCCGAGCTGGAAACGCAGGAGAAATTGGGCTTCGACACGGGCTTGCGCGCCGCGCATCCGTTCGATCCGGCGCTCCAGCTGCCGGTCTACATCGCCAATTTCGTGCTGATGGAATATGGCACCGGGGCAGTATTCGGGGTGCCGGCGCACGATCAGCGCGACCTGGATTTCGCGCGCAAATACGACCTGCCGGTCCGGCGCGTGGTGTCCGATGGCGACGCGACTGCGCCGGACTTCGCCGGTAATGTCGCCTGGAGCGGCACCGGAACGCTGGTCAATTCACACTTCCTCGACGGGCTCGTTGTGGCCGACGCCAAGCGCGAGGTCATCCAGCGCGCCGAGGCGGACGGCTGGGGCACCGGCACGACGGTGTGGCGGTTGCGCGATTGGGGCGTGAGCCGTCAGCGCTATTGGGGCACCCCGATCCCGTTCATCCACTGCGCCGCGTGCGGGATCGTGCCGGTGCCCAAGGCCCAGCTGCCGGTCGTGCTGCCCGAGGACGTGACGCTCGACGGCGGCGGCAATCCGCTGGCGCGGCATCCGAGCTGGAAGCACGTCGCTTGTCCCGCGTGCGGCGGCGCGGCCGAGCGCGAGACCGATACGCTCGACACCTTCGTCGATTCGTCGTGGTATTTCATCCGCTTCGCCAGCCAGCCCAAGGATCGCCCGTTCGACCCGGCGGTCGCGGCGCAGTGGTTGCCGGTCGGGCAGTATATCGGCGGGGTGGAACACGCGATCCTCCACCTGCTCTACGCACGCTTCTGGACCCGCGCGCTGCAACGGATCGGGCTGCTCGACGTGGCCGAGCCGTTCGCGGGGCTGTTTACGCAAGGCATGGTGACGCACGCGACCTACCGGTCCGCGGATGGTCGTTGGCTGTCGCCCGACGAGGTCGCCGACGAGCGCGAGATAGCAACCGGCCGACCGGTCGAACTGGGCCGCATCGAAAAGATGTCCAAGTCCAAGAAAAACACCGTCGACCCCGAACCGATCGTCGACAAATACGGCGCCGACGCCGCGCGCTGGTTCATGCTGTCCGATTCGCCGCCCGAACGCGACCTGCCGTGGACCGATGCCGGGATCGAGGGCTCGTGGAAGTTCGTCCAGCGGCTGTGGCGGCTGTTCGCGGGCGACCGCAGCGGCGACGGCACCGATGCCGAACTCGACCGCAAGCTCCATCGCACCATCGCCGGGGTCGCCGCCGACATCGATGCGCTGCAGTTCAACAAGGCCGTCGCCAAGGTTTACGAGCTGGTCAGCGCGATCGAGCGCGCCGCACCGTCGGCATCGCGTAGCGCGGCGATCGCGACGCTCGTCCGCATCGTCGCGCCGATGACCCCGCACATCGCCGAAGAGGCCTGGGCCGCGGGCGGCGCGGAGGGACTGGTCGCCGACGCCGACTGGCCCGCGGTCGATCCCGCGCTGCTGATCGACGAAGCGGTCACCATTGCGGTTCAGGTCAATGGCAAGCTGCGCGATACGTTGTCGCTGCCCAAGGGAATGCCGCGCGAGGACGTCGCGGCCGCCGCGCTCGCCAGTGAGAATGTCGTTCGCATCCTCGACGGCAAGCCGCCGCGCAAGGTGATCGTCGTCCCCGACCGGCTCGTGAACCTGGTCGCATGAGCGCGCGCATTCTCCTCGCCATGCTGATGCTGACGCTGACCGGTTGCGGGCTGCGGCCGCTCTACAGCGGCGGCAGCGGCGGACCGGTCGCGACGACGCTCAACCGAATCGAGGTCGCACCGATCGAGGGCAAGGCCGGCTGGCTGCTCGCGAATGCGCTGAACGACCGGCTCGCGCGCGGCGGCAATACGCCGCTCTACCGGATCGAGGTCAAGCTCGACGACCGGCTGACCGCGCTCGGGATCCGCCGCGACGACACGGTAACGCGCGAGCGGCGGACGCTGCGCGCGCGCTATCAGCTGATCGAACTGGCCAAGGGGACGGTGCTGCTCGATGCGACCGCCGGGTCGGATGTCGGGATCGACTCGGTCGGGTCCGACTATGCGACGATCGCCGCGGAGGCGAGTGCGCTGGAACGGCTGTCGGAGATCGTCGCCGATCAGATCACCGCTCGGCTGGCGCGGTTCGGGCGGAGCGCGCAGGCGCGCGAGGCCACCGCGCCACCCCCGCCATGAAGGCGAACGAGAACCAGATCCGCGCGGCGCTCAACGCCCCCAGCCCCGATATTCGCCTGTATCTGCTGCATGGCCCCGACGAAGCCGGTGCGCGTGCGCTCGCCGCGCGACTAGCGCGCGCGATGGGGCCGGAGGCGGAACGGATCGACCTGGACCCCGCGACACTACGCAGCGATCCCGCGCGGCTCGCCGACGAGGCCGCGGCGCTGTCGCTGTTCGAAGGGGCCCGCCACGTCCTGATCGAAGGGATGGGTGAAGAGAGCGTCGAGGCGGTGACGGCGCTGCTGGCGGCACCGCGCGCGGGCAACCCGGTCGTTGCGGTCGCGCCAGGGGTTAAGACCAGCGGCAAATTGGTCAAGCTCGCGCTGGCCGACCCTGCGGTGCTCAGCTTCGCCTGCTACGTCCCCGACGCCGCCGAGGCCGAGCGGATCGCCGACGCGCTGGCACGCGAACTCGGGATGCGGATTGCGGGCAATGCCGGCCGGCGGCTCGCGGCGGCGGCGGGCGGCGACCGCGCGGTTATGGCGCGCGAACTCGAGAAACTGGCGCTCTACCTCGATGTCGCGCCCGACCGTCCGGGCGAGATCGACGACGCCGCGTTGGATGCGATCGGCGCCGACCTGGGCGAAGGCGAAATGAACGCCGCGATCGATGCCGCGATCGACGGCCGGGTGGCCGACCTGGCGGGCGAACTGGCGCGGCTGGAGGACGCCGGCGTCTCCCCGATCCCGCTGTTGCGGCAATTGGTGCGCAAATTGATGAGCCTGGCCGAAATGCGCGCCGAAATCGACGCGGGTGCGGGGGCCGCCGCGGTGATCGAGCGGCACCGCATCTTCTTCAAGGACAAGGCGCCGGTCGGCCGCGCGCTGCGGCGCTGGCCGTCGGCGAAGCTGAGCGAGGCGATCGGACGGGCGCGCGCCGGCGAGCGCGCGGTGCTCGGCGCCAGCAACGCCGGCCCGGTGCTCGCCAACGCCGCGCTGACCGGCATCGCGCGGCTCGCGGCGCGGCTCAGATAGCCGGGGCTAAAGCGTCTCGCCGCTCAGCCGCTGGCAGACCATGTCGAGCTGATCGAGGGTCGAATAATTGAGCGTCAGCGCGCCGCCCTTCGCCCCATGGGTGATCCGCACCCCCAACCCGAGCAAGTCGCCGAGCTGGCGTTCGAGCGCGGCGATATCGGCATCACGTCCCGCCGTGCCGGCGCCGGATTGGCGGGCGGCAGGTTTGGCGTTGCGCGCCAGTCTCTCGGTCTCGCGCACCGACAGCCCGCGCGCGATCACCTGATCGGCCAGATCCTCCGCGTCGAGCAGCCCGATCAGGGCGCGGGCGTGCCCCATCGTCAACGTGCCATCGGCCAAATGACCCTGAATGACGGCAGGAAGCTCCAGCAATCGCAATAGGTTAGCGACGTGGCTGCGAGATTTGTGGACCAGTTTGGCCAGCGCGTCCTGGGTATGACCGAAATCGCCGATCAGCCGCTGATAGGCCTCAGCTTCCTCGATCGCGCTCAAATCCTGACGCTGGATATTCTCGACCAGCGCGATCTCGAGCGTCTCGGCGTCGTCGAAATCGCGGACGATGACCGGCACTTCATGCAGCCGGGCGCGTTGCGCCGCGCGCCAGCGGCGCTCGCCGGCGACAATCTGATAATCCTTGCCGTGCGGGCGGACCACAATCGGCTGGATCAACCCGCGCGCACCGATCGAGGTCGCCAGCTCGTCGAGCGCGGCTTCGTCGAAGCGGCGGCGCGGCTGGCCGGGGTGCGGGGTCAGCGCGCCGACCGGCAGCATCCGCAGCCCCGCCGCGCGGGTGCCGTCGGCGTCGAGCGGCTGTTCGCGTGCAATGTCGCCGAGCAAGGCGTTGAGTCCGCGGCCGAGGCCGGGGCGCGGCTTGCGGGGGCTAAGCAACGTCTCTTCGGTCATGCAGCGGCCTTCTGATAGCGCGGCAGGCGCTCGATAAACTCCCGCGCGAGCGCGATGTACGCTTCCGACCCCGGGCAGCGATAATCATAGATGAGCGCCGGCAGGCCGTGGCTCGGCGCTTCCGACAGGCGAACGTTGCGCGGTATCACCGTGTTGAACACCACGGGGCCGAGTACCGAGCGGACATCGACCGATACCGCTTCGGACAGGCGATTGCGCCGATCGTACATGGTCAGCACCACGCCCAGGATCGAAAGTCCGGGATTGAACCGGCTGCGGATGCGTTCGACCGTGGTCAGGAGCTGGCTCAACCCCTCTAGCGCGAAGAATTCGCATTGCAGCGGTACGAGCAACGCGTGTGCGGCGACCATGGCGTTGATCGTCAGCAACCCGAGCGAGGGCGGACAATCGATCAGCGCGACGTCCCACTGGGCATCGCCGGCGCGGACCGCGCGATCGAGGCGGTGGGTGCGCTCTTCGAACTCGACCAGCTCGATCTCCGCGCCCGATAGATCCGCGGTCGCGGCGATCAGCGACAGCCGCGGCACCCGCGTCGCGATCGCGGCTTCGGCAAGCGTGGTATCACCGATCAGCAGGTCGTACGACGATTGTGGCCGATCGTTGCGGTTGATGCCCAGTCCGGTCGAGGCATTTCCCTGCGGGTCGAGGTCGATCAGCAAGACCCGCAGTCCGGTCGCCGCAAGCGCGGTGCCGATGTTGATTGCGGTGGTGGTCTTGCCGACCCCGCCCTTCTGGTTGGCGACAGCGACGCAGATCATCGTCGCGCCACGTCGCGGGCGACGATAATTCCGGAATTCGGATCGGTCAGGCTCTGTTCCACGTGAAACCGACCTTGCCACGCACGATCGATAATATCCAGATCGACCGCAGCATGGGCACCCCGCGGCAACAGATAGACTGTTTCACGTGAAACAAGGTGCGCTGACCAATCGAACAACAGGTCGGGACTAGCGACGGCCCTTGCGGATATCACCTTAGCGCCTTCGCCCACCTTTTGAACCGTTGAATACGCCACCGCGCAATTGTGAAGGCGCAGTGCGGCGATCGCCTGTGCCAGGAATTCGGCGCGCTTACGGCGCGGCTCGACCAACAGCGTCGGTGCGCTCCGTAGCAACGCGACCACGATCCCCGGCAGGCCCCCACCGCTGCCGACATCGATCCAACGTCCGTCAACCGGCGCCAATAGCACCAGTTGTGCCGAATCGACGATATGGCGGCTCCACAAGAGGTCGAACGTCGACCGAGCGATCAGGCTCTGTCGCTCAGCCTCGGCCAGCAGCAATTCCGTATAGGCGGTCAGTCGCGCCACCGCTTCCGCCCCGAACCGCTCGCGAATCCAGTCGCGCGCTTCGTCCTCGTTCATGCCGCCTTGCGCTCGAGATGAAGCAGGATTGCGGTCAGCGCGGCGGGCGTTACGCCGCGTAGGCGCGCCGCAGCACCAAGCGAGGTCGGGCGCGACGCCAGCAATCGCTCGACCATCTCGTTCGACAGGCCGGGCACTGACCCATAGTCGAACGCCGCCGGCAGATGACGCCGCTCGGCCGATCGCAGCGCGGCGACTTCGGCATCCTGCCGCGCGACATAGGGGGCATAGCGTGCGTCCTCGACCGCCTCGGCCACTACCGCCGCATCGGTGGACGCGACCAGATGAGGCAGCAATTGCGCGACGGGGACCCCCGCCGACAGCCATTCCCGGGCAGCACGCCGCCGCCCGTCGTCACCCACCAGCACCCCCGCCGAACGCACAGTGTCTGCTGCAATAGGCTCGGCGAACGCGGCGTCGATACGCCGGCGCGCGGCGGTGCGTCGGTTCAGATGCGCGCGGCGCTCATCGCCGAGGCAGCCCAGCGTCGCCGCCACCTCGCCCAGCCTGGTCTCGGCATTGTCGGCGCGCAGCCGCAGGCGGTATTCAGCGCGCGCGGTCAGCATCCGATACGGCTCGGTCACACCCTGCAACACCAGATCGTCGATCATGACGCCAAGGTAGCTCGACGCACGGTCGAGCAGCAGCGGCGCCAGATCGCGCGCATAAGCCGCAGCATTGGCCCCGGCGACCAACCCTTGCCCCGCCGCCTCTTCATACCCCGTCGTGCCGTTGATCTGCCCGGCGCAGAACAGCCCGGCGATGTCGTGCGCCGCCAACCGGTGATCGAGCGCGCGCGGGTCGATATGGTCGTATTCGACCGCATAGCCCGGCACCACGATCCGCGCCGCGGCCAAGCCGGGGATGGTCGCGATCATCTGCGCCTGCACGTCGGTCGGCAGCGAGGTCGAGATGCCGTTGGGATAGACCAGCTGGTCGTCGAGCGATTCGGGCTCCAGAAAAACCTGATGCCCGTCGCGGTCGCCGAAGCGCACCACCTTGTCCTCGATCGACGGACAGTAGCGCGGCCCCGGCCCGGCGATGTCACCCGAATGCAGCGGCGATCGCGCCAGCCCGCCGCGGATCACATCGTGCGTCGCCGCGGTGGTGCGGGTGATCGCACAGCGGACCTGCGGCAGCGTCCGGCGCCCGAGCGGCGACATCGTCCACGGCTCGGTATCGGAGGGCTGCTCGTCGAGCGCGGACCAGTCGATCGTTCGCCCGTCGAGCCGCGGCGGCGTCCCGGTCTTCATCCGCCCGACCGGCAGCCCCAGCGCACGAAGTTGCTGCCCGAGCGCGGTGGCGGCGCGCTCACCGACCCGCCCACCGGCCTCGCGCTCATCGCCGCGAAACAGCCGCCCGCCCAGGAAGGTGCCGGTGGCCAATACCACCGCATGGCCATGCAAACGCGTTCCGTCGGCGAGCGACAGGCCCTCGATCCGTTCGCCGACCAGCTCGAGCGCGACCGCTTCGCCCTCGACCAAGGTAATGCCCGGCGTTGCGGACAGCTGTGCCTGCACCGCGGCGGCAAATCGCGTGCGGTCGGCCTGTACCCGCGGACCCTGCACCGCGGCGCCCTTGCTGCGGTTGAGCATCCGGTAGTGGATGGCGGCGGCGTCGGCGGCGCGCGCGATCACGCCATCGAAGGCATCGACCTCGCGCACGATGTGCCCCTTGCCGATGCCGCCGATAGAGGGGTTGCAAGACATCGCGCCGATCGTCGCGCCGGCGAAACTGACGAGCGCGACCGTCGCCCCACGCCGCGCCGCCACCGTGGCCGCCTCGACCCCGGCATGGCCGCCGCCCACCACGATGACATCGAACCGCATGCGCCAGCGCCTATCGCGCAATCCACAACCGGTCAAAGCAGCGTTGTTTCACGTGGAACATCATTTCCCAATGCAGAATCGCGCAAACAGGTCGTCGAGAACGTTTTCCACCGCCAGACCGCCATAAATTGCCGCGACCGCCACCCGCGCTCGACGCAGCCGCTCGGCCAGCATGACCAAATCGCGGTCGATTTCGGCCAGTTCCTGCTGCGCCACACCCAGCGCGGCACGGTGTCGCGCGTTGAAGGCGACCGCGTCGGGACGCGGTAGCATCTCGGCTGCGCGCCGGGCGATCTCGTCCCACAAGTTTGTGACACCCACGCCGGTCAACGCCGACACCGCCAGCACCCGACCACCAATCCGGCCGGGCAGGTCGCAGCGCGGCGTAATCGCAATCATCGCCGGGTCGGGCGCCGCATCGTCGCCGAGCCACACGACAATATCCGCCGCGGCGATCGCCGCCCGGCTGCGCGCAATCCCGATCGTTTCCACCGGGTCGTCGCTCGCATCGCGCAGCCCCGCGGTATCGGTCAGCAGATAGGCAACGCCCCCTCGCAGCACCGGGGCTTCGATCCGGTCGCGGGTGGTTCCCGGCACCGGGGTTGCGATCGCCACCTCGCGCTCCGCCATCGCGTTGACAAGGCTCGACTTACCGCTGTTCGGCGGTCCGGCGAGCACGACCCGAAGCCCCGCGCGCAGCCGCTCGACCGGCGGCGCCGCCAGCGCTTCGCCGATGGCGTCCGCCAAGGCGGTGATGTCGCGCAGCAAGGTCGCGACCGCCTCGGGTGCCGCGGGGACATCGTCCTCGTCGGCAAAATCGATCAGCGCTTCGGTGCGCGCCGACAGCGCCACCAGCTCGGTGACCCAGCCCTGCGCCGCCGAAGAGATACGGCCTTCGGTCGCGGTCTGCGCGGCACGCCGCTGTGCTTCGGTTTCGGCGGCGAGCAGATCGGCCAGCCCCTCCGCCTGCGCCAGGTCGATGCGCCCGTTCGCCAGCGCGCGACGCGTGAATTCGCCCGGCTCGGCGGCGCGCAGCCCCGAATGCGACGCCAGCGCCGCTTCGATCGCGCGCACCACCGCGCGGCCGCCGTGCAGGTGCAGTTCGAGCAGGTCCTCGCCGGTCGCGGTTGCCGGGCCGGGAAACGCCAGCACCAGCGCAGTGTCGAGCAATGCACCATCCGCCGCGCGCAGCCGCCGCAGCCCGGCGCGACGTGGCGTCGGCAGCGTCCCTGCCAGCACCGCTCCCGTCGTAAAGGCTGCCGGCCCGCTGATCCGCAGCACCGCGATCGCGGCGGGCGGCGCGCCGCTCGACACCGCGAAGATCGTGTCGCTCAACCCTTCTTGCCGCCGCCTTCGAGCAGCCGCTGCCAGAACGCCATCCCCGCCTCACCGGTCGACGACCAGCTGCGGATCACGCTTTCGGCCAGATCGGGGCTGATGCCGTTCTTCATCGTGTCCTTCAGTGTCGCCAGATATTGATCGTGGAGCGGGGTCAGGTCGGGTAGCCCGAGCAGCGCCCGCGCCTCGACGGGCGTCAGATCGACCTCGAAATTGACCTTCATCGCGGCTCCTCCCCTTCAGAGTAACGTCAGCACGCCCACGCTCGGGTTGACCAGCCCGTCGTAGATCATCTTGCCCGCGACATAGACGATCACCGCCAGCCCGACATAGGCGATCCAGCGATAGCGCTCGATGTATTTGGCGATCAGATTGGCGGCGAGCCCCATCAGCGCGACCGACAGGATGAGCCCGACCACCAGGATGCCGGGATGCTCGCGCGCCGCGCCCGCGACCGCGAGCACATTGTCGAGGCTCATCGACACGTCGGCCAGCGCGACCGCCCACGCCGCCGCGGCGAACGATTTGGCGGGGCGCAGCCGCTCGCTCTCGTCGCCGTGCACCTCGGGCGAACCATGCCCGCCGATCGGGCCCAGCTCGCGCCACATCTTCCACGACACCCACAAGAGCAGCAGACCGCCCGCGAAGATCAGCCCGACGACCTGCATCAACTGCGTTACCAGCAACGCGAACACGACGCGCAGGACCAGCGCGGCGAAAATGCCGATCACGATCACGCGCTTGCGCTGGTCGGCGGGGAGCCCCGCGGCGAGTGCGCCCACGACGATCGCATTGTCGCCCGCGAGCACCAAGTCGATCCACAGCACTTGAACGAACGCCCACAGCGAAGCCGGCGAGCCGAGGTTGGAGAAATCGTAGACGATGTTGGG
>JAZKGJ010000112.1:0-13428 GCA_040385975.1 Pseudomonadota bacterium | reverse complement strand
TGTCCCCCCTCTTCGACGGCGACGCTATGAAACCGGGTGGACGCGCCCTAATTAAATCGCTGCAATGTTTGGCATCGCCGCCCGCGCTGGATAGGGCCGCGGCCATGCCCACCCCGTCCCCCTTCGATCAGCCGTTCGAGCCGGGCCGGTTCTTCACCCGGATGCGCGGCCACGCCGGGCGGCTGGGCGTGCATTATGTCGCGCACGGCACCGACTGGTGCGAGATGGCGTTGCCGTACAATGCGGATCTGGTCGGCGACCCGGCCACCGGCGTGCTCGCCTCGGGACCGATCCTGACGCTGATGGACATGGCGACCAGCGCGTCGATCTGGATCCGGCAGGGCAAGTTCACGGTACAGGCGACGCTCGACCTGCGCGTCGATTACCTCCGCCCCGCCCGTCCCGGGCACACGGTTATCGGGCGCGGCGAATGCTACCGGATAACGCGCGCGATCGGGTTCGTGCGGGGCCAGGCGCACGACGGCGACCCCGCCGATCCGCTCGCGCACGTCGCGGGCACGTTCATGTTCATGGACGCGGCGCGGTGACGCTGCCGCCCTACGCGCACACCCTGGGTATCCGCGCGACCGACGACGGCACGCTGGTGATGCCGTTTTCGGACGATGTCCTCGGTCGCCCCGGCTTCCTCCACGGCGGCGCGATCAGCGGCCTGCTCGAAATCGCTGCGATCGTCGCTTTGGTGCAGGCGCTCGAGGCCGACGGCGGGGGCCGGATCAAGCCGGTCAACGTCACCGTCGATTTCACGCGCGGCGGGCGCGAGAAGGACACGTTCGCCGCTGCCAATGTGACCCGGCTCGGCAACCGCGTCGCCAACGTCGAGGCGTTTGCGTGGCAGGACGACCGCGCGAAGCCCATCGCCGGCGCGCGGATGAACTATTTGATCGTCAGGCCAGCCGATTAAGCCGGGCTGAGCCGCCGCAACCGCGCCGCGCTCCCGTCCTCCAGCACCCAGATCGTCCCGTCGGGCCCCTGCTCGACTTCGCGGATCCGCGCGCCGAGTGCAATTCGCGACAGCTCGGTCGCGGTCGTTCCGCTCAGCCGGACCCGGACCAATCCCTGCGACACCAGCCCGGCCAGCACGAAATCGCCCGCCCAGCCGACGAAGGCGGTGCCGCCGTATTGGATCATCCCGGCCGGAGCGATGTTCGGGTTCCAGCTGAAGCCGGGCGCGGCGAAGTCGGGGCGGGTCGAATGCCGCGGCAATGCCTCGCCGCCGTCGCTCCCCTCCGCCACCACCCGCCAGCCGTAATTCGCACCGCGGGTGATGATATTGAATTCGTCGCCCGCGTCGGGACCCATTTCATTTTCGATCAGCCGCCCGTCGTTGGCGAACAGCAGGCCGTAGGGATTGCGGTGCCCAAGCGTCCAGATTTCGGCGCGCGCACCCGCGGTGCCGGCGAACGGATTGCCCGCCGCCGGATTGCCGTCGGTGTCGATCCGGATGATCTTGCCCAGCGTGCCGCTCAGATCCTGCGCGGGCGACCCCTGATGCCGCTCGCCAGCGGTGGCATAAATGAAGCCGTCGCTGCCGAACGCGATGCGACCGCCATAGTGGCGCGAATCGTTGACCTTGGGAATCTGCCGCCAGATCACGGTGACGTTGCCGAGCCCGCCGGCGTTGGCGTTGTCGACCGTCAGCGTCGCGCGCGCGATCGCCAGTCCCGACGTGCCGCCGGTGCCCGCCTCGGCAAAGCTCAGATAGATACGGCGATTGGTCGCATAAGCAGGGTCGAGCGCGACGTCGAGCAAGCCGCCCTGTCCGACATTGACGACCGCGGGCACCCCGGTGACCGGCGTCCCGACGGTGCCGTTCTGGCTGATCACGCGCAACCGCCCGGGCTTTTCGGTCACCAGCAGCCGCCCGTCGGGCAGGAAAACCATCGCCCACGGATTGTCGAGTGTTGCGACCGTCGTGCCGGTGACCGCCGCCGTGGTCGCGACCGGGGCCGGGACGGTCGCGCTCGGGCTGGGCGTTGGGGTCGGGGTGGTCGAGACCGCGCCGCCGCCGCTCCCCGAATCACCGCCGCCACACGCAGCGAGCGTCAGCGTCGCCGCCAGCGCTGCCGCTGCGAACTTCACCGCGGGGTCAGCTTCAACAGCCGCCCCTGCGAGCCCTGCCCGCCGTCTTCCAGCACCCAGATCGCGCCGTCGGGACCCTGTTCGACTTCGCGGATGCGCGCGCCCATGTCCCATTGGTCGCCCTTGGTCGCGGCCGTCCCGTTGAGATCGACCCGCACCAGCGCCTTCGATGACAGTCCGCCGATGAAGGCGTCGCCCCGCCACGCGGGAAACAGCGACCCCGAATAGATCATCAGTCCGCCCGGCGAGATCACCGGGTTCCATGACACCTTGGGTGCTTCGAACCCGTCGCCGGGCGCATGGTCGGGGATATCGTCGGTCGGCGAGCCGTAGTTGCGGCCGTTCGAAACGCGCGGATAGCCGTAGTTGGTGGCAGGGCGGATCAGATTCACCTCGTCGCCGCCCTGTGGGCCCATCTCCTGCTCCCACAGCTGGCCCTTCGCGTCGAAGGCGATGCCGAGCAGATTGCGGTGGCCATAGGACCAGATCGCGGGATGAAAGCCTTTGGCCGCCAGCGGATTGCCGGCGGCGGGCGTGCCGTCGAGGTTCAGGCGAAGCACCTTGCCAAGCGTTGCCGCGGGGTCCTGCGCCGGGGTGAACTTCTGGCGCTCGCCGTTGGTGAAGAACAGATATTTTCCGTCGGGTGAAAACGCGATCCGCCCCGAATAATGGCCGTTGCCCTCGACGAACGGCGTTGCGCGAAAGATTTCCTTGCCATCGGCAAAAAAGGCGCGCGCGCCGTCTTCGCTCAACCGGCCGCGCAGCAGCACCACGCCCTTGCGGCCATCGCTGGCGATGCTGGCCGACAGATAGACCCCGCGGTCCTTCGCGAAATTCGGGCTGAGTACGACGTCCATCAACCCGCCCTGCCCCGCACTGTCGACCGCCGGGATTCCCTCGACGGCCACCCGGGTCTTGCCGTCCTTCGCGACCAGCAGCAGCTGCCCCTTCTTCTCGGTCACCAGCATCCGCCCATCGGGCAGGAAAGTCATTGCCCATGGCGCATCGAAATCGGCGACCACCGCGGTCTGGAACGGTGCCCCCGCCGGGGCTTGCGCGGTAGCGTTGCCGGCGGGGCCGGAGCAGGCCGCGGCGAGCGCGATGAGGGGCAGAGCGACGGCGCGGGTCATGCATTTCTCCTGGACGAGTTCCGCGTCCAACGCGCTGCCTGCCCAAGTGGTTGCCCCCAATCGGCGGCACCGCTTGCTCCCTTCCGCGGCTTCGCCTATATCGCCCTCGCTTTCTCTACATCGTCAGGTGAAGAGGTCGCGGGGCCTGCCTCGCGGCGGCAGACCCTCATGTCCTGGATTACCGCTTGGCCGATACCGCCAAACTGACCGCGCTGATCGAACCCGAAGCGCAAGCGCTCGGCTTCGACCTGGTGCGCGTGCGGCTGTTCGGCGGGGGCGACGACCGTACATTGCAAGTGATGGCCGAGCGGCCCGACACCCGTCAGCTCGACATCGACGATTGCAGCGAACTCTCGCGCCGGGTCTCGGACGTGTTCGACGCGCTGGAAGAAGCCGGCAACGACCCGATCGACGGTGCCTACCGGCTCGAGGTATCGTCGCCCGGGATCGACCGGCCGCTCACCCGGCTCAAGGATTTCGCCGATTGGGCGGGGCACGAGGCGCGGATCGTGCTGAGCGCGCCGCTCGACGGCCGCAAGCAGCTGACCGGCGATCTTGTCGGCGTGGCCGACGACCGGATTACGATCGACGTGCGCGGCAAGGGACCGATGACGATCGGGCTCGACCAGGTCGCCGACGCCAAATTGCTGTTCACCGACAAATTGCTCGCCGCCACCGCGCCGCTCAGCGCCGAGGGTGCCGACGAAATCGAAGACGTTTCAGACCAAGAGGACCAGGACTGACATGGCCACTGCCATCACCGCCAACCGCGCCGAACTGATCGCGATCGCCAATTCGGTCGCGACCGAAAAGCTGATCGACAAGACCATCGTGATCGAGGCGATGGAGGACGCGATCCAGCGCGCCGCCAAGACCCGCTACGGGCTCGAAAACGACATCCGCGCGAAACTCGATCCGACCACCGGCGACCTGCGGCTGTGGCGCGTGCTCGAAGTCGTCGAGACGATCGAGGACCATTTCAAGCAGACCGACCTGAAGGGCGCCGAAAAGCTTCAGCCCGGCGCGGCGCTCGGCGACTTCATCGTCGATCCGCTCCCGCCGATCGAGTTCGGCCGGATCCAGGCGCAGGCATCGAAGCAGGTCATCCTGCAGAAGGTCCGCGACGCCGAGCGCGAGCGCCAGTTCGAGGAGTTCAAGGACCGCACCGGCGAGCTGATCACCGGAGTCGTCAAGCGGGTCGAGTTCGGCCACGTCGTCGTCGATCTGGGCCGCGCCGAGGGCGTCATCCGTCGCGACGCGCAGATCCCGCGTGAGGCGGTGCGCGTCAACGACCGCATCCGTTCGATCATCCTGAAGGTGGTGCGCGAAAACCGCGGGCCGCAGATCTTCCTCTCCCGCGCGCATCCCGATTTCATGAAGAAGCTGTTCGCGCAGGAAGTGCCCGAAATCTACGACGGCATCATCGAGATCAAGGCCGCCGCGCGCGACCCGGGCAGCCGCGCCAAGATCGGCGTCATCAGCCACGATTCGAGCATCGACCCGGTCGGCGCGTGCGTCGGCATGAAGGGCAGCCGGGTCCAAGCGGTCGTTCAGGAAATGCAGGGCGAAAAGATCGACATCATCCCTTGGTCGCCCGACACCGCAACCTTCGTCGTCAACGCTTTGCAGCCCGCCAGCGTCAGCCGCGTCGTGATCGACGAGGAAGAGGACCGGATCGAGGTCGTCGTCCCCGACGATCAGCTGTCGCTCGCGATCGGCCGCCGCGGCCAGAACGTCCGGCTCGCGTCGCAGTTGACCGGCAAGGCGATCGACATCCTTACCGAGCAGGATGCGTCGGATAAGCGCCAGAAGGAATTCGTCGAACGCTCGGCGCTGTTCGAAAAGGAACTCGACGTCGACGAGACGCTCGCCCAGCTGCTGGTTGCCGAAGGCTTCGGCAGCCTCGAGGAAGTCGCCTATGTCGAGGCGAACGAGATTGCCGGGATCGAAGGTTTCGACGAGGATCTCGCCGCCGAGCTGCAGAGCCGCGCGGGCGAGGCGCTCGAACGCCGCGATGCCGCCAACAAGGAAGAGCGCACGGCGTTGGGCGTGTCCGACGATCTTGCTGCCATCCCCTATCTGACCGAAGCGATGCTGGTCACGCTCGGCAAGGCGGGGATCAAGACGCTCGACGACTTGGCCGATCTGGCGACCGACGAACTGGTCGAGAAGAAGCGCGTCGAACCGCGCCGCCGCAGCGAAGACGCCCCCAAGCGCCCCGAACACAAGGGCGGCGTGCTCCAGGAATACGGGCTGAGCGACGAACAGGGCAACGAGATCATCATGGCCGCGCGCGCGCACTGGTTCGAAGATGACGCAGCCGCGTCGGGGTCCGAGGACAAAGACGCACCGGCGACCGCTCAGGAGGACGCAGATGCGGCCTCGGAGCAATGACGCCCCCGGCGTAATCACGACCGTCGCCCCGGCACGGGCCGGGGCCGCTGGCGTGCCCAATCAGTTCGGTGCCGTGAACGCAGCGGCCCAGGCCTGCGCCGGGGCGACGGATGGTCCCGTGCGCTCGTGCATTCTGACCCGCGACCGCGGTGAGCGCGGCGCACTCATCCGGCTCGCGCTCGATCCCGAGGGGCGTGTGTTCCCCGATGTTCGCGCCAAGGCGCCGGGTCGCGGTGCGTGGATCGGGGTAACCCGCGGCGACCTCGCAACTGCGATCGCCAAGGGCAAATTGAAGGGGGCGCTTGGCCGCGCGTTCAAGACCCAGGCGATCGCGATCCCCGCCGACCTGCCAGCGCTGATCGCCGCGCAGCTCGAACGCGCGACGCTCGACCGGCTGGGGCTCGAGGCCAAGGCCGGCAATCTGCTGACCGGTTCCGACAAGATCGCGACCGCGGCGCGCGGCGGGCAGCTGCGGCTCCTGCTCCACGCGGCCGACGCCGGGGCCGACGGTGCCGGCAAGCTGGCGCAGGCGTGGCGGGTCGGCAGCGATACCGAGGGGTCGGGCCGCACCGGGCTGGCGCTCCCGATCGAACGCACCATATTGTCGTTGGCGCTGGGCCGCGAAAATGTGGTACATATCGGCCTGACCGACCGCGCGGCCGCGGGGCGGGTGAGCGACACGCTCGACCGCTGGCTGCATTTTATCGGACCCGAACCCGGACCCGTACCTTGCGAAACGCCTTCGCAAGGCGCATCGGCGCCCGGCAATTTGCGTGCTGGCGACGCCATCACGAATGAGGAAGTTTAGTTGAGCGAGACCGACAACGAAAAGCCGAAACTCGGTATGCGCGCGCCATTGGGGCTGAAGCGCACCGTCGAGACGGGCCAGGTGAAGCAGAGCTTCAGCCACGGGCGGTCGAACACCGTCGTGGTCGAGGTGAAGCGTCGCCGTATCCTCGGCCCCGGTGGCGCCCCCGCCGAAGCTGCACCCGAGCCGGTCGCCCCGCCCCCGCCGCCCGCCCCGGTCCAGGCCGCCGCGCCCGCGCCAGTCAGCCCGGCGGACGCTGGCCTGTCGCGTCGCGAGTTGCAGGAGAAGCTGCTGCGCGAGGCCGAAGAGTCGCGCATGACCGCGCTCGAGGACGCGCGCCACCGCGGCGACCGCGAAGCGCGCGAGGCGAGCGAAGCCGAAGCGCGCCGCGCCGCCGAGAAGAAAGCACAGCCGGCCGCAGCCGAGACTGCGCCGGAACCCGCCACCGACGCCCCGGTCGCCGAGGCGCCCGCTTCCGAGCCGGCGCCGGCCCCCGAACCGGTCGGGCTCGCGCTGGATCCGTCGATGCCCGCGCCGCGCCGCTTTTCGCCGGTGGCGCGTCCCGAAATCCCCAAGCGGCCTGAGCCCGTGGCCGAACCCGCCGCGCCAGCCGCCACGACGGCTGCCGCCACGCCAGGCCAGCCCACAGGCTACCGCCCCGCCGCGCAGCCCGCCGCGCGTCGCGTCGAGCCGCCGCGCGCCCAGCCGCGCGACCGCAAGGGCGACGACCGCCGCCAATCGGGCAAGCTCACCGTCACCCGCGCGCTCGGTGGCGACGATGCCGCGCGCTCACGCAGCCTGGCGGCGCTGAAGCGCGCTCGCGAAAAGGAACACCGCCGGATGGGTGGCCCGCGCGAGCCGCAGGCCAAGCAGATCCGCGACGTCCAGGTCCCCGAGGCGATTACCGTCCAGGAACTCGCCGCGCGGATGGCCGAGAAGGGTGCGGACCTGATCAAGGCGCTCTTCAAGATGGGTTCGCCGGCGGCGATGGGCGACACCATCGACCAGGATACGGCGGAGCTATTGGTCACCGAATTCGGCCACACCATCGTCCGCGTGTCCGACAGCGACGTCGATCTGGCGATCGACACGGTCGAGGATGCCGAGGATGCGCTGCAGCCGCGGCCGCCGGTGGTCACGATCATGGGCCATGTCGATCACGGCAAGACCAGCCTGCTCGACGCGCTGCGCGGCACTTCGGTGACCGCTGGCGAAAGCGGCGGGATTACCCAGCATATCGGCGCGTATCAGGTCGTGCTGAAGGACAAGTCGAAGGTCACGTTCCTCGACACGCCGGGCCACGAAGCGTTCACGCAGATGCGCTCGCGCGGTGCCGACGTGACCGACATCGTCGTGCTGGTGGTCGCCGCCGACGACGGGCTGATGCCGCAGACCATCGAGGCGATCAATCACGCCAAGTCGGCGAACAAACCGATCATCGTCGCGATCAACAAGATCGACAAGCCCGAAGCCAATCCGCAGAAAATCCGCGAACGGTTGCTGGAGCACGAGATCGTGGTCGAGGCGATGTCGGGCGACGTCCAGGACGTCGAAGTCTCGGCGACCAAGAAGACCGGGCTGGATACGCTGATCGAGAAGATCCAGCTGCAGGCCGAACTGCTCGAGCTGAAAGCCAATCCCGACCGCCCGGCGGAAGGCACCGTGATCGAAGCGAAGCTCGACAAGGGCCGCGGTCCGGTCGCGACCGTGCTGGTCAATCGCGGGACGCTGAAGGTCGGCGACATTTTCGTGATCGGCGCCGAAAGTGGCAAGGTCCGCGCGCTGGTCGACGACCAGGGCAAACAGGTGAAGACCGCGGGGCCGGCGATGCCGGTCGAGATCCTCGGTATGTCGGGCGTACCCTCGGCGGGTGACCCGCTGCGGGTGGTCGAGAACGAAGCGCGCGCGCGTGAAGTTGCTGCTTACCGCGCCTCGGTGCTGACCGAAAAGCGCACGACGTCGGCTCCGGCCAGCCTGGAATCGATGTTCTCGGCGCTGCGCGACAAACAGGCGATCGAATATCCGCTGGTGGTCAAGGCCGATACGCAAGGCACGATCGAGGCGATCGTCGCTTCGATCAACAAGATCTCGACCGACCTGATCAAGGCGCGTATCCTCCATTCGGGAGTCGGCGGGATCACCGAGAGCGACGTGACGCTGGCGGGCGCGTCGGGCGCACCGATCATCGGCTTCCACGTCCGCGCCAACGCCAAGGCGCGCGAGATCGCGGATCGCCACAAGGTCGCGCTGAAATATTACGACGTGATCTATGACCTGGTCGACGAAATCCGCGCGGGCATGGCCGATGAGCTTGGGCCGGAAGCATTCGAAACGGTCGTCGGCCGCGCCGAAATTCGCGAAGTGTTCTCGGCGGGCAAGCACGGCAAGGCGGCGGGTCTGCTCGTCACCGAAGGCGTCATCCGCAAGGCGCTCAAGGCCCGCATCACCCGCGACGACGTCATCATCTACAACGGCGAGATCGCGTCGCTGCGGCGCTTCAAGGACGACGTGCCGGAAGTCCGCGCCGGGCTCGAATGCGGCGTGACCTTCACCTCGAACTTCGTGGATATCAAGGCGGGCGACTTCCTCGAAACCTTCGAAGTCGAGATGCGCGAACGGACGCTCTGAGGAATCCCGTCATGCCAGCGAACGCTGGCATCCCATGCCGGTGACAGGATCGCATGAGACCCCAGCTTCCGCTGGGGTGACGGGTTGGAGTAAGGCTCGGCCATGAAGACCAACGCCACCGCCGAAACCCGCTCGGTCCGCACGTTGCGGGTCGGCGAGCAGGTGCGTCACGTCCTGTCCGAAATCCTCGCGCGCGGCGATGTGCATGACGAAACGCTCGCGAAGCATCTGGTGTCGGTGACCGAGGTGCGGATGTCCCCCGACCTGCGCCACGCGACGGTGTTCGTGAAGCCGCTGCTCGGGAGGGACGAGGACGCGGTGCTCAAGGCGCTGCGCACCAACACCGCGTATCTCCAGCGCGAAGTCGCCGCGCGCGTGCAGCAGAAATATGCCGCCAAGCTGAAGTTCCTCGCCGACGAAAGCTTCGACGAAGGCAGCCACATCGACGCGCTGCTCCGCGCGCCCAAGGTCGCGCAGGACCTGCCCGGCGAGGAGTGATGGCCAAGCTCTACTTCTACTATGCCAGCATGAACGCGGGGAAATCGACCACGCTGTTGCAGGCCGATTTCAACTACCGCGAGCGCGGGATGCGCACGCTCCTGTTCACCGCGGGGGTGCATGACCGTGGCGGCAAGGGGATCGTCGATTCGCGGATCGGGCTCAGCGCCGACGCAACCCCATTCGAGGCCGATACCGATCTTGCCGCGATCGTCGCCGCTACCCACGCGACCGGTTCGATCGCTTGCGTGCTGGTCGACGAAGCGCAATTCCTGAGCGCGACGCAGGTCGAACAGCTTGCGCATGTCGCCGACGTGATCGGCATCCCCGTCCTCGCTTACGGGCTGCGCACCGACTTTCAGGGCGCGCTGTTCGAAGGGTCGGCGCGGTTGCTGGCGATCGCGGATGCACTGATCGAGCTGAAATCGGTTTGCCGGTGCGGGCGCAAGGCGACGATGAACCTGCGGGTCGATGCCGCCGGCCGCGCGGTCGCGAGCGGCGCGCAGACCGAGATCGGCGGCAACGACCGCTATGTCGCGCTGTGCCGCAAGCATTTCACCGAGGCTTTGAGCGGCGGGGCGCTGGCGGGGAGCCCGGCGGCCTCCTAAGTCACCGCCATGAACACCATGATCTATCAGGTCGCGATCTGGCTCGTCCCGTTGGTCTTCGCGATCGTCCTGCACGAGATCAGCCACGGCTGGGTCGCGAACGCGCTGGGCGACCCGACCGCCAAGCGGCTCGGGCGGCTGACGTTGAACCCGATCAAGCACGTCGACCCGATCGGCACCGTCGTGCTGCCGCTGATCCTGGCGATCACGAAGGCGCCGATCTTCGGTTGGGCCAAGCCCGTGCCGGTCGTGGCCGAGCGGTTGCGGCACCCGCGTCGCGACATGGTGCTGGTCGCACTGGCCGGGCCGGCGATCAACCTGGCGCTGGCGCTGGCGACCGCGGTGGCGCTGGGGCTGGCGAGCGCGGCGACCACCGAATTGCCGCGCGTCGTCGCCGACCTCGGCCTCAGCTTCCTGATCGTCAATGTCGGGCTCGCGCTCTTCAATCTCATCCCGCTGCCGCCGTTCGACGGCGGGCACGTAGTCGAGGGCGCGCTGCCGCGCTCGCTCGTCCCCGCATGGCAGCGGCTCGGGCGGGTCGCGTTCCCGCTGCTGATCGTGCTGTTGCTGGTGCTGCCGATGATCTCCGACCGGCTGAACATCGTCGCGCGGCTGGTCGCGCCGCCCGCCAATGCGCTGATCTTGTGGTTCCTCGGGATCGCCGACGCGCTTGCCTGATTTGCTTCACGGCTGGCTGATCCTCGACAAGCCGCTCGGGCTCGGCTCGACGCAGGCAGTCGGCGCGGTCAAGCGCGCGCTGCGCGACGGCGGTTATGGAAAGGCGAAGGTCGGCCACGGCGGCACGCTCGACCCGCTGGCGACCGGGGTGTTGCCGATCGCGCTGGGCGAAGCGACCAAGCTGGCGGGCCGGATGCTCGACAGCGACAAGGTGTATGAGTTCACGGTCGGGTTCGGGATGGAAACCGACACGCTGGACCTGGAAGGTAAGATGGTCGCGCAGAGTGGCGTGCGACCGACGCTGGTCGAGATCGACGCCGTGCTGCCGCGCTTCACTGGCGCGATCAGTCAGGTGCCGCCGGTCTATTCCGCGCTGAAGGTCGATGGCGAGCGCGCGTACGATCTGGCGCGGTCGGGGGCGGACGTGGTGTTGGCGAGTCGGGAGGTGACGGTGCACGCGCTGTACCGTCACCCCGGGCCTGACCCGGGGCCCCGCTTTCCAAGCGAGGAAGGCAGCGGGATCCCGGATCAAGTCCGGGATGACGGATTGGACGAAATCACGCTCACCGCGCACGTCTCGAAAGGCACCTACATCCGCTCCCTCGCGCGCGATATCGCGCACGCGCTCGGCACCGTCGGCCATGTCACGCACCTGCGCCGTGCGAAGGCCGGGCCATTCACCCTCGCGTCGGCGATATCGCTGGACAAATTGGCCGCGGCCGCTAAGGCGCGCGAGCTTGAACACCTAATCCTGCCGCTCTGGGCGGGGCTGGACGACATCCCGGCTCTCTCAGTCGATCCCGATCAGGCAGGGGCGCTCCGCCAGGGGCGCGTTCTGGACGGGGTCGCCGCCGACGATGGCCAGTATCTAGCGTTCGCGGGCACCACGCCCGTCGCGCTGGTCGCCGTCATGGACCGCCAGGTCCGCGTCGTCCGCGGGTTCAACATCTGATGTTCGAAGGAAGCATATGACGATCACTACCGAACGCCGCGCCGAAGTCGTGAAGGAACACGGCCGCGCCGATGGCGACACCGGCTCCCCCGAAGTGCAGGTCGCGATCCTGACCGAGCGGATCAAGAATCTGACCGAGCATTTCAAAGGTCACAAGAAGGACAATCACTCCCGCCGCGGGCTGCTGATGATGGTCAACAAGCGGCGTTCGCTGCTTGACTATCTCCGTCACAAGGACGGTGAGCGGTATCTGGCGCTGATCGCGAAGCTCGGGCTTCGCAAATAATTCACAAGGGCGCCTGCGGGCGCCCTTGTCGTATCCGCGGCCAGCGCAATTCGGCGCGCCGCGGTGGGCGACAATTCGCCCTTAGCCGCGCGGGCCGGCCTTAGCCCGCAGACAGGAACCGGCGACGCATCTGGCGCGCCGGACGAAGGAAAACAGATGTTCGATACCAAGAAGGTGGAAATCCAGTGGGGCGGCAAGACGCTCACGCTGGAAACGGGCCGCGTCGCGCGGCAGGCCGATGGCGCGGTGCTCGCGTCGCTCGGCGAAACGGTCGTGCTGTGCGCCGTCACCGCCGCCAAGTCGGTCAAGGAGGGGCAGGACTTCTTCCCCCTGACCGTCCACTATCAGGAAAAATTCTCGTCGTCGGGACGCATCCCGGGCGGCTTCTTCAAGCGTGAGCGCGGTGCGACCGAAAAGGAGACCCTGGTCTCGCGGCTGATCGACCGACCGCTCCGCCCTTTGTTCCCGGACGGCTTCTACAACGAGATCAACTGCATCGCGCAGGTCATGTCCTATGACGGCGATGCCGAGCCCGACATTCTGGCGATGGTTGCCGCGTCGGCCGCGATGACGCTGTCGGGTGTGCCTTTCATGGGCCCGATCGGCGCAGCGCGCGTCGGCTATAAGGACGGCGAGTATCAGCTCAACCCGACCGATGCCGAAGTCGCCGAAGGCGAGCTCGACCTGGTCGTCGCCGCCACGATGGACGCGGTGATGATGGTCGAATCCGAAGCCAAGGAGCTGTCGGAAGAGGTCATGCTGGGTGCCGTCAAGTTCGCGCACGCCGCGTGCCGCGACGTCATCAAGGCGATCATCGACCTGGCCGAACAGGCCGCCAAGGATCCGTGGGAACTCGCCCCGGTCGCCGACAAGTCCGCCCAGCTCAAGACGCTGCGCGACGCGATCGGTAGCGACCTCGCCGCCGCCTACCGGATGACCGACAAGGGTCAGCGCCAGAATGCGGTCAACGCCGCGCGCGCCAAGGCCCGCGAAGCGTTCGAGGACCTCAAGCACAGCGACCCTGCGCAATATCTCGGCACGCTGAAGCTGGTGAAGAAGCTGGAAGCCGAAATCGTTCGCGGCCAGATCCTGAAGGACGGCGTTCGCATCGACGGCCGCGACACCAAGACGGTGCGCCCGATCGAGGCGATGGTCCACTTCCTGCCGCGCACCCACGGTTCGGCGCTGTTCACCCGCGGCGAGACGCAGACGATCGCGACCTGCACGCTCGGCACGCGCGAAAGCGAGCAGATGATCGATGGCCTGACCGGGCTAAGCTACCAGCACTTCATGCTGCACTATAACTTCCCGCCCTATTCGGTCGGCGAAGTCGGCCGCTTCGGCGC
>JAZKGJ010000111.1:0-23154 GCA_040385975.1 Pseudomonadota bacterium | reverse complement strand
CGTTGCGCGCGCCTTCCTGCGCCAGCGCCTTGGTGAAGCCGTGGATGCCCGATTTCGCCGCGGCGTAATTCACCTGACCGTATTGCCCGGCCTGGCCGTTGATCGAGCCGATGTTGACGATCCGCCCCCAGCCGCGTTCGAGCATCCCCGGGAAGGTCGCCTTCGCCATGTTGAAACAGCCGCCCAGATTGGTGTCGATCACCTCTTTCCAGGCGGCATAGTCCATCTTCAGGAGCGTGCCGTCGCGGGTGATGCCGGCGTTGTTGACGACGACATCGACGGGTCCGAGTTCGGCGGCGACCTGCGCGCAACCGGCCTGCGCCGCGTCGTAGTCGCCGACGTCCCATTTGAACGCCTTGATCCCGGTGCGGTCGCTGAACTCGCGCGCGCGTTCGTGGTTGCCGGCGTAATTGGCGGCAACGGTCATCCCCGCATCCTGGAGCGCCAGGCTGATTGCCTCACCGATGCCGCGGGTTCCGCCCGTCACGATTGCGACGCGTGCCATCCATCTCTCCTGTCGTTATTTGACCGACAGGCTAGGGGCGCGGAAGCCAGCCTTCAAGCTCCGTCGCGATGATGCTGCGCAGCATTTCGACGCCGACCGCGCTGTCGTTGAGGCACGGCAGATAGGTAAAGTCCGTGCCGCCCGCGGCGGTGAATTGTTCGCGGCCGCGAATCGCCAGTTCCTCAAGCGTTTCGAGGCAATCGGCGGAGAAGCCGGGGGCGATGACCGCCACGGTTTTGACGCCGCGCGCGGGCAGTTCCTCCAGCACGGTGTCGGTCGCCGGGGTCAGCCATTTGGCGCGGCCGAAGCGCGACTGGAACGTCACCATCAGCTCGCGACCGAGCGCCTCGCTCAGCAAGCGCGCAGTCTTCTGGCAGTGGCAATGATAGGGGTCGCCCATCTCCAGCGTACGCTGCGGCATTCCGTGAAAGCTCGCGATCAGCAGCTCGGGCGCGAACGGCAGCGCGGCGAGCCCGCGCTCGACCGAGGTCGCCAACGCCGCGACGTAGCGCGGATCGTCGTGATAGGGCGGCAACGTGCGCAACGCCGGCTGCCAGCGCATATCGGCCAGCGCCGCAAACGCGCGGTCGTTGGCGGTCGCGGTCGTCGCCGCGCAATATTGCGGGTAGAGCGGCGCGAGCAGGATGCGGTCGCAGCCCGCGTCCTTCAGCACCGCGAGCCGGTCGGCGATCGCCGGGCTGCCATAGCGCATCGCCCAGTCGACGATGACGTCTGCGCCGAACGCATCCTTCAGCGCCGCCGCCTGCGCCCGGGTGATGGCGGCGAGCGGCGAGCCGTCGGGGCGCCAGACCTGCGCATAGGCATGCGCCGACTTCTTGGGGCGGGTGTTGAGGATGAGCCCCCGCAGGATCGGCTGCCACAGCAGTTGCGGGATTTCGACGACCCGCGGATCGGACAGGAACTCGCCGAGGTAGCGCTTGACCGACGCGACATCGGGACCGTCGGGGGTACCGAGATTGATCAGCAATACGCCGATCTTGCGCGGCACGACCGGGGGGTGATCGGACGGCGGAATCATGCCGTCGCGACCAACGGCAGCGTGCGGGTCCGCGCGCCAGTCGCGGCCTGCAACGCGTTGGCGATCGCGGGGGCAACCGCGGGAATGCCGATTTCCGCGACGCCGCCCCAGTCGGCTTCGCTGGGGATCAGTTCGACCGAGATGTCGGGAGTGGTGCCGAGCCGCGGGAGCGCCAGTGCGTCGAGGCTGCGCGCGTCGGCAATGCCGTCGGTGACGTCGCTGGTCATGCCGAGCGCAGCCGACAGGCCCAGGATAAGCCCGCTTTCGACCTGTTGGCGGACCAGGTCGGGATTGACCATCCGTCCGCAATCGACCGCCGCGACCAGCCGATCGACGACCGGGACGCCGCCGTCACCGTGATGCGCCTCCGCCAGCACGGCGATCCGGCTGCCGCGCATCGCGTGGGCGGCGATGCCCTGTCCGCTGCCGGCGATGCCGCCTTCCCAGCCGCCCAGTGCCGCCGCAGTCGACAGGCAGCGCGCGAGCCGGGCGTCGCCGCCGAGCATCCCGATCCGGAACGACAGTGCCTCGCTGGACGCGACATGCGCCAATTCATCCATGAAACATTCGCGAAAGAACACGTTGGCGGCGTGCGCTCCGCCGCGCCAATGCCCGGTCGGCAGGGCGATGTCGCAGGGATGATGATCGATCGCGAACGCTGGAATCGCGTACGGGGGAAGCGCGCCTCCGGTCGCATAGGGATCGCCTTTCGCGGGTAGCGCCAGCGCGGCGTGGATGCGGGTGTCGTGCGCGAATATCCGCCCGGCCAGTTCGCGCCCGGTCGCGGGACTGGCGAGCTTCGCCAGCCAGCCCATGATCTGGCCGTTCGGGGTCAGCCGCGCGCTCAGCCGGGCGGCGGCGGGCGCGCGCAGCCGGTCCTGGCGCAGGTCCTCCGCCCGCGACCAGATGAGCTGGATCGGCCGCCCGGTCTCACGCGCCAGGAGCGCGACCTGTTCGGCGGCACGGGTTTCCAGCCGCTCCCCGAACGCGCCCCCCGCGAGCACATTGTGGAGCGTGACCCGGTCGGGGTCGATCCCCAGGACCGCGGCTGCCGCCGCGCGCGCGGCACCGGGTGCCTGGGTCGGCAGCCACAATTCGAGCGTCCCGTCGGCGAAGCGTGCGGTCGCGCTGGTGGTCTCCAGCGCGGCATGAACGCCCGGTCCGGCGCGGTATTCGGCGGTGACGACGCGCGCCCCCTTGAACGCCGCCGACAGGTCGCCGCGCGCCGCCATCCGTTCGCCCGGGCCATCGAGCGCGGCGGTCAGCGCGGCGGCGATGCTGTCGCTCGAAACGATCGCGCCGCTGATCGCGAAACGTGGACGACACGCGTCGAGCGCCTTGCTGGCAGCCCACCAGGTTTGCGCGATCGCGGCGACCCACCGATCGTTGACGACGAGCTGTTTCGCACCGGGCACACGGTCGGCGGCGGCGCGGTCGATACCGACCAGCCGGCCGTTCGCGGGTGCCTGGCGGAGCGCGGCGAACATCATTCCGGGCAGGCGGATATCGCCGGCGAAATTGGCCGAGCCGTCGACCTTGGCCGGCGCATCCAGCCGGGGCAGCGATTTGCCGAGCAGCCGCCCGGGCTCGTCGCGCCGCGCGGGGAGCAGTTCGGGCGCAGTCTCGTCCGCCGCCGCGGCAGCGAGTTCCCCGAACCGCGCGCGCCGCGCGCCCGCGACCACGAACCCGCTTTCGGTGCGGCATTGCTGCCAGTCGATACCCCAGCGCCGCGCCGCAGCCTTGCACAACAAAATGCGCGCGGTCGCGCCCGCGTCGCCCAGCGGCTGGGCGAACTGGCGGATCGAGGCCGAGCCGACCGTCGCCATCAACGCCACGCGCTCGTCGCTGAGCGCGCGATCGTATTCGCCTTCGAACAAGGCCCGCAGCGCGGTCGGGTTGCCGTACAGCGGCGACAGCGGCGCGGGTTCGACCGCAACGGTGCGCCAGTCGGCGCCGAGTTCGTCGGCGACGATCTGCGGCAATGCGGTCCAGCTGCCCTGCCCGTGTTCGAGCTGCGGCACCGCGACCGTGACGTGACCATCCTCGCCGATCTTCAGAAACCCGCCGAAGATGTGCTCGCCCTTCGCCGCGGTCAGATTGGCGGGATAGCGCCGCGGCCACACTTCATAAGCGACGACCAGCCCAATCCCGGCTCCCCCTGCGATCAGGAACTTGCGCCGGTCGATCCCGCTCATCGCCGCGCCCTACCGCGCACGCGGGCCGGGCGATAGCCGGTCAGGCGGCGATTTCCTTTGCATAAGCGGCGCGATAGGCGGTGCGCAGCGACATTTTGTCGATCTTCTCGGTCCCTAGCCGGGGCAGGTGATCGCCGGCGATCCAGACCCGCTGCGGCACCTTGAACGCCGCAATGTGGCTGGCGAGGAAGTCGCGCAATTCGGCTTCGTCGAGCATTTCGCCTTCGCGCGGCACCACGACCGCGCCTGGGACTTCGCCGAGCCGCTCGTCGGGCAGCCCGAACACCGCGGCCTCGGCGACCGCGGGATGTTCGTAGATCGCGGCTTCGAGTTCCTGACACGAGATGTTCTCACCGCCGCGGATGATGATATCCTTCTTGCGGTCGACGATGAACAGGTAGCCGTCGGCGTCGAGGTAGCCGATGTCGCCGGTCAGGAAATAGCGGTCGGCGGTGAAGGCCGCGGCGGTGGCATCGGGCCGCCCCCAATATTCGCGGAAGTTGCAGACCGAACGGATGCCGACTTCGCCGCGTTCGCCGCTCGCGACCGGATGCCCGGCGTCGTCGAGGATCGCGAGATCGACCAGCGGCGGCGACGCCCGCCCGGTGGAGTTGGGCTTCGCCAGGTAATTGCTGCGCCAATTGCCGCAGCCGACCCCGTTGGTCTCGGTCAGGCCATAGCCGAGCAGCGGCGCCCCGCCGCCCATTTCCTTCTCGATCCGCTCGACATGTTCGGGCGGACGCGGCGCACCGCCGGCGGCGAAATCGGTGACGGTCGAGAGATCGAAACTGCCGCGTTCGGGATGGTTGAGCATCTCGAAGCTCATCAGCGGCACACCGACGAAATAGCTGACCTTTTCCGCCTCGATCAGTCGCATCGCTTCGCGCGCGTCCCATTTGGGCATGATCACGAGCTTGCGGCCCATCGCCCAGCTTTGCAGGAAGACCGGGACTTCGGCGGTCACGTGGAACAGCGGCACGGTCAGCAGCGTCGCGGGCTGGCCGACCGGGGGCTTGCCGTCGGCGACCGAGATGCCGAGCATCACCAGCAATTGTCCGAGGTAATTGTAGACCGCCTGCACCACCGCGCGGTGGTCGCTCAGCGCGCCCTTCGACTGGCCGGTCGAGCCCGAGGTGAACAGGATGGTCGCGAGATCGTCGCCCGTGAGGTCGGGGAGCACGACATCGGCGGGGGTCCCCGCGAGCAGCGGCGCGAGCGCTTCGCCGAGCGGGAGAGTATCGTCGAGCGTGACGACGTGCGCAGCCACGCCCGCCTCGGCCAGCCGCTTCAGCCGCGGGCCATCGGCGATGACCAGCCGGCAATCGACCTCTCCCACCGCCTCGGCCAGCTCGCCCGCCTGCCACCAGCCGTTGAGAAGCGTCGCGACCCCGCCCGCGATCGTGATGCCGAGATACGCCGCGACCCAGGCCGGCGAATTGCGCATCGCGATCCCGACCCGGTCGCCGCGCTTCACACCGTGCGTGGCGACGAGCGCGCGTGCGACGTCCAGCCCATGCGCGTAGACCTGGCCATAGGTCAGCCGTTCGGCACCATGGATCAGGAATTCGGTGTCGGCGAATTGCGCGGCGTAATGCGCGAAATAGTGCGCGAGGCTGGCGGGCGCGGAGGCGATCGTCGGCAGCGTCACGCCATTCAGCGCGATACTGCCCATCGGCATCGGCCCGCCCGCCCCGCTCAACTGCGCGAGCCCGGCGTCCATCCGCCGGTCGAGTTCGGTCGGCATCCTCGTCGCCCCTTGGTCTTGTCGCCCGCCCCCCTTATGGAAGCCGCAAAGCCTTAGGAAAAGCCTTGATCCAATCCCTCGCCGCCGCTGCCGCTCAAGGGCATATCCGGTTCGACGAACTGGGGCTCGATCCCGTCGCGCTCAGCCTCGGCTTCTTCGACATCAAATGGTATTCGCTCGCTTATATCGCGGGCATCCTGCTCGGCTGGTGGTATCTGCTGAAACTGCTCGATCAGCCCGGCGCGCCGATGGCCCGGCGCCATGCCGACGATCTGGTGTTCTACGCCACGCTGGGCATCATCCTGGGCGGGCGGGTCGGCTACGTCCTGTTCTACGCCCCCGACATGTTCGCGCATCCCTTGCGCATCTTCCGGCTGTGGGACGGGGGCATGAGCTTCCACGGCGGGGTGATCGGCACTTCGCTCGGCCTGTTGCTGTTCGCGCGGCGGCACGGGCTGAACTGGCTCCGGGTCCACGATTACGTCGCGTGCTGCGTGCCGTTCGGACTGTTCTTCGGGCGGCTCGCCAATTTCGTGAACGGCGAATTGTGGGGCAAGGCGAGCAACGTCGCGTGGGCGGTCGTGTTTCCACGCACCGCCCCGATCGACCCGGCGCGGCACCCGAGCCAGCTCTACGAAGCGGGGCTGGAGGGGATCGTGCTCGGGCTGATCCTCGCCTTCGTCTTCTGGCGGACCAAGGCGCGTTACGCCCCGGGGAAGCTCGTCGGCGTGTTCATCCTCGGCTACGGGCTGTTCCGCTTCTTCGTCGAATTCTTCCGCGAACCCGATGCGCAGCTGATCGAGTTCACCCAGGCGACCGGGCTGCACATGGGGCAGTGGCTGTGCCTGCCGATGATCGCCGGGGGCATCTATCTGATCGCGACCGCCGACAGTCGGCGGCAACGGATCGAACCGATCGCCGGGAGCGCGAGCGTCGCCTGATCTGCATCCGCTGATTCCTGGCCCTGGCGAGGGCGTCGATCCGACCGCACCGCTCCTCCCCGAGCGGCTGGCGCGCGCGATCACGCTGGGCGGACCGATCCCGGTTGCGCAATATATGGCCGCGGCCAACGCGCATTATTACGCGACGCGCGACCCGCTTGGCGTCGGCGGCGATTTCACCACCGCGCCCGAGATCAGCCAGATGTTCGGCGAGCTGGTCGGGGCGTGGGGCGGCGATCTGTGGGACCGCGCCGGGCGGCCCGACATCGCATGGGTGGAGCTGGGTCCAGGGCGCGGGACGCTGGCCGCCGATGCGCTGCGGGCGATGGCGACCGCGGAGCTCGCGCCGCCGGTGCATCTGGTCGAGACCAGCCCGGTGCTGCGCGCGGCGCAGGCCGAGCGGGTGCCCGACGCGCGCTGGCACGACGACATCGCCGCGCTCCCCGCCGAACGGCCGCTGATCGTCGTTGCCAACGAGTTTTTCGACGCGCTGCCGGTGCGGCAGATCGTGCGCGCGGCCGAAGCGTGGCGCGAGCGGCTGGTGGCGTGCCAGGACCTGCTGTTCCTGCCGGTCGCTGGGCGCGTGATCCCCGACGCGGTCATCCCGCCGCAGCTGCGCGATGCGCCCGCGGGGTCGGTGATCGAGACCTCGCCCGCCAGCGTCGCGATCTTGCGCGCCTTGGCCGAGCAGGTCGCACGGCAAGGCGGCGCATTGCTGATCATCGATTACGGCTACGAAGGGCCGGCGGTCGGTGACACCTTGCAGGCGGTGCGCGGCCACGCCTTCGCCAATCCGTTCGAAGCGCCGGGCGAGCGCGACCTGACCGCCCATGTCGATTTCGGGACGCTCAAGGCGGCGGCGCTGGCGAGCGGGTGCGCACTGTGGGGACCGGTCGGCCAGGGCGCGTGGCTGACCGCGCTCGGGATCGACGCGCGCGCCGCCGCGCTGGGGCCGAAAGTCGCGCCCGACCGCGACCGGCTGGTCGAGGACATGGGCGAGCTGTTTCGCGTGCTGGCGGTGACCGCGCCGGGCTGGCCCGCGCCGGCGGGGTTCGCATGAGCGTCACCTACCGCGACGCGCGCGCTGCCGACGGTGACGCGGTGTCGGCGATGGCGCGGCAATCGTTCTGCGAGACGTTCGCGCACCTCTATCCAGCCGGCGATCTGACCGCCTTCCTCGGCGATGCGTTCGGCCCGCGCGGGCTGTCGGCGCAATTGTCCGACCCCGATTTCGCGGTGCGGCTGGCCGAAAACGATGGCGCAATCGTCGGGTTTGCGAAGATGGGCCCGGTAACCTTTCCGGGCGAATGGCGGCCCGACGCGATCGAACTGTATCAATTCTACGTGCTCAAGCCCTGGCAGGGCAAAGGCGTCGCGCAACGACTGATGACTTGGGTGTTGGCGCATTCGCGGAGCCACGGCGCGAAGGAGATTTTGCTCAGCGTCTATGTCGACAACCACCGCGCGCGGCGCTTCTACGAGCGGCTCGGCTTCGTCGAGGTCGGACGCTATGCCTTCCGGGTCGGCGCGACGATCGACGACGACCGGATCATGCGGTTGCTGCTGTGAGCCTCGATCACATCCGGGCACCGTCGCTGGCGGGCGTTCCGCATGGCTTTTTCGGGCGCGCCGGGGGGGTGTCGCGCGGCGTGGTGGCCGGGCTGAATTGCGGGCTCGGCAGCGGGGATGATCCGGTGGCGGTCGCGGAGAATCGCCGCCGCGCGACCGATGCGGTGCTGCCGGACGGGCGATTGGTCGGGCTGTATCAGGTCCACGGTGCCGATGCGGTCACCGTGTTGACCTGTTGGGGCGACGAAGCGCGGCCGCAAGCGGACGCGCTGGTGACCGACCGGCCCGGGCTGGTGCTCGGCATCCTGACCGCCGATTGCGCGCCGGTGCTGCTCGCCGATGTCGCGGCGGGCGTGGTCGGCGCGGCGCACGCGGGCTGGAAGGGTGCGCTGGCCGGGGTGACCGACGCGGCGCTGGACGCGATGGAGGCGCTCGGCGCGCAACGGGAACGCATCGTCGCAGCGATCGGGCCGACGATCGCGCGCGCCAGTTTCGAAGTCGGCGAAGATTTGATCGCGCACTTCACCGACGCCGATCCCGCCAATGCGCGCTTCTTGTCGGACGGCGCGGGGCAGCGCCATTTCGACCTCGAAGGCTATGTCGCCCACCGCCTCGCCGTCGCCGGGGTGCGCAGGGTCGCCGCGCTCGGGCTCGACACGTATGCTGACCCAGATGCAGACGGCGCGCGTTTCTACAGCTATCGCCGCGCCACCCACCGCCATGAACCGACTTACGGCCGCCAGCTCGCGGCGATCGCCATTCCCCAGGAGTAGACCATGCCCGACACCCCCGAAACCGACCTGTCGGGCGCGCCCGCCGAACGTCCCGCGATCAGCCACAACGAGAAGATCGGCGGCCGCAAGCTGAAGCCGTCGACGATGATGATGGGGCACGGATTCGATCCGGCGTTGTCGGAAGGCTCGCTGAAACCGCCGATCTTCCTGACCAGCACCTTCGTGTTTCCCAACGCCGCCGCGGGCAAGCGCCATTTCGAGGGCGTGACCGGCAAGCGTCCGGGCGGGTCCGAGGGCCTGGTCTATTCGCGCTTCAACGGGCCCAATCAGGAAATTCTCGAGGACCGGCTCGCGGTCTGGGAAGACGCCGAAGACGCGCTGGCGTTCTCGAGCGGAATGTCGGCGATCGCGACCTTGTTCCTCGCGATGACCAAGCCCGGCGACACGATCGTTCATTCGGGACCGCTGTATGCCGCGACCGAGACGCTGATCGCGCGCATCCTCGGCAAGTTCGGGATCAAGTGGCTCGATTTTCCCGCCGGCGCGACCCGCGCGGAGATCGACGCGGTGATGACGCAGGCCAAGGCAAGCGGCGACGTCGCCTTGGTTTACCTCGAAAGCCCCGCGAACCCGACCAACGCATTGGTCGATGTCGAAGCCGTGCGCGCGAGCCGCGACGCGATTTTCACTGGGGAGAACAAGCCGCCGATCGCGATCGACAATACGTTCCTGGGGCCGATCTGGGCGCAGCCATTGAAGCAGGGTGCCGAGCTCGTCGTCTATTCGCTGACAAAATATGCCGGCGGGCATTCCGATCTGGTCGCGGGCAGCGTCGTCGGGAGCGCTGCGCACATCAACACGATTCGGATGATGCGCAACACGATCGGCACGATCTGCGACCCCAATACCGCGTGGATGCTGCTCCGTTCGCTCGAGACGCTGGAATTGCGGATGAACCGCGCGGGCGAGAACGCCGTGAAGGTCTGCAATTTCCTGAAGGGGCATCCCAAGGTCGAAAAGGTCGGTTACCTCGGGTTCCTGCCCGACGGCGCGGACGCGCGACAGGCCGATATCTACGCGCGGCATTGCACCGGGGCGGGTTCGACCTTCTCACTCTACCTGAAGGGCGGCGAGACGGAGGCGTTCGCGTTCCTCGACGCGCTACGGATCGCCAAGCTCGCGGTGTCGCTCGGCGGGACCGAGACGCTGGCGTCGGCCCCCGCGGCGATGACGCATCTGTCGGTCCCCGACGACCGCAAACGCGCGCTCGGGATCACCGACAATCTGGTGCGGATTTCGATCGGAGTCGAGGATCCCGACGATCTGATCGCCGACTTCGACGCCGCGCTCGACGCGATCTGAGAGGGGCGCGCTAGGCCGCACGGGCAGCGGTAGCCGCGGCCAGCGCGCGTTCGACGGTCGGCAGGATGCGCTCCGTGACGATCTCGATCGCGCGGGCGTTGGGGTGAAATCCGTCGGCCAGCGTCAGCCCGGGGCGAAGCGCGACCCCGTCGAGGAAGAAGGGATAGAGCGTCGCGGCATGATCGCGCGCGAGATCGGCATAGATCGCGTTGAACGCGCGCGCCGAAGTACCCAGAAACGGCGGCGCGACCATCCCGGCCAGCACCACCGGGATCCTACAGCGCCCGAGTTCGACCAGCATCGCGGCCATGTTCTCGCGCGTCTGGACCGTCGGATGCCCGCGCATGACATCGTTTGCGCCGAGTTGCAGGATCGCCAGATCGGGCCGCGCGGGCAGCGCCGCCAGCACTCGCGCGAGCCGTGCGCGGCCGCCGGTGGTGGTATCGCCCGACACGCCGGCATTGTGGACCCGCGCGCCCGGGTGCCGTTTGCGCAGCGCTATCTCAAGCCGGCTCGCAAACGATTGCTCGCGGGTCAGGCCGTAGCCCGCGGTCAGGCTGTCGCCAAAGGCGAGGACGAACGGTGAAGGGGAACTATCCGGGGTCACGCCGCTTCAGATAAGTCGCTAGCGCGTAACGACAATCCCGTCGGTTCAGCGCGCGCTCAGCCGGCGCCCGATAGCCCGCGGCGAATTCGAAAGGGATTGCGATGCCATTTCTCCCCCGCATGTTGATCGCCGCCGCTGTCCTGGTCGCCGCCCCGGCGCTCGCCAAGGCGCCGGCGGGCATCTGGCAAAATCCCAAAGGCACCGTCCGGGTGGTGTTTCGCGACTGCGCGCCCGCGGGCGCGATCTGCGGACGCATCCTGTGGGCGAGCGCGGAGGCGCAGGCCAAGACCGACGCCGCCGGCGGCGGCAGGCTGGTGGGCCGCGACCTGTTCCAGCAATTCGTGCCGGTCGGCCCGGGCGAATGGGAAGGATCGGTGCTGATCCCGGACGTCGGTCAGTCGGTGCAGGGCACGATCCGGCAGACGGGACCGAAAACCCTGGTCGGCGAAGGCTGCCTGTTCGGCGCGTTCGGCTGCAAGCAGCAGGTGTGGGTGCGAATCGACCGAGGCAAATAGCGACGCGCTTTGCCGGCGCGCGGTCGATCGCGGACGGCGGGTCGCAGGCGACGCAGCGCAGCTGCGTCGGTCGGATCGGGCATCGCCCGTCCGCCGTCCGGGGTTGGTCGCGCGACGGTGATTAGCTCGCACTAGTCCCCTCGATCAACCGTCGCTAACGCGCTCGATATCCGCCCCAACCGCCGAGAGCTTCTCTTCGAGTCGTTCGTACCCGCGATCGAGGTGATAGATCCGGCTGACCTGCGTTTCCCCCGCCGCCGCCAGCCCCGCGATGATCAGGCTCATCGACGCGCGCAGGTCGGTCGCCATCACCGGCGCGGCGGTCAGCCGATCGATCCCGCGCACGAACGCGGTCCGCCCCTCGACCAGCACGTCGGCACCCATCCGGCGCAGCTCGGGGACGTGCATATAGCGGTTCTCGAAGATCGTCTCGGTCAGCACGCTGGTCCCGGCGGCACGGGTCAGCATGGCCATCAGCTGCGCCTGCATGTCGGTCGCGAACCCCGGATAGGGCGCGGTTGCCAGCGTTACCGGCCGCAGTGGGCCGTCGGCGACGATGCGGACCGTGTCGGGTCCGGTCTCGACGCTGAGCCCCGCCTCTCGCAGCGCAGCGAGGGTTGCGTCCATTTCGTCCGGCGTCACCCCGGTCAGCGTCAGATCGCCGCCGGTAATCCCGGCCGCGCAGGCGTAGCTGCCCGCCTCGATCCGGTCGGGCATGACCTTGTGGGTCGCCGCGTGAAGCCGCGCGACGCCGTCGATCTCCAGCGTGTCGGTACCGATCCCGCGGATCGCCGCGCCCATCGCGACCAGGCAGTTGCACAGGTCGACGATCTCGGGCTCGCGCGCGGCATTCTCCAACCGGGTCGGGCCGCTCGCGGTCGCCGCCGCCATCACCGCATTCTCGGTCGCGCCCACCGACACCACCGGAAAGCGATAGCGCCCGCCAGTGAGCCGCCCGCCCGGCGCGGTCGCGCGCACGAACCCCGCCGCCATCTCGAGCTCGGCGCCCAGGGCCTCGAGCGCCTTCAGGTGGAGATCGATCGGCCGGTCGCCGATCGCGCAGCCGCCGGGCAGCGATACCCGCGCTTCGCCCGCGCGCGCCAGGATGGGGCCGAGCACCAGGATCGAGGCGCGCATTTTGCGGACGATGTCGTACGGTGCCTCGGTCGAGGTCAGCCGACCCGCGGTGATCGTCATCGTCCGCCCGATCTCATGCGGGCCGGTCCCCGCGATCGCGGTCGAGGCGCCGAGCTGATTGAGCAGATGGCCGAACCCGTCGACGTCGGCGAGCCGCGGCAGGTTCGAGAGCGTCAGCGGCGCGTCGGTCAACAGCGCGCAGGGGAGCAGCGTCAGCGCCGCGTTCTTCGCGCCCGAGATGGGCACCGTGCCGGCGAGCCGGTGTCCGCCGCGGATGTGAAGTCGGTCCATGCCGCCAGCCTTATCGCGGGGCGGGCGGCGCGCAAGCCGGCGAGGTTGATCGGTGTTAGTGCGGGGTCCCCGCGATTGGTGTTGGTCCGCTGGAACAAATGGGGGATTTCAGTGGCGTCGGGGGGATGTTTTGCCGCACGGCTCAGCGACTTCGCGCCGCTGAACGCCAACGAACGTGCCGCCCTCGACCGGTTGCAGGACCGCGAGCGCGCGGTGCCACGCGGCAAGACGGTGTTCCGCGAAAACGACCGCAGCTGCGATGTCTTCATCGTCCACGCCGGCGTGTTGATGAGCTACGTCGTGCTGGACGACGGCAGCCGGCAAATTCTGCGCTTCCTGTTCCCCGGCGATCTGGCGGGAGTATCGTCGTTGATCTTCAGCAGCTGCGTCGAGACCGTGGAGGCGGTCGACGACGCGGTGATCTGCCCGTTCGACCGCGCGAACCTGGCGCGGCTGTTCGAGGAGCATCCCCGGCTCGCGGCGCTGGTCATGGCAGTGAATCAGGTCGAGCGCGTCGTGCTGACCGACCGGCTGGCCGAGCTGGGCCGCACGTCGGCGCGGGCGCGGGTCGCCGCGATCCTGCTCGATTTGCGTGAACGGCACCGGCGGCTCGACAAGACGATCACCGACACGTTCACCCTGGGGCTGACCCAGGAAGAGATCGGCGACGCAACCGGGCTGACCGCGGTCCACGTCAATCGGATGCTGCGGCAACTGGAAACCGACGCGCTGATATCGCGCCACAACGGCCAGGTCACGTTGCGCAACGAAGCGGCGCTGGTCCGGGCCGGAAATTATATCGATCGCTACGCCGCGCTCGACCTCGGCTGGCTGCCGGCGGCGCGCTAGGCGCTCAGGCCTTTTCCAGCGTGCATTGCAGCGGGTGCTGATTGGTGCGCGCGAAATCCATCACCTGCCCGACCTTGGTCTCGGCGACTTCGTAACTGAAGGTGCCGCACACCCCGACCCCCTTCTGATGGACGTGGAGCATCACCTGCGTCGCCTGTTCGGTGGTCATCCGGAAAAAGCGCTGCAGGCACAGCACAACGAATTCCATCGGGGTGTAGTCGTCGTTGAGCATCAGCACACGGTAGGGCGTCGGCTGTTTGGTTTTGGCGCGGGTCTTGGTGGCCAGCCCGGTGCCGGTGTCGTTGTCATTGCCCAAGTCGGCGTCGTCGCCGGTGGCCATCGTGATCGTCGCATCGGTCATCACGGGTCCGGAAATATGGCACGGCGCAGGGTGGGGCAAGGGTGATGGATACGAAAAAGGGCGACGGTCCCGCGACCGCCGCCCCATTTCGTAGCGCAGGCCGAAGCCGTGACCGCTTACGCGGCGAGCTTCACCTTCTGCGCGGCGACCGCGAAGCGGTTCGACAGCGGCTGAGCGATCTCACCGACGAGCTTGAGCATCGCTTCGGTCGAGTGCGAGGTCTGCGCGACCATCGCGTCGAACGCGCTGCGCACATAGTCGTTGTGCAGCTTGACCAGGTCGGTCGGCGACTTCACCGCGGCCATGCCCTTGAAGGCGGTCGTGGTCTGCTCGAACGACTTGCGGGTATATTCCGCGGCGTCCTGGCCGAGCTTCTCGAAGCCCTTGGCCGCGATCTTGCCCGATTCGACGATCGCTTCGAGGTTGCCCTTGTTGAAATCGTTCAGCTCGCCGACGAACTGCTGGCCCTTGGCGGCCGCATCCTTGGCGCGAGTGTTGAGGTCGGCGATGATGGCTTCGCCCTTCTGCGTCACGGTCTTGACGGTGTCGGTCATGGTCTTTCCCTTCGACTGGGCCGCGGACTTGGTCGCGGCGACGGTGTTGACGATCTTCTTGGTGATGGTCGGCTTGGCGACCGCGGTCTTGCGCGCGGCGACCTTGACGGCAGGCTTGCGCGCCGCGGTCTTGACCGGCGCCTTGCGAGCCGGCTTGGCGGCGGTGCGCTTGGCCGGCACGCGCTTCACGGCGGGCTTCGTCGCAATCGGCAGCGCGTTGGCGACACGTTCGACCGCGCCAGCGGCGGCGGCAGGTGCCGCCTGCACGACGGCAGCGACGGCCTTTGGCGCCGCAGTCACGGCATCGCCGGCGGCGGCGGCGGTCTTCTCAACGGTCTTCTGCAGGTCGGGCACGGTGGCCATCAGGCGGTCCTTCGGTTATTGCTGCGATGCACAATAAGCACGCGCCCGACGCTTTGCAAGCGTTTTGTTGCAGTGCAGCAAAGACCGCTCAGCGACTGCGGACGTAGCTGCCCGGAGCAGCCTCCAGCGGCACCACGGAACCCGACCCGGGTTGGCGATTACCCGTCGCGGTGGCGCGCCCGGCGTCGCGTTCTTGCAGCCAGTTCAACCAGTCGGGCCACCAGCTTCCCTTGGTCTCGGTCGCGCCGGCGATGAAGTCGTCGAGCGTCGCGACCGGTGCCGGATTGGTCCAGTACTGATATTTGCCCGCGGCGGGCGGGTTGACCACGCCCGCGATATGCCCCGACCCCGCCAGCACGAATTTGACCGGCCCGGCGAAATGGCGCGTGATTTCGAACACGCTGGCGGCGGGCGCGATATGATCCTCGCGTCCCGCCTGTACGTAGCTGGGGGTGGCGACCCTGGTCAGGTCGAGCGGCTGGCCGAGTGCGCTCAGTGCGCCGGGCTGCACCAGTTTGTTGTCGCGGTAGAGATCGGCGAGATACGCGAGGTGCCAGCGGGTCGGCAGATTGGTGGTGTCGCCGTTCCAGTGGAGCAGGTCGAACGCCGTGTAATCGTTGCCGAGCAGGTAATTGTTGGTGACGTAATTCCAGATCAGGTCGCGCCCGCGCAGCAAATTGAAGGTCGCCGCCATGTAGCGCCCGTCGAGATAGCCTTCGGGTGAGAGCGCCTTGACGGTGTCGAGCATCTGGTCGTCGACGAACAAATTCAGCTCGCCCGCGCTCGCGAAATCGACCTGCGCGGTGAAGAAGGTGGCGCTGGCGACCTTGTCCGCTTCATCGCGCGCGGCGAGCACCGCCAGCGTCGCGGCCAGCGTCGTTCCCGCCACGCAATAGCCGATCGCATGGACCGCAGGCACGTCGAGGACCCCCCGGATCGTGTCGATCGCGTCGATCTGCGCGGCGATGTAATCGTCCCAGACGGTCTCCCCCATCGTGGCGTCGGCCGATTTCCACGACACCATGAAAACGGTGATGCCCTGTGCGACCGCCCAGCGAATGAAGCTCTTTTCCGGGGTCAGGTCGAGGATGTAGAAACGGTTGATCCACGGCGGAAAGATGACGAGCGGGACCGCGAGCACGTCGGGCGTGGTCGGGGTGTATTGGATCAGCTCGTAGAGCGGGGTCCGCTTGACGACCTGACCCGGGGTGGTCGCCAGATTGCGTCCGACTTCGAACGCGGTCGGGTCGGTGTGGGTCAATTGCCCCTTCTGCAAATCGGCGAGCAATTTCGCATAGCCTTCCGCCAGGCTGGCACCATTGGTGTCGAGCGCCTTGCCCAGCACGACCGGATTGGTGAACGGCGAATTGGACGGGCTCATCGCATCGACCAGCGCCTGCGTCGCGAACCTTGCCTGCGCGCGTTGCTGCTCGTCGAGCCCGGGGACGCCATCGACCGACTTCAGCATCACATCGGCCATCACCGCATAGCCCTGCCGCATCAGCGCGAAGACCGGATGCTGCCATTCGGGCGCGGCGAAGCGCTTGTCCTTGGGATCGGGCGCGGCGGCCCAATGCTGCGCGACGGGCGCCAGCAGCGTTCCCCACGCGTCGAGCACCGCGCGCACGCCGCTGGAGAGGTCGGCCGGGGTAGACGGCGAGGGAGGATCGTCGGCCATGCTCCCCCCTACTCCCTTCCGTCATCCCAGCGAAAGCTGGGATCGCAGGCCGATGCACAGCCGCATGAGGCCCCAGCTTTCGCTGGGGTGACATTGTGGGTTAGGGGCGGTCCATGTCCGACACCGATTTCTACCGCATCAAGCGGCTGCCGCCCTACGTCATCGCCGAAGTCAACGGGATGCGCGCGGCGGCGCGTGCGGGGGGCGAGGACATTATCGACCTGGGGATGGGCAATCCCGATCTGCCGCCGCCGCCGCACGTCATCGACAAATTGATCGAGGTGACGAAAAAGTCCGACGCGCACGGCTATTCGCAGTCGAAGGGCATCCCGGGGCTGCGCCGCGCACAGGCCGCCTATTACGCGCGACGGTTCGGTGTCGAGGTCGATTCCGAGACCGAGGTCGTCGTGACGATGGGGTCGAAGGAGGGGCTGGCCAGCCTCGCGACCGCGATCACCGCGCCGGGCGATGTCGTGCTCGCGCCCAACCCGTCCTATCCGATTCACACCTTCGGCTTCATCATCGCCGGCGCGACGATCCGCGCGGTCCCGACCACCCCCGACGAGGCCTATTTCGCGGCGCTCGAGCGCGCGGTGGCGTTCACCGTGCCGCGGCCGAGCGTCTTGGTCGTGAACTATCCGTCGAACCCCACCGCCGAAACGGTCGATCTGGCCTTCTACGAACGGCTGGTCGCGTGGGCCCGCGACAACGACGTGTGGATCGTGTCCGACCTGGCCTATTCCGAACTCTATTACGACGGCCAGCCGACGGTTTCGATCCTGCAGGTGCCCGGCGCCAAGGACATCGCGGTCGAATTCACGTCGCTCAGCAAGACCTATTCGATGGCGGGTTGGCGGATCGGCTTCGCGGTCGGCAACGCAAAACTGATCGCGGCGATGACGCGGGTGAAATCCTACCTCGATTACGGCGCCTTCACCCCGATTCAGGCAGCCGCGTGCGCGGCGCTCAATGGGCCGCAGGACATCGTCGCGCAGAACCGCGCGCTCTATCACAAGCGCCGCGACGTGCTGGTCGAGAGCTTCGGCCGCGCGGGCTGGGACATTCCGCCGCCGCGCGCATCGATGTTCGCCTGGGCCCCGCTGCCGCCTGCACTCGCGCACCTCGGCAGTCTCGAGTTCTCCAAGCAATTGCTGACCCAGGCGCAGGTCGCGGTCGCGCCGGGGGTCGGCTACGGCGAGAATGGCGAGGGGTTCGTGCGGATCGCGCTGGTCGAGAACGAGCAACGGCTGCGCCAGGCCGCGCGCAACGTGAAGCGCTATCTCCAGTCGATGGGGGTCAACACAGCAGGTACGGCGCAAAGCGAACGGGCGGGCGGATGAGCCGCCCGGGCTTCGCTTTCTCGACCCGCATCAAGGTCCGCTATTCGGAAATCGACGGGCAGAAGGTCGTCTTCAACTCGCGCTATCTGGAATATGCCGATGTCGCGCTGACCGCATATTGGGACTGGGCCGACATCGCCGGCAAGCTCGGCGACGAGGATTGGCAAAGCCACGTCCGCCGCGCCGAGGTCGATTATCTCAAGCCATTCGTGTTCGGCGACAGCATGGACGCGTGGGTGCGGATCGAGCGCATCGGGGGTTCGAGTTTCACCCAGCGCTGCGAGCTGACGCACGCCGTGACGGGCGAGCTCCATGCGGTCGTGAACGTGGTCGGGGTCGGGGTGGACCTGAGCACCGGTCGCTCGTTGCCGCACAGTCCGCGGGTGCGGGCCTTCCTCGAAGGGCTTATTCCGCCGCCCTGAGCGCGGGTTCGTGCGCCGGGTCTTCGCCCGCGACATCCTCCGGCAATGCCCAGTGCAGGTCGTGATGGGTCAGCACCCGGCCATCCTCGGCGCGCAGTTCGATGTTGGCGATCGGGCGGTTGTCGCGCTTGTCGACCAGCACCGGGAACGCGGGGACGCAGGTTTCCCAGCGCTCGCCCCACTGCCTGAGCGCGATCATCGTCGGGAGCAGCGCCATGCCCTTTTCGGTCAGCCGGTATTCGATCTTGCGGCGATCCTCAGGCAGCGCGGTGCGTTCGAGGATGCCGTGCCCGGTCAGCCGCGCCAACCGGTTCGCCAGGATGTTGCGCGCGATGCCCAGTTCCGACTGATATTCCTCGAAATGATGCAGCCCGTTGAACGACGCGCGCAGGATCATAAACGCCCAGCGTTCGCCCATCACCTCGAGCGCCGCCGGCAGGCTGCATTCCATCAAAGGTTCGCGAAGCTTTCCCATCCGACGCATTCTCTCCAACGACCGATTGCATACCGCGAAAGTGCGATTGCAGCAAAGGGAACTGGGTTTCTAGTTGCAACCTAAAACTTAGTTCGATAGGTAGTGATTCGCAACCTGATTTCGTCAGGCTGTTTTCGAACAGGAGACTCCCCATGATCCGCATCGTTTCCGTCGCCGCCGCGCTTGCCGCTTCGACCATGCTGCTGTCGGCCACCGCGACCCGCGCCGAAGTGCCCGCCTCGACCGCCGCCGCCGTCCAGGTGCCGACCGGCTATTACGTCGCAACCCCGCTCGATAAGCCGTTGAAGACCAGCTTTCTGACTCGCGAGACCAGCTGGAAATGGCGGGGCAGCGCGTTCGTCGCCAGCAAGTCGGGCGAGCGCGACATCGTGATGTGCAGCCTGGTCGCGCAGCGCGCCGGCAAGCTCAGCAGCTTCTCGGTCCAGGGCGCGCCAGTTTCGGCCGAGGCGCTCGACAAGTGCAACGCCCGCGCGAAGTAATCCGCGCACGGCGTTGAAGCTCCCCAAGCTGGCCCTCGCCGTCTTCCCGGACGGCGGGGGCCTTTTTTGTTGCATTGCGCTGATGCCCTCCCCCATCTGACTCCGTGCTGCGCCAATACGAACTCGTCGATCGGGTCCTGAGCTACGATCCGGATGCCGACGAAGCGCTGCTCAACCGCGCCTATGTGTTCTCGCTCCACGCGCACGGCGGGCAGAAGCGCGCCAGCGGCGACCCCTATTTCAGCCACCCGATCGAGGTGGCGGGGATCCTGACCGACCTGCATCTCGACGACGAGACGATCGCGACCGCGATCCTGCACGACACGATCGAGGATACCGTCGCCACCCATGACGAGGTCGAGCGGCTGTTCGGCGCCAATGTCGCGCGATTGGTCGACGGCGTCACCAAGCTGTCGAAGATCGAGGCCCAGTCGGACAACGAGCGCGCCGCCGAGAACCTGCGCAAATTCCTGCTCGCGATGTCCGACGACATCCGCGTGCTGCTGGTCAAGCTCGCCGACCGGCTCCACAACATGCGCACGCTCCACCACGTGCCGAACGAAGAAAAGCGCCGCCGGATCGCGCGCGAGACGATGGATATCTACGCGCCGCTCGCCGAGCGGATCGGGATGTACGAATTCATGAAGGAGATGCAGACCATCGCCTTTTCGGTGCTCGAACCCGACGCCTACGGCTCGATCACCAAGCGGCTGGTGCAATTGGGCGAAGGCGACGGCGGCGGGCGGATCACCAAGATCGCCGACAGTTTGAAGACATTGCTGACCCGCCACGGCGTCGCGACCGAGATCAACGGGCGCGAGAAGCATCCCTATTCGATCTGGCGAAAGATGGCCGAACGCCACATCAGCTTCGAGCAACTCTCCGACGTGATGGCGTTCCGCGCGATCGTCCCGACCGAAGAGGATTGCTATCGCGCGCTCGGCATCCTTCACCGCCGCTGGCCGATGGTGCCGGGCCGGTTCAAGGATTACATCTCGACCCCCAAGCGCAACGGCTATCGCTCGCTCCACACCAGCGTGATGCACGGCGACAATACCCGCGTCGAAATCCAGATCCGCACCGCCGAGATGCACGCCGAGGCCGAGTTCGGACTCGCCGCGCACTGGGCGTACAAGCAATCCAAGGTGCGCGCCGAGACGCAGAACAGCTGGATCGCCGACCTGGTCGAAATCCTCGACCATGCCGAGAGCCCCGAAGAGCTGCTCGAACACACCCGGATGGCGATGTACCAGGATCGGATCTTCGCCTTCACCCCAGCGGGCGAGCTGATCCAGCTCCCCAAGGGCGCGACCCCGGTCGATTTCGCTTATGCGGTGCACAGCAACATCGGCGACCAGGCGGTCGGCGCGAAGGTCAACGGCCGGGTCGTGCCGCTCCGGACCCAGATCGAGAACGGCGACCAGGTCGAGATCCTGCGATCCAAGGCGCAGGAGCCGCAGGCGAACTGGCTGAATTTCGCCTATACCGGCAAGGCGCGTGCAGCGATCCGCCGCCATCTCGGGCGGCGCGAGCAGGACGAGACGAAGACGCTCGGCCGCAAGCTCTACGATCAGATCGTCGCGCGGCTCCCTGCCCCGCTCGCCGCCGAGGCCAAGGCGCACGCGCTGCAGCGGCTGAAGCTGCCCGACGAGGCCGCGCTGATGACCGCGATCGCGCGGCGGACGCTGACCGACCCGCAGGTGATGGAGGCGCTGATGCCGGGCTCGGCCGGGGCCGATGTCCAGCGCCAGACGATCGCCCCTGCGCCGACGCTGGCGATCACCGGGCTGACCCCGGGGGTCGCGTTCGACCTGGCGAATTGCTGCACCCCGGTGCCCGGCGACCGGATCGTGGGACTGCGCCGCGCGGGCGAGGGGATCGAGATCCACCGGATCGACTGCGCCAAGCTCGACCTGTCGGCGGACACACCCGACCTCGACTGGGTCGACATCGCTTGGGGCGAGGCATCCGACGGCGGGATGGCGCGGGTCCAGGTCGATGTGAAGAACGAACCCGGCGCGCTCGGGATCGTATCGACGATCCTGGGCCAGCAACAGGCCAATATCGTGAACCTGCGGCTCGACAACCGCGACACCACGTTTCACACCAACACGATCGACGTCGAAGTGCACGACGCGGTGCATTTGATGCGGGTGCTGGCGGCATTGCGCGCCGCCGACGCAGTGGCGCGCGCCGAACGGGTGTGAGGAGAAAGGCATGAAGCTGCTGCTGGCCGCCGCATTGTTGTCGGCGACGCAATTGCCCGGATCGACCGACACCCGCCCGATCTCCGCCGCCGACAAGGCGCTGGGGGCCAAGGCGCATCCCGGGCTGCTCGCGCAATATGGCGGGGCCTATGCCGGGCCGCAGGCGGCGCTGGTTACTCGCGTGACCCGCAAGGTCGCGGTGCAATCGGGGCTGTCGGGCGACGGCGGCGACTTCACCGTGACGTTGCTCGATTCGCCGCTCGACAATGCCTTCGCGGTCCCCGGCGGCTACGTCTACATTACCCGCCAATTGCTCGCGCTGATGAATTCGGAGGCCGAGCTGGCGGCGGTGATGGGGCATGAAGTCGGCCATGTCGCCGCGCGCCACGCCGCGTCGCGCAGCAAGCGCGCCGGGATCGGACAATTGCTGGCGGCCGGGGTCGGCGTGCTCACCGGCAGCAATTTGCTCGGCGGGGTCGCGAGCTACGGGACGCAGCTCTACACACTGAAATTCGGACGCGATCAGGAATATGCCGCCGACACCCTGGGGGTCCGCTACAGCAATGCGGCGGGCTATTCGCCCTATGGCATGGCCGATATGCTGACCGCGCTCGGCTCGGACAGCGCGCTCGAAGCCGAACTTGCAGGATCGGCCAACAGCGTACCGACCTGGATGTCGACCCATCCCAACGACGCGGCGCGGGTCGATCGCGCGACCAAGCTGGCCGAAGCGACCGGCCGGTCCGCCCCCGCCGCGCAGGACGTCGCGTATCTGCGCGCGCTCGACGGCCTGCCCTACGACGGGCCGATCAAGGGCGCGAAGAAGCAATTGCCCGATACGTTGAGCCGCAAGGTGCTGCGGATCGGGACCGTCGCGAGCGGCGATACGGTCGCTACCCTCGCCGCGCGCATGGCGTATCCGCGGGCGCAGCGCGAACGCTTCCTGGTGCTGAACGGGCTCGACGACGACGCGGTGCTGACGCCGGGGATGCTGGTGAAGATCGTCGCCGCGCGGTAAGGTCGCCGCGATGAACCGCCCCGCCCTCTCAATCGTCGTGCCCTGTTACAACGAGGAGGCGTGCCTCGAGCTGCTCCACGCGCGGATTGGCGCGGCGGCGCGTGCGAGCGTCGGCGACGATTTCGAGATCGTGCTGATCAACGACGGGTCGAAGGACGGCAGCTGGGCGGCGATGCAGCGGCTGAGTGCTGCCGATCCGCGGCTGGTCGCGATCAACCTGTCGCGCAACCATGGGCATCAACTGGCGCTGACCGCGGGGCTCGACCTGTGCGCGGGGGCGCAAATCCTGATCATCGACGCCGATTTGCAGGATCCGCCCGAGTTGCTCGGCGAGATGCGCCGCGCAATGGCCGAACAGGACGCCGACGTGGTCTATGCGGTGCGCCGCAAGCGCGAGGGCGAAAGCATCTTCAAAAAGGCGAGTGCGGCGGCCTTTTACCGCGTGCTCGACCGTGTCACCGACACCCCGATCCCGCTCGACACCGGCGATTTCCGGCTGATGAGCAGGCGGGCGCTCGACGCCTTCCTGGCGCTGCCCGAACAGGCCCGCTTCATCCGCGGAATGGTCGCGTGGATCGGCTTTCGCCAAGTCCCCTTCGTTTACGACCGGCACGAACGCCATGCGGGCGCGACCAACTATCCGCTCGGCAAGATGATCGCGCTCGCGTTCGACGCGATGACCGGCTTCTCGACCGCGCCGCTCCGCTGGGCGAGTCATGTCGGGCTCGCGCTGACCGGGCTCTCATTG
>JAZKGJ010000110.1:0-24156 GCA_040385975.1 Pseudomonadota bacterium | reverse complement strand
TATTATGACGGGATCGTCGCATTCTGGGAGAAGATGGCCGCGGTCGGATTCTTGCGGCCGCAGCACCGGGAATTGCTGATTGTCGACGACGCGCTGGAGGAATTGCTCGACGCGATGGCACGCCATGTGCCGCTGGCGAGCACGATCACCAAGATGAGTCCACGCGATCTATGAGTATTCCTGCGAACGCAGGAATCCAGGGTTCGGGGCGGAGCAATTGCCGCCCTGGGCTCCTGCTTGCGCAGGAGCACGGATGAGTTCGACCACCTTACCCACCCGCGATGCGATCGTTGCGACCGCGCAGGAGTCGATCGCGCGCGGGTCCAAGTCGTTCGCGCTGGCCAGCCGGCTGTTCGACCGGGCGACCCGCGAGCGGGCGTGGTTGCTCTACGCATGGTGCCGGGCGTGCGACGATATCGCCGATGGGCAGCAGCATGGCCACGCGCTGAGCATCGTCGCCGACCCGCCGGCGCGGCTGGCGGAGATGCGCGCCAAGACCGACGCGGCGCTGGCGGGCGAGATCGTCGGCGACCCGGCGTTCGATGCGCTGCGGATTTTTTCAGGCGAGACCGCATTGCCCGCCGCCTGGGCGCACGCGCTGATCGAGGGGTTCGCGCTCGATGCGCGCGAGTGGCGGCCGCGATCCGAAGCCGACCTCCACAAATATTGCTGGCACGTGGCGGGGGTGGTCGGGTGCATGATGGCGGTCGCGATGGGGGTGTCGCGCGACGATGCCGCGACGCTGGACCGCGCGGCGGAGCTGGGCATGGCATTCCAGCTGAGCAACATCGCGCGCGACGTGTGCGAGGACGATCTGGCCGGGCGCTGCTACATTCCCGAGGAGTGGCTGGTCGAGATGGATATTCCGCCCGGCGAACATATGAAGCCGCATTACCGCGCGCGGTTGGCGGTGCTGGCGCGGCGGCTGGCCGACCAGGCCGAGGCGTTCGAGGCGAGCGCACGCGGCGGCACCCCTGCCCTCTCGTTTCGCTCTGCCTGGGCGGTGCTGGCGGCGGCGGGAATCTACGGCGACATCGCGCGCAAGGTGGCGGCGCGCGGCGAGCATGCGTGGGACCGGCGGGTCACGACTTCGGCGGCGGAAAAGCTGGGCTGGGTCGCGAAGGCGTTCGGGCAGGCGCAGTCGCGGAACCGGTTCGCCGGGGTGGCGCGGCAGGAATTGTGGGTGCGGCCGCGCTCAGATCAGGCCGAGCGCCGCGAGGTCGGTGCGTAGCGTCGCCGCGTCGGTGAACACGATCCCGCGCATGCCGACTGCCTGCGCCCCCGCGACGTTCGCTGCGACGTCGTCGATGAATACCGCCTCCTCGGCGCGCAGGTCGAAGCGGTCGAGCGCGAGGCGGTAGATCGCGGGATCGGGCTTGGTGACCTTCTCATCACCCGAGACAATTATACCGCGGAACGGCGTGAAGAAGGCGGCTTCGCGCGCGACGAACGGCTGCCAGAATTCGCCCGAGAAATTGGTGATGGCGTAGAGCGGGACCTGGCGCGCGAGCAGGTCGGCGACGAGTTCCGGCATTCCCGCGACGGGGCCCGGGATCGATTCGAGGAAGCGCGGGCCCCAAGCGGCGATGAGCGCGGCGTCCTGCGGGTGCGCGGCGCTGAGCTCGGCGCAGGTTTCGGCGAACGGGCGGCCCGCGTCGTGCTGAAAATGCCAGTCGGTGGTGACGACGTTGCCAAGCAGGTGCGCCCGTGCGGCGGGGTCGGGGACGAGCGCCTCGTACAGTCGCTCGGGTTCCCAGCGGTAGAGGACATTGCCGACGTCGAAGATGACGGTGGTAGTATTCATTGGACGGTCCGACACAGGACTAAATCCCGCGTCGTCGGCCGGGATGCTCCGCTCCCGCCGGCCGACCTCGGCCGCGACACGGATTAGCGAAGCTAATCCGCTGCCTTCGGCTCAACCCTGCCGTGCCTTAAACCTACGGTTGGTCTTGTTGATCACATAGGTGCGGCCACGGCGACGGATGACGCGGTTGTCGCGGTGGCGGTCCTTGAGGGACTTCAGGCTGTTGCGGATCTTCATGACGGTTCGATTCTGGGCAGATGAAAAAGACGCGCCGCGCTAGCGAGCGACCCCTGCCAAGTCAACCGCCGTACCGAGCCGCCGGCGCGTGGAACCGCGACCTTTTCCGATCATTTCAGAACCACAACAATATCGGATTCCGCCATGCGCCTGCTTATCCTGCTGACCCTGAGCGCCGCCGCCGCGGGGTGCACCACCGCTCCGCTCAACGCCCCGGTCGAGGTGCTGCGTTATCATCTGGGGCCGCAGATCGCGCGTGGCACGGTCGCGCTCGAGCCGATCAGCGGCGGTCCCGCCGGGGTGGATTACCGCGCCTATGCCGACGCGGTCGCCGCCGAGCTGACCCGCGCCGGCTATTCGCCGGTGACGGGGGGGCCGGCGCGCTTCACCGCGACGGTCGATTACCGGCGCGGCGGGCGCGAGGCGCTGGAGCGCGGGCCGACCTTTTCGTTGGGAGTGGGCGGCGGCAGCTACGGGCGCGGCGGCGGCGTGGGTGGCGGGGTCGGGGTGCCGATCGGCGGCGCGAAGGTCCGCGAGATCGTCGGCACCGAACTGTCGGTCAAGATCGCCGAACGCGGCGGCGCGGGCGCGGGCGTGGTCTGGGAAGGCCGCGCGATGACCGAAGCCGATGCGCGGCTGCCCGATGCATCGCCCGAAATCGCCGCGCGCAAATTGTCCGAGGCATTGTTCCGGGGCTTTCCGGGCGAATCGGGACGCACTATCACCGTCAAATGACAGTGCAGATCGACGCGGCCTTCGACGGCGGCAACATCCGGGTCGTCGGATCGACGGGCGACACCGTCGAGCTGGAGATCGTCCGCGACAAGGATTCCGACTTCTATCAATGGTTCTTCTTCCGCGCCGCCGGGGTCCGCGGGCGCGAAATCACCTATCGGATCGTTAATTGCGGCGCGTCCGCCTACCCGCTCGGCTGGCCCGGTTATCAGGCGCGGGTCAGCCGTGACCTTAGCGACTGGCGGCTCGCCCCGACCAGCTACGAAGGCGGCGTGCTGAGCTTCACCGACAGCGCCGCGACCGACCTGGCGTGGTTCGCCTATTTCGCGCCCTACACGACGGCGATGCACGATGCGCTGGTCGCGCGGACCGCCGCGCAAGGGGTGGCGCACCGCGTGCTGGGACACAGTCTGGACGGCCGCGCGATCGACTGTTTCGACTTCCCGGGCGGGCCGCAGCAGGTCTGGCTCTACGCGCGGCAGCATCCCGGTGAGAGCATGTGCGAATATTGGATGGAGGGCGCGCTCGACTGGCTGACCAGCGCCGCCGCCGCGCCGTTGCTGGCGAAGGCAAGCGTCCACGTCGTCCCCAACATGAACCCCGACGGGACCTTCCGCGGACATCTGCGCACCAACGCGGCGGGAGTTAACCTCAACCGCGAATGGCACAGCCCCAGCCTTGCGAAGAGCCCCGAGGTGCTGTGCGTGCGCGACGCGATGGACGCGAGCGGGGTCGATTACGCGATGGACGTCCACGGCGACGAAGCGATCGCGGCGAATTTCCTGGCCGGGTTCGAAGTGATCCCGAGCTGGACCGACGCGCTGGGCGAGCGGTTCTACGATTACGGGCGCCGGCTGGCAGCGCACACGCCCGAATTCCAGACCGAACTGGGCTATGCGAAATCGGCCGCCGGCAAGGCCAATCTGACGATGTCGACCAACCAGCTCGCCGAGCGGTTCGGGGCGGTCAGCATGACGCTGGAAATGCCGTTCAAGGACCATGCGCCGAAGCCCGACCCGGTGCGCGGCTGGTCGCCCGAACGCTCGCGCACGCTGGCGGTCGCGATGCTGGAAACCCTGACTGAGGTGATCGCATGATCGAGGTGCGCGAAGGCGGGCTGGACGAGCCGCAGGTCGAGGCCCTGCTCGATTATCATTATGTGAATTCGCACGCCGACACGCCGGAAGCGAATGCGCATGCGCTGGATGTGGAAGCGTTACGGCGCGACGCGGCGATCGCATTCTATTCGGCGTGGGAACACGACAAATTGCTGGGGGTCGCGGCGCTGCGTGAACTGGCGCCGGGGCACGGCGAGGTGAAGTCGATGCGGACCTCGCCCGAGCATCTGCGCAAGGGCGTCAGCCGGGGCCTGCTGAACCACATCCTGCTGACTGCGCGCGACCGCGGGTATGAGCGATTGAGCCTGGAGACCGGGACCGCGCCGAGCTTCGCGCCCGCCAACCGGCTGTACGAGAACTTCGGGTTCGTCGATGCGCCCGCGTTCGGCGACTATCCGCCGAGCGACCACAACCGCTTCATGACGCTGGCGCTGTAAGGACCGCGATGCCCACTCTAGTCCTGATCCGCCACGGCCAGTCGGCGTGGAACCTCGAGAATCGCTTCACCGGCTGGTGGGATGTGGACGTGACCGAGAAGGGGGTCGCGGAAGCGCGCGCGGCGGGGGCGCTGATGGCCGAGCGCGGTCTCGACTTCGACATGACCTTCACGTCGCTTCAGACGCGCGCGATCAAGACGCTCAATCTGGCACTGGAGGAAATGAGGCGCTTGTGGCTGCCGACCGAGAAACACTGGCGGCTGAACGAGCGGCATTACGGCGGGCTGACCGGGCTCGACAAGGCACAGACCGCGGCCGAACACGGCGCGGAGCAGGTCAAGGTGTGGCGCAGGAGCTTCGATATTCCGCCGCCGGTGCTGGCGTCGGGCAGCGAATACGATCTGGCGCGCGACCGGCGCTATGCGGACATCGCTGTCCCCGCGACCGAGAGTTTGAAGGACACGATCGCGCGTGTTCTGCCCTATTGGAACGAGCGGATCGCGCCGTGTCTGCGCGAGGGGCAGCGGGTGCTGATCAGCGCGCACGGCAATTCGCTGCGCGCGCTGGTCAAGCACCTGTCGGCGATTCCCGACGACGAGATCACGTCACTGGAGATTCCGACCGGGCAGCCGATCGTCTATGAGCTGGCCGACGACCTGCGCGCAGTAGATCGTTACTATCTGAGCGAACGCTAGCCCGCGACCAGTGCGCGAATATGCTGGTCGAGTGTCGTCGATCCGCGCTCGGGATCATCAGGTGACGCTGGCCCTTGGTCGATCGTGGCGGCGGTCATGCGGACGTAGGCGCGGGCTGCGGCGTCGGAGAAGCCCTGCTCGCGGTAGGCCGCTTCCCACCCCTCGCGCGGTATCGTCGCGACCGTAATCTGCAGCCCGAGCACCGTTGAAAAGATCGCAGCAACATCGTTGAAGCTGTAGCGCCGCGGGCCTTCGACATAGTGCACGCCGACGTCATCGACCCCCGATCGCAACCGCCGCGCCGCCGCTGCGCCAAGATCGGCAGGGGCCACCATCGGCAGCGCCATGTCGGCGGGAAACATCGTCGGAAGCGTGCCCTGCTTCGCCGGTTCGAGCAGCTGGTCGAAATTGGTGAAATAATAGGCACCGCGGTTGGTTGCGGTCGGAATGCCGTTCGCACTCACTAATCGTTCGAATTTGCACAAGGTGCTGAGGTCGCCGATCGCGTCGCCGGGCTGCGCACCATAGGTCGAGGCGACGACGACCTTCTCGAGCCCAGCTTCCCGCAGCGCCGCTCCGATTGCGCGCGCGGTGCCCAGTTCCGCCGCATCGGTGTCGCCGCCAATGTCAGCGGGCGGGTTGAGCAGGAACGCCCGCGTGCCGCGCGCTATAACCGCATGGAGTGCGCCCGGGTCGCCGACATCAACGACCGCGACCTCGGCACCCTGCGCCTCCAATGGCGCGGCTTTGGATGGGTCATGGACCACCGCGAGTACCGACTCGCCTGCGCTACGCAGCGCGGCGACCACCGCCGCGCCGACATGCCCGCTCGCGCCGAGGACAACGTAGGTCATATCAGAATGGCAGCGCGCCAATGTATTTGAGCAGGCCGATCACCGCGATCAGCACCGCGATCGCGAGGATGATGTTGGCGACGTTGAAGCTGGATTTGGCGACGACGACTTTTTCGTCGGTGTTGAGATCGCTCATGACGGGCCCTTTCAAGTTGATACGAGGGCGTAACGTCCCGTTCGGGCGGGCGTTCCGTCGCCTTGCCCGGCCCGGCGTGCGACGCTAACGGCGAACGATGACGCTGGTCGGCATCATCATGGGCTCGCAATCCGATTGGGCGACGATGCGCCATGCCGCCGAGGCGCTCGAGACGCTCGGCGTCGCTTACGAGACCAGGGTGGTGAGCGCGCACCGCACGCCGCAGCGACTGTACGATTATGCGAACGGCGCGGCGGGCCGCGGGCTGAAGGTCATCATCGCGGGCGCGGGTGGCGCGGCGCATCTGCCCGGCATGGCGGCGGCGATGACCGCGCTGCCGGTGCTGGGCGTGCCGGTCGAATCGAAAGCACTGAGCGGACTGGATAGCCTGTTGTCGATCGCGCAGATGCCGGGCGGGGTGCCGGTCGGCTGTCTGGCGATCGGCGCGGCGGGGGCGAAGAATGCGGGGCTGCTCGCGGCGGCGATTTTGGCGCTGTCGGACGAGGCGCTGGCCAGCCGGCTGGCGGCGTGGCGGCAGGCACAGACCGACGGGGTGGCGGAGGCGGTGGAGTGACCTGGTCTCCCGCGCCGTTCGTGCCGAGCGAAGTCGAGGCATCGCGTCGAAAAAGGTCCCTCGACGTCGCTCGGGACGAACGGAACAGGGTGTGACCCCCCTTCCCCCCGGCAGCACGATCGGGATCCTGGGCGGCGGACAGCTCGGGCGGATGCTGGCCTCCGCGGCGGCGCAACTCGGCTATCGCACCCACGTGCTGGCACCCGACCGCGAGAGTGTCGCGGCGCAATCGGCGTCGAGCATGACGCGCGCGGACTATCACAACCGGATCGTGCTCGCCGACTTTGCGCAGGCGTGCGACGTGGTGACGTACGAGTTCGAGAACATCGAGCTGGCGCCGGTCGAGTGGCTGGCGGCGCGGGTGCCGGTACGGCCCGATCCGCGCGCGCTGAAGGTCGCGCAGGACCGGATCGTCGAGAAGAGTTTCGTAGAGGGGCTGGGTGGGTGCCCCGCCCGGTGGCGCGAAGTGACCGACCTCGCATCGCTCGAAGCCGCGGTGGCGGCGGTGGGCACCCCCGCGGTGCTGAAGACTGCGCGGTTCGGCTACGACGGCAAGGGGCAGGTGCGGCTGAATGCGCCCGACGATGCGGCGGCGGCGTGGGACGCGATCGGCGGGCGCGCGGTGCTTGAGGCGTTCGTGGACTTCGAGGCCGAGTTTTCGATCCTGATCGCGCGCGGCAGCGACGGCGCGGTGGTTCGCTACGATGCGCCGGTCAACGTCCACGAAGACGCGATCCTGCGGACCTCCACCCTGCCCGCCCCGGCGGCGCTGGCCGGACAGATCGCCGAAGCGACCGCGCTGGCCGAGCGGATCGCCGCCGAGCTGGATTACGTCGGGGTGCTGGCGTGCGAGTTCTTCGCCACGTCCGCGGGCCCGGTGTTCAACGAAATGGCGCCGCGGGTCCACAATTCGGGACATTGGACGATCGAGGGCGCGGCGACCTCCCAGTTCGAGAATCATATCCGCGCGGTCTGCGGGCTGCCGCTCGGCGCGACCGCGCTGACGGCAGCCGCGGTGACAATGGAAAATCTGCTTGGCGATACCGGCGAACGATGGCGCGACGTGCTGGCCGAGCCGGGGGCGCATCTTCATCTTTACGGCAAGGACGCGCCGCGGCCGGGGCGCAAGATGGGGCACGTCACGCGCCTTCAGCGCTGACGGAACGCGTCTCGTCGCCGCCGCGTTTTGTGGCGGAGGAGACGATCATGCCCACCGACCACACCGAGACCCAGCCCGCCCCCAACATCTCAACCGAGCATCAGGCGCCCGGCGACGCGCGGCGGCCGAGCGATACGCTGGACCGCGATCAGGATGAGGGCGAAGCAAACGCCAAGACCGAGGTCGAGGACCGGCCGGGGATGAGTTCGGTGACCCCGGACGATTATCCCGACGGCCAGAAGGGCGGGCAGACCCCGGCCTAGCCCTCGTCGCCCGGGCAGACCGGAGCGGCAGAGTCAGACCTGTGTCTTCACCCACGCAGTCCCGCGTGCCTCGAGGATCTCCAGCGGGACGCGGCCGATGCCGAGCACCGCATCGTGCCACGCCTTGATGTCGAACTTCGACCCGAGTGCTGCCTGCGCCTTGCCGCGCAGATCGACGAAGCTCTTGTAGCCGAGCAGGTAGGAGCACGCCTGCCCCGGGTTGACGCAATAGCGTTCGACCTCGCGCGTTGCGAAGCCCGGGGTTTCACCCTGGTCGTCGACGAACTGCGCGATCGCGCGCGCCTTGGTCCATTTGTAATGGTGGAGGCCGGTGTCGATGATGCAGCGGTTGGCGCGGAACAGCCGCATTTTGAGATAGCCGAGTTGTCCGAGCGGATCGTCTTCGTACATGCCCAGTTCGTCGGCGACCTGTTCGGCGTAGAGCGCCCAACCCTCGCCGTAGCCCGAGAAGCCGCCGGTCTTGCGGATCAGCGGCAGCCCGGTGTTCGACAGCGCGAGCCCGCCTTCGTATTGATGCCCCGGCAGCCCTTCGTGATAGGTGACGGTCTGGATGATGTAGCGCGGCCATTCCGCGCTGTCCTTGAGGTTGAAATAGACGAGGCCGGGACGCGACCCGTCGATCGCGGGCGGCTGCGCGAAGGCGGAAGCGGCGCCGGCTTCGGTTTCCTTGGGGACACGGCGGACTTCGAACTTGTACTGTGGCGTGCGGTTGAACATCCGCGGGAGGCGCGGCAGGATCGCGGCAAGGCGTTCGTTGCAAAACGCGATCGCATCGGCCTTGCCGGCGTCGGTGTCGGGGAAGACCTGTCCGGGAAGCGTATTGATCGCCTGCAGCCGCTCGCCGACGCTGCCCTTGGTATAGCCCTGTTGCTTGAGGATCGCGTCCATCCGCGCCTTCAGCTCGCGGCCCTGCTCGATTCCGAACTTGTGGACCTCTTCGGGGGTCAGCCTGGTCGTCGTCGTGTTCTGGAGCGCGACGCGGTAGAAGGCGTCGGCCTGCGGGATGTCCCAGATGCCCGCGTTCGACTTCGCGTTGGCGCGCGCGGCGGTGACCGCGGCGAGCTGCGCGTCGAGCGCGGGGAGGACGCGCGCGTCATAGATTGCCGCGGCTTTGCTGCCCCAAGTGTCGCCGAGCCCCTTCGCGGCGGCGCGGATCGCGAGCGACTGGACGACGCGCGCGTTGCCGGCGGGGACGCGCAGCGCGGTCATCTGCGCGCGGGTCAGGTCGAGGATGAAGTCGGGCGGCACGACGCCGAGTGCCACATCGTGCCGGAATCGTTCGGTGTCGCCGGTCAGCTGATCGCCGAACGCGCCCAGCCGCGCGAGATAGGCGTCGGCGTCGGCGGCGGTCTCGACCGGCTGTTTGGTGTCGAGGAAATCGGGGGTCGATTGATACGCGCCCGATTGCTGGCTGATGACGTAGGGCGACGGCCCATAGCCCGCGCCGCCGAAATCGAACTTGGCGACATCGGCCGACGCGCGGCGCTGATAAAGGACGACGTCATAGTCGATCCGGTCGGCGGTGCCGAGGTTGCTCGGGTCGAACGCCTCGATGCGCGCCAGCTGGCTGGCGTTCTGTGCGCGCGCGGCGTCGCGCCCGGCGGTGCCCGACAGGCTCGATTTGGCACGCAGGTCGGCGCGCGGCCCCTTGTCGAGGCCTAATTGGGTCGCACCTTCGGGACGCAGCGTCAGTCCTTCGTAGAAGAAGGTGTCGAACAGCTTCGCGAGTTCGGGATTGCGCGTCGAGGTGAGTCCTTGCGCGAACGCCGGCAGCGCAAGGGTCGCGGCCGTGGCGGTGCCGGCGCGGAGAAGCTGGCGGCGGTCAAGGTGGGCTTGGGTCATCGGTGCCGTCTTTCTAAAACAGCTGTGCTCCAGCGCACGCGGAAGCCTAGGGCCGGGATGCACGGTGTTTGCGGCCCTGGGCTCCGGCGTGCGCCGGAGCACAAACGTGTTAGGCGCTACGCGTGCCCGACAACGGGAAACTACCGAACGCGCCCGCGCCGACCGAACCGGTTAGCGTGTCGCCGTCAGCGGTCGCGGTGCAGTCGAGCGTCATCGGCATCGGCACGACCACCGACTGTTTCCATGCGATGCTATTACCGTCGACGCTGCCCGAGACGTCCGAGGTCCCCATCGCGCCGCCGGCGGTGCCGGTGAAGGCGTCGCCAGTCGAGGCGACGGTCAACGTCAATTTCTGGTCGCCGAGCGGCGATTTGACCGTGCAATCCCAGGTACCGTCAACGTCCGCCATAACCAAATCCTCTCGAATTATTTGAGCGCCGCGAGGGTCGCGGGTGCCACGATCTCGACCGCGATCCCGAGCGAGTCAAGCTGCGGCTTCACCACCTTCGCATCGCCCACCACCACGAAGATCAGCTTCGCCGGATCGAGCGTCGCGCGGGCCGCGGTGTCGAGATCGGCGATCGTCAGCTTGCGGTAGCGATCGGCCAGCGTCGCCTGATAATCGTCGGGGCGATTGTAGAGCGCATTGCCCTGCAGCGCCGAGAGCACCGCCTGGGCGGTTTCGTAATTGCCCGACAGTTCGTTGACCCCCGCGCCGATCACCCGATCGTATTCGGCCTGGGTCGTCGGCGATTTGCCGACATAGCCGGCGATGTCGTCACGGATCGCGGCGACCGCCAGCCCGGTCTTGTCGGCCTGCACCGGGGCGGTCAGCTGGAACGGCGCCGAGACCTTGTTGCGCGCGAACTGGCTGTACGCGCCGTACGACCAGCCCTTCGATTCACGCAGATCGACCGAGAGTCGCGACACGGTGTCGCTGCCGAACACATCGTTCGCGGTCTGATACGCCAGCAGGTCGCCCTGCCCGTCGAGCGTATTCGGGATTGCCGCGCGGATCACCGATTGCGGCGAATCGGGCCGGTCGATCAGCAGCACGCGCGCGCCCGCCGGCGCGGCGACCGGGGCGGCCTTTACCCCCGCCGCGCCGGTCGGACGCCAGTCGCCGAGCGTCGCTTCGAGCGCGGCGGTGACGGTCGCCAGCGGCTCGCTCGAGACCACGAACACGGTCGCGGTGTCGGGGCGCAGCCATGCGCTGCGGAACGCGATCAAATCGTCGCGGGTCAGCTTCGCGACGGCCGCTGGGTCGCCATTGCCGAAGCTCGCCTTCGCGTACGGATTGGCGGGGCCGTAGAGGAGCGGCGCCATCGCGCGATTGGCGAGCGCGTTCGGGCTCGTCAGTTCCTGACGGATGCGCGACAATTGCTGATTGCGGAGCCGGTCGACCTCGGCCGGGTCGAAAGCCGGGTTGCGAATGACGTCGCCCAGGATGGCGAGCGCGGGGGTCAGGTTCGCGCTGGGCACCGACAACCCCAGGCTCGTGGTGTCGGCACTGCTGCCGCTGCCGATGAAAGCACCGACGCGTTCGAAATCGGCCGCCAGCGTCGCGCTGTCGCGGGTGGTCGTGCCGTTGTTCATCGCCGCCAGCGTCAGCGATTGCGTGCCGAGCGCGTCGACCGGATCGGCCACCGCGCCCGCGTCGAACGAGACGTTGAGGAAGGTGAAGGGTACCGCGTCACGCCGGGCGTAGACGATCTTGATCCCGTTGGAGAGCGTCGCCCGCTCGGTCGCCGGGAAGGCGAGCCGGGCGATCTCGCCCACGCCCGGCAACGCGCCGCGCGTGCCCGCCGCGGCGGCAACCGGCGCGGCGGTGGGGGGCGGGACGCTCGCCGCGACCTTGGTCTCGGCATAGGCGGCGCGCGGGCCCGGGGTCGTGGTCAGCTGCCACATCGGCCGGCCGAGCCAGCGCTGCGACGCGGTGCGGACCTGCGCCGGGGTGGTCGCGGCAATCGCGGCGAGCTGTTTCTTGAAAAAGCCCGGGTCGCCCGCATAGAGTGTGCCTTCGGCGAGCGTCGTCGCCTTGCCGCCGCCGCCGACCGATTCCAGCCCGGCGATCCGCCCACTGGCGATCTGGGTGGTGGTGCGCAGGATTTCGTCGGCGCTGGGGCCTTCGCGCAGGAACTGCGCGGTGAGCTCATCGAGGCGTTTTTCGACCAAAGCGGGATCGACCCCGGGCTTTACCTCGGCATCGATGACGATGTGGCCAAGGTTCGCGAAATCCTCGTAATAGGTCGAAACCGAAACCGCGATCTTCTCGTTGCGCACCAGCGCATTGTCGAGCCGCGACGAGGCCAGCCCACCCAGCGCGGAAGCGGCGACGGTCAGCGCGGCATAGTCCTTGTCGAGCGTTCCCGGCACCGCCCAGGCGCGGGTGATGCGGACGTTGGCGACGCGGTCGGTGATGGTCTCGCGCTTCGCGGCGGCGAGTGTCGGCACCGCGACTTTGGGCGCGACCGAGGCGGGGCCGCGCGCGATCGGGCCGAAATATTGTGCGACCTTTTGCTTGGCGGTCGCCAGATCGATGTCGCCGGCCAGCACCAGCACGGCGTTGTTGGGGCCGTAGTGATCGCTGAACCAGCCCTTCACGTCGGCAAGGCTGGCGGCGTCGAGATCGGCCATCGAACCGATCGTGGTGTGGCCATAGGGGTGATCGGTCGGGAACAGCCCGGCGATCATCTTTTCGTAGCCAAGGCCGTAAGGCTGGTTCTCGCGCTGGCGCTTTTCGTTCTGGACGACGCCGCGCTGATAATCGAGCTTTGCCTGGGTGATGGCGCCGAGCAGATAGCCCATCCGGTCGCTTTCGAGGAACAGCAGCCGGTCGAGCGCCGGGGTCGGCACGGTCTCGTAATAATTGGTGCGGTCGAAATAGGTGGTGCCGTTGTAATCGGTCGCGCCGACCGCGGCCATCGATTCGAAATACGGCCCCGGCGCGTTTTCCGAACCGTAGAACATCAGATGTTCGAACAGATGCGCATAGCCGGTCTTGCCGGCGGGTTCGAATTTGGAGCCGACATCGTACCAGATGCTGAGCGCGACCACCGGTGCCTTGCGGTCGGTGTGGACGACGACGCGCAGCCCGTTGGGCAAGGTGAATTGCTGATACGCGATGTCGATATGCTTGACGAGGTCGGCGACCGGGACCGGCTTGACCGGCTGGCTGACGGCGGGGCTGCCGAGGACGAGCAACGATGCGCCGGCGAGCGCGGTAAACAGATGACGCATGAAAACTCCCGGGGGCGAGTGACTTAGCTAGCTATAGCGGTGGCGTGGCGCGTCTCAAGGGCGATAGTGGCGTTCGATATGGCCCTGAAGCGTGCGCGGATCGAAGCGGACCGGCTTGAAGCGGTGCCGTGAGAACGGCAGCGCCTGATCGGCATAGTGCCGCGATTTCGGGCGGGTGGTGGCGGCGCCGAACGGCTGGATCGACCACGACCGGACCGGTCCTCCGCCGGCCGGCCACTCCGCAAACTGGATGAAGCTGTCGCCGTGACGTACCGCGAGCCGGCCATCGTCGGCCGGAGTCCACAATGCCGCGGCGCGCAGCACGTCGGGGCCGCCGTCCATCGGCACGTCGGTCTTGCCCTGGCGAATCCGGAGCAAGGTACCGAGCGGCACATCGATCCGCCCGAAATGCTTGGTCAAATACGCCGCGGCGACGCTCAGTTCCTCCGCGGGGATCGCGCGTTCCTTGCGCTGGTAATGCCACGCCTGCCCGGCGCGCATCAGCAACACGGCGAGCCCGTCGGCGGGGCCGTTGCCGTCGAAGTTCCAGTCCCATTTGCGCAGCAGCGCGGCGGCGGCGTTGGTCGCGTCGTCGCCCCGCGCGGCCATCAGATCGCGGAACCACGGCCCTGCCCAGCCGCCCTGGCTGACCCCGGTGTCGAACTTGATCCGCGCCAGCTCGGCGCGGCTGATCGACCCGTCCGCGCCCATCAATTCGAGCGAGCGGCGACCACGGTTGGTCTGGTCGGTCTCGACCCCCAGCAGCGGGTTCTGCGGCGCGATCTCCGACCCCGCCCCCGCCGCCTGATACGGGGTGTTGTTGGCGTTCATCAGGAAGCCCGACGCGGGCGCGACGTTGGCGGGATAGGCGGCGTAGGGGACGGTGCCCGGGGTGAACGCGCGGCTAGTGTCGCCGGGCAGGAGCTTGGCATAGTCGAAGCCGGCGCGGCGATTGGGAAACATCGCATTGTAGACCAAGGCGATCCGCCCGGTCGCGTCGCCATAGATAAAGTTGGTCGCGGGGATGCCCTGGAGCGCCATCGCGCGGCTCCACTGCGCCCAGTCGCGCGCCTTCGAAATGCGGTAATATTGCTCGACCATGCGGAGCTGATCGGCCCCGGCGTAACGGATTGCGAAGGTGCCGTTCGCGTTGCTGACGACCGGCCCCTGCACCGCGCGCTCGACGGTTTTGGGGACGGGCAGGACGAACGGGCCGAAGAGCTTGACCGGGAGCCACACGCGCTTGCGTTCGAGCTGACGCCACTGACCGTCGTAGCGATAGCGGTCGCCATCGACGACGAGCTTGTACACGTCGATCAGATCGGGGCGGTTGACGGTATTTGTCCAGCCCAGCGTCTTGTTGTGACCCAGCAGCGGATAAGGCGCGCCGGGGAAGGTCGCGCCGGCGAAGTCCCAGCCCTGTTTGGAATGGACGACCAGTTCGTACCAGGCGACCCCGCCGCGCCAGGGCTGGTGCGAATTGCTGACCAGGCGGGTCGCACCATCGGCCGAGCGGCTGGGCGCGACCGCAAAGGCGTTGGAGCCGTTCTCGCGGCCCGTCGGCCCGAGCGGGGTGACGAGCGGCGCGTCGACGTCGGGGATGGCGCGTTCGAGCGGCAGCGGCTTGTCCCCCGCCAGCGCGCCAAGCACGTTGTCGAGCCCGAAGAAGAACGGCGAGCGCAATACGAAGCCGGTCGCGACGTCCTTGCCGTCGACCGGGAACAGCTTGGCGAGCGGGACTTCGGCCGGATGGCGGCGCGCGTAGAGGTTCACGCCCGCGGCATAGGCATCGAGCAGGGCGCGGACGTCGGCGGGCTGCTGGTCGTAGTCGCGATCGACCGTCGCGCGCGCGCCGAGCAGGTTGACGACGAAATCGGTCTTGGCGCCGTCGCCGCCCTTCATCGCGCCCAGCCGCCCGCGGGTCATCGCGAGCACCTCGGCAATGGTCGCGAAATCGTCCTCCGAATGTGCGAAACCGATGCCGTAGGCGACGTCGGCATCGGTCGTGCCGAACACGTGCGGCACGCCCCAGTCGTCGCGGACAATGCGGGTGTCGTAGCGGTACGGGGGCGGACCGGCGGATTGGCTGGCGGCCAGCGGCTCCCAGACGGCGAGTCCGATCGCGATGAGGATAAGCAGGCCGACGACGCCCAACAGCAGCTTGCGGATCATCGACCGCCTCTCCCATGTGCTCCCGCGAAGGCGGGAGCCCAGGCTGGACCCCCGCCTTCGCGGGGGTACAAGGGAAAAGCAAGACTGGAGCTTGTGTTGCGTAAATATCACACCATCTGAGGCGCCATGAACCTCGAGAAATTCACCGACCGCGCCAAGGGCTTCCTGCAATCGGCGCAGACCGTCGCGATCCGGCTTTCGCACCAGCAGCTTGCGCCCGAGCATTTGCTGAAGGCGCTGCTGGAGGACGAACAGGGGATGGCGGCGGGGCTGATCGGCGCGGCGGGCGGTGACGCCAAGCGCGCGACGACGGAGACCGATCTGGCGCTGGCCAGGATTCCCGCGGTGTCGGGATCGGGCGCGCAGACGTCGCCGGGGGTCAACAACGATCTGGTCCGGGTGCTCGATCAGGCCGAGCAGATTGCGGCCAAGGCGAGCGATTCGTTCGTCACGGTGGAGCGCTTGCTGGTCGCGCTCGCGCTGTCGCTCAACACCGCGGCGGGCAAGGCGTTGAAGAGCGCGGGGGTGACCGCGGAGGGTCTGAACGCGGCGATCAACCAGCTGCGCCAGGGCCGCACCGCCGACACCGCGGGGGCGGAGGACCGCTACGACGCGCTCAAGAAATTCGCGCGCGACCTGACGCAGGCGGCGCGCGACGGGAAGCTGGACCCGGTGATCGGCCGCGACGAGGAGATCCGGCGGACAATCCAGATTTTGGCGCGGCGGACCAAGAACAACCCCGCGCTGATCGGCGAACCTGGGGTCGGCAAGACCGCGATTGCCGAGGGTTTGGCGCTCAGGATCGCCAACGGCGACGTACCGGATTCGCTGAAGGAGCGCCGGCTGATGTCGCTCGATCTCGGCAGCCTGATCGCCGGCGCGAAATATCGCGGCGAGTTCGAAGAACGGCTGAAGGGCGTACTGGACGAGGTAAAGGCCGCTGCGGGCGAGGTCATCCTGTTCATCGATGAGATGCACCAATTGATCGGCGCGGGAAAATCGGAAGGCGCGATGGACGCGTCGAACCTGCTGAAGCCCGCCTTGGCGCGCGGCGAGTTGCATTGCGTCGGCGCGACCACGCTCGACGAATATCGCAAGCACGTCGAGAAGGACCCGGCGCTGCAACGCCGGTTCCAGCCGGTGTTCGTCGGCGAGCCCAATGTCGAGGATACGATCAGCATCCTGCGGGGGCTGAAGGACCGCTACGAACTCCACCACGGGGTGCGGATCACCGACGCGGCGATCGTCGCCGCCTCGACGCTGTCGAACCGCTACATCACCGACCGCTTCCTGCCCGACAAGGCGATCGACCTGATGGACGAAGCCGCGTCGCGCATCCGCATGGAAGTCGAGTCGAAGCCCGAAGAGATCGAGACGCTCGATCGCCGCATTTTGCGCCTCAAGATCGAGCGCGAGGGGCTGAAGCGCGAGTCCGACCCCGCCTCGAAGGATCGGCTGGGCAATATCGACGGCGAGCTCGCCAATCTGGAGGAGCAGTCGGCAGCACTGACGACGCGGTGGCAGGCGGAAAAGGACAAGATCGCGGGCGAAGGCGTGCTGAAGGGGAAGCTCGATGCGGCGCGGCTGGAGCTCGAGCAAGCGCAGCGCGCGGGTGACCTGGCGAAGGCGGGCGAGCTTTCGTACGGGCGTATCCCGGCGCTCGAGAAGCAACTGGCCGACGCCAGCGGCGCGACTGCGGGAGCGATGTTGCGCGAAGAAGTGACCGCGGAGGACATCGCCGGGGTCGTCGCGCGCTGGACCGGGATCCCGGTCGAGCGGATGCTGGAAGGCGAACGGGAGAAACTGCTCCAGATGGAGCAGGTGATTGGCCGGCGGGTGGTCGGGCAAGCCGATGCGGTCAAGGCGGTGTCGACCGCAGTCCGCCGCGCGCGCGCGGGATTGCAGGACCCGAACCGGCCGCTCGGCTCGTTCCTGTTCCTGGGGCCAACCGGGGTAGGCAAGACCGAGCTGACCAAGGCGCTCGCCGAGTTTCTGTTCGATGATGCCAGTGCGATGGTCCGCGTCGACATGAGCGAATTCATGGAGAAGCACGCCGTCGCGCGGCTGATCGGTGCGCCGCCCGGGTATGTCGGGTATGAGGAAGGCGGCGTGCTGACCGAAGCGGTGCGTCGGCGGCCCTACCAAGTCGTCCTGTTCGACGAGGTCGAGAAGGCGCATGGCGACGTGTTCAACGTGCTGCTCCAGGTACTCGACGACGGGCGGCTGACCGATGGCCAGGGGCGGACGGTCGATTTCAGCAACACGCTGATCATCCTGACCAGCAATCTGGGGTCGCAATATCTGGCGGGCCTGGAGGAAGGGCAGGACGTCGCCACGGTCGAGCCCCAGGTGATGGAGGTCGTGCGCGGCCATTTCCGGCCCGAATTCCTCAACCGGCTCGACGAGATCATCCTGTTCCACCGCCTCAGCCAGGCCAACATGGCGCCGATCGTCGATATCCAGGTGGCGCGGGTCCAGCGGTTGCTGGCCGATCGCAAGGTGACGCTCGCGCTGAGCGAAGGCGCGCGACAGTGGCTGGGGCGGGTCGGTTACGATCCGGTCTATGGGGCGAGACCCCTCAAACGGGCCGTGCAGCGCTATCTCCAGGATCCGCTCGCCGATCTGATCCTGCGCGGCGAGGTGAAGGACGGGGTGACGGTGCGCGTCGACGAGGGCGACGGGGCATTGACGCTGACCGTCGGTTGACGGGACCGGGCCGGGGCAGGACAACCGCATGGTGACCGCCGCCCCGCCCGCTTCGCTCGCCGCTGCGCATGCGCAATTTTCGCGCGGCGACTTCGTCGCGGCATGGGCGACGCTCGGGCCGCTGGTAACGGCGCATCCCGGCGATGCGAAGCTGCTCCAGCTGGCGGGGCTGGTGCGGCGCGGGGCGGGCGATCTGACCGGTGCGCGCGACCTGCTCGCGCGGTCGGCGGCAGCGGGCGGTGGCGGTGAAGTACTCAACACGCTCGGCAACGTGCTGGCGGATCTGGGCGAGAGCGACGCGGCGGATGCGGCGTTCGTGCAGGCCGCGCGCGCCGCACCACGCGATCCGAACCCGTGGATCAACCGCGGCCGGCTGGCCAGCAAGCGCGACCGTCATACCACCGCGTTGGGCCATCTGCGTCGGGCGGTCGAGATCGCGCCGCGATCGGTGCTGGCGCAGGTCGCGCTCGGCAATGCGCTGCGGCGGGCGGGCGAACTCGACGCGGCGGTTGCCGCGCTCAGGACGGCGCGGGGGCTCGATCCGGCGCGGGCAAGCACGGCCCTGCATTTGGGAGTCGCACAGACCGAGGCGGGCCGCGCGCGCGAAGCCGTAGCGACGTTCGATGCCGTCGGACCTTCGGGCAATGCCTCCCCGGAACTGCTGCATAACCGCGCGGCCGCGGTGCTGGCGTTGGGTGACGTGGCAGGGGCGAAGGCAGGATATGATGCGCTGGTCGCTGCGCATCCCGCATATCTCCCCGGTCACCGGGTGCGAGCGCGGCTGATCCAGGAATATGCGCTCGCCGAGGATCCCTTCGCGAGTTATCGGCGGCTGGCCGACCAATATCCGGGCGAGGCCGTGATCTGGTCGGCGTGGCTGGAGGCGCTGATCGCAGCGCGCGCCTATGCCGCGGTCAGATCGGTTGCCGATGAGGCGGTCGCCGCGGTGGGTCGGCGGGTCGATATCGATGCTGTGCTGGCGATCGCGCTGAGCGAGCTGGGCGAGCTGGGCGCGGCGGACGAAGCGTTCGCCCGGGTCGCGGCGGTCGCGGGGCAGGATGTCGGATTTCGCCTGAGCCGCATTCGTCATTTGTTGAAGCGGGGCGACGCGGCCCGCGCGGCAAGCGAGGCGGACGCGGTGGTCACCGAGGAGCCGGATAATCAATTAGGATGGGCGTATCTCGGCACGGCGTGGCGTGTGTTGGGGGATCCGCGCGAATACTGGTTGCACGATTACGACCGGCACGCTCGCATCGACTGGGCGCTGCCGCCGGGCGACGCGCGCAGCCCGGACGCGTTCGTCGCGGACTGCGCCGACGCACTGCGCCGCTTGCACGTGACGAAGGTACATCCTGCCGATCAGACATTGCGCAATGGGACCCAGACCCCCGGCGCTCTGTTCGGCCGCGGCGATCCGACGATCGCGGCGCTCGAGGCGGCGGTTCGCGCTGCGGTGGCGCGCTTCATTGTCGGGCTGCCCGACGACTCCATTCATCCGCTGCTGCGGCGCAAGAGTGAGCTGATCCGGTTCAATGGCTCGTGGTCGGTGCGATTGACCGAGGGCGGTTTTCACGTCAGCCACATCCACGACCGCGGCTGGATCAGTTCGGCGTTCTACTTCGTCCTGCCGGAGCGAAGCGGCGACGAAGGCGCGCTGGCGCTCGGCGCGCCTCCGCAGGAACTAGGGCTGGCGCTCGCGCCGCGGCGGGTCATTCGGCCGCAACCGGGGCAGCTCGCGCTGTTCCCGTCGTCGATGTGGCACGGCACATTGCCCTTTCCCGGCGATGCCGAGCGACTGACGGTCGCGTTCGACGTCATCCCCGACGCCTGACACTCGCTGCGTCGCCGCGCCGGCACCCGTTCAGCCAAACAAAAAAAGGGCGGGGCCGAAGCCCCGCCCGGTCTTTGCCGAAGCGACGTTCGCTTAGAAGCGGACGCGCGCCTGGACGGTGAAGGTCCGACCGAAGAAGATCGGGGTGTAGAAGCCCGCGACCACATTGGACTGTTCGGCAGCGCCAGCGTCGTACTGGTCGAGTTCCTGCCCGAACAGGTTGCTGACAATGCCGGTCAGTTCGAACGCATCGCTGATACGCGCCCGCGCCGACAGGTCGTAGTAGCTGAGCGGATCGATCTTATAGTCGCACAGGTCGAGGCCGAAGGCATCGCCGTAGCACGACTTGCTCTTGTAGACCCACCGCAGCTGCGTGGTGAACTTGTCGTTCTCCAGCGCGGCGGTCAGCGTCGACTGATACCGCGGCGACGTGCCCGAAATACCGCCGCCGTTGAGCGAGCCGACCTGATCGACTCCGCCGCGGCCGTAATCGATCGCGTAGGAGAACAGCTCCGACAGACGGAACCGCAGTTCGCTCGACCCGCCGATCACGTCCGCAATCGGGAAGTTCCAGTCGATACCGCCGTCGATACCCTTGGCGACGAAGCCGCCGCCGATGTCTGGGCTGTTACGCCGGCCGGTGTTGATCGCCGAGATCTGGCCGGTGGCCGGGTCGCGGGTGATACGAGCGCAAGCCGTGGGATCCGACACTGCATTGAAGCACTGCGCGAGGTAGAAACCAACGCCCAGGCCCTGGATTTCGCCCTTGATGTTGATGTTGTAGTAATCGACCGTCGCGGTCACGCGACCCAGCGGAATCTTGGGCGAGATGACCACACCGGCGGTGTAGGTCTCGGCCTTTTCTTCCGACAGATCCGGCTGACCGAACGCGAACGACTGGGTCTGGGCATTGAGCTGCTGGAACGTCGCCAGGTTCGTCACGCCTTGCGCCGTGCACAGCGCCAAGGTCGCAGGCGTACGAGTAAGCGAGCTGTTGCAGGGATCGGTGAAGCCCGGGAAGCCCTGGTCGCCGTTCTGGAACAGTTCGTTGACGTTCGGGGCGCGCGCCGCCTTGTTGTAGGCACCGCGGAAGCGGATCCACGAGATCGGCGCGAATTCCGCACCAATCTTGTAGTTCACCAGCCCGCCGATGGTCGAATAGTCCGAATAGCGAACACCGCCTTCGATCGCCAGCAGGTCGGGGAAGCCGTCGCCGCCGAGGATCGGCAGCCGAAGCTCGCCGTAGACTTCGCGGGCAGTGATCTGACCCGCGGTCGGGTTTGCGGCGTTGAAACCGATGATCTCGCCACGACGCTTGGCATCGTCCGGAGTGAACGAGCCACGATCGGTACGGATTTCACCGCCGACCGCGATCCCGACCGGTCCACCCGGCAGATCGAAGAGCGAACCCGCGACGTTCACGGCCGCCCGGACCTGTTCGAAGAAGCTCTTGTCGACGGTGTCGGTGCGGATGAAGTTCAGCATCGCCGGGGTCAGCGTGTTGGCGCCGAAGATGTTGACCGGAACGCAGTTCGGCAGAACGCCGGCCTGCGGCACCGTGGCAGACGCTACCAGACCGTTGGTCGCGACGCAGCCGTTGATACCCTGCTCCACTGCGGTGCGGTTGATGTTGCCAACCGCCGTCGTGGTCAGGTTGTTACGGCCATAGCCGAGCACCGCGCTCAAGTTGAACGCATCGCTCAGCTCGTGCTCCACGACCGCGCGGGCAGTGAAAGCCTGATTGTCGGCAGTGCCGACGCGCGGGCCGGTTTCGTTGAAACGCCGCGAGAAGCGGAAGTTTGCGGTGGGATTGGGGCGGCTGTTCAACGCAATCCGCAGGTCGGCGGGGATGAACTGCGCCAACTGCGGGTTGATCACGAACGCGGTCGCGGGTTCGCCCGCCGGGGTCGGAGCGAGCTGCTGCTCGAGCCGGCTCTGCGTGTAGGCACCGTAGACCCGCAGCTTCGTGCGATCGCTGAGTTCGTAGGTGCCGATCCCGCTGAAGTTGATGCGGTCGAGCGCCAGCTGCGCATAGTTGTCAGGCGAGAAGTTGTAGCGCGACGAACCGCTCGCGCGGTCCGGAATGGCGCACAGCCCGTTCAGGAAGAACGGGGTCAGCTGACGGTTATCGTTGAACGAAAGCGTGCCGGTGTTGACCGCAACACCCGGCGTCGCCGCGTTGCAATCGGTGTTGGCTGCCGCGAACTGGCCCGGCAGCAGCGCCGCCAAGTTCTGGAACGGGTTAGCGGCATTGTTCGTGACCGAACCCCACGGCGCAGTCGCCGACGCAGAAGCGAGGATCAGGGTCGAGCCGGGAATCACTTCCGAAGGCGCGTCAGCGAAGTAGAAGGCGCCGCCCGAGGCGGCCGGTGCCTGGAACGTCGCGCCGGCGACCCGGGTCTGATCGAGCCGGCCCGCGCCGATCGATGCGCGATCGAAATAGCTGCCGTAGATCGTCACGTTGCCCTTGCCGTCGGCGAAATTGCCGCCGAGCAAGCCCGAGAAATTGCTCTCGAACCCGGTGCCCTGCTGAGTGATGCTGGTCTGAGCGGTCAGCTCGGCACCCTGGAAATTGTCACGCAGGATGAAGTTGATGACGCCGCCGATGGCGTCCGAACCGTAAACCGCCGAAGCGCCGCCGGTAACGATGTCAACGCGCTGAATCAAGCCGACCGGGATCTGCGAGATATCGACGGTGCCGTCGGTCGACGACGGTGCGATGCGCTCACCGTCGAGCAGAATCAGGGTACGCTGCGGGCCGACGCCGCGCAGATCGAGCGTCGCATACGGGCCCGACGGGTTGTTCGAGGTCGCGGTGACGCCCGGAATGGTCTGCGGCAGGTCGTTCAGCAACGTTTCCAGCGTGGTCGTGCCGGTCAGTGCGATCTGTTCCTGGCCGACGGTCGTGACCGGGCTGACGGCTTCGAGGTCGGGGCGCGCGATACGCGAACCGGTAACGACGACTTCGCCGCTCTCATCGCCCGAAGTGCCCTCGGAAGCCTGCGCCGCCTGGTCCTGCGAACCCTGATCGACCTGAGCCAGTGCCGGGCTCGCCAGCGAAACGCTGCCGATCAGCAGGGTGGACGCGAGAAGCCGCGAACGAAAAACCTTCTTCATAGGTATAAACCCCCAATGGCCGGCCAAGCGGACCGGATTCGAAAAACTGCCGACAGAGTCCAGCTCAATCGATCATGTCCACTAATGGCGGGGGGGTGTGCGCCGCAACGCCTTTTCCGCGGCGGTAATGGTTATTGAATGAATTGTTGCAAATTGATCACAGTGCCCGGAGCGGTCGATTAGCGCTGGTTTCGCGTTCGCAGTTCGCGCATCCTGCGCACCATGAGGACCTTTTCGCACACCATGTTCGCGCTGCTGAGCGCGACCGCGCTGATCGCCGCCGGCGTGCAGGCGCAAAAGCCGGCCAAGCCCGCGGCCAAAGCCGACGAGCTGCCGCGCGCCGGATTGATCGTCGACGAGCTCGTCGCGTGCCGGGCGATCCCCGCCGATGCCGAGCGGCTGGCGTGTTTCGACCGGACCGCGGCGGCGTTCGCGACCGCGCGCGCCGACAAGCAGCTGCGCGTCGTCGACCGCGAGGACGTAAAGCGCACCAAACGCTCGCTATTCGGGTTCTCGATCCCCGACTTCAACCTGTTCGGCGGCGGCAAGAAGGACGACGACGACGGGGTTCCCGAAATCAAGGAAGTCGTCTCGACGATCAAGTCGGTCCGCGCGTTGCGGATGGACCTTTATACCGTGACGCTGGCGGACGATTCGGTCTGGACCTTCGCCGACCCGGTCATCGTACCGCCCAAGGTCGGCGACCCGATCAAGATCACCAAGGGACTGCTGACCAGTTTCAAGGCGTCGGTGAAGGGCCGGATCGCGGTCAGGATCCAGCGGAACCGCTAGCCTTACTCCGCGACCGGCATCGGTCCCGCGACGAGCAAAGGGTCGAGCCGCGCGTCGCGCCACTTGAGGCTCCAGTGGAGGTGCGGTCCGGTCGCGCGACCGGTCGCGCCGACCAGCCCGATCGGCTCGCCGCGCCGCACGCTCGCGCCCAGCGGCACGTCGATCCGCGACAGATGCATGAAGGCGGTGTTGAGCCCGTCGCCGTGGTCGATCATCAACAGATAGCCCTCCAGCGTGAAGGGCCGCGCCGCCGCCAGGATCACGATTCCGTCGGCGGGGGCGAGCACGACGCTGCCGGTCGGTTTCGCAATGTCGATCCCCGAATGATAAGAACCCGCTTCGCCGTTGGCGTAGATTCGCTGCGACCCGAACAGGGTCGAGATGCGACCGATCGCGGGCCACAGGAAGTCCTGCCGCCAGCCG
>JAZKGJ010000109.1:0-11629 GCA_040385975.1 Pseudomonadota bacterium | reverse complement strand
ACCCGCGTCCTCACCGAGGCCGCGGTCCAGGGTAAGCAGGACACGCTGATCGGGCTGAAGGAAAACGTCATCGTCGGCCGCCTGATCCCGGCGGGCACGGGTGCGGGCATGAACCGGCTGCGGGTGGCGGCGTCGAGCCGCGACGCCTCGCTCCGGGTCGCGCAGCGCGCGATGCAGGCGGCGCTCATCGCCCCGGCTTCGGCCGAGGAGGAGCGCGCGGCGGAGAAGCTGCGCGACGTTGCCGACGACACCGGTGACGATGCGTTGGGTGCGGTCGTCCAGTCAGGCGACGGCAGCGACGAGGCCGCCGGCGATTACCTGAACGCCGACGCCGCGGACGATACCGCCGAGGCGTAAGCTCCGACGCCAGTCGTGACGAACAGCCGCCGTCCGGACCCTGTCCGGGCGGCGGTTGTCGTTTCAGCCGATCTCCACGATCCGGTTGCCCAGCCGCTCCGCCTCGGCCTGGTCGTGCGTCACGAGCAGGATCGGCAGCCCGGCGTGATCACGCAGATGTTCGAGCGCGACCATCACCTCCTCACGCCGCGCCCGGTCGAGTGAGGACAGTGGCTCGTCGAGCAGCAGGAACTCGGGATCGCTCAGCAACGCCCGCCCGATCGCGACCCGCCGCGCCTCGCCCCCCGACAGGCTCCGCGGCCAGCGGTCGAGCAGGTGATCGATGCCGAGAAAATCGAGCCGCGCGTCGATTGGCCCGCCTCCGTAGGTCAGATTATCGCGCACGCTCAGATGCGGAAACAGCCGCGCGTCCTGAAACACGTATCCAGCGCGCCGCTGGTCGGGCGGCAGGTCGGTGCCCGCCGTGCTGTCGAACAGCACCCGCCCGGCGACCGCGACCCGCCCGGCGTCGGGCCGCAGCAGTCCCGCGATCATGTCGAGCACGCTCGTCTTTCCCGCGCCCGACGCGCCGAACAGGACGGTCAATCCCGCCTCCGCCACGAAGCCGCAGCGCACATCGACGTCGCCGCGCCATTTGGTCAGCATCACTTCAAAGGACATGCAGACCCCGCCCTGACCGCCGCGCCAGCCATTCCGACGCGACCAGCGCCGCCAGCGACAGCGCGACCGACACGAGCGCCAGCCGCCAGACCGTCGCATCGCCATCCGGCAATTGCAGCGCACCGTAAATTGCCAGCGGCAGCGTCCGTGTCTGCCCCGGCACGTTCGACACGAAGGTGATCGTCGCGCCGAATTCGCCAATCCCGCGCGCGAATCCCAGCACCAACCCTGCCCACACCCCGTTCAGGCTGAGCGGCAGCGTGATCGTGCGGAATACGCGGGCGCGCCCCGCCCCCAACGTCCGTGCCGCGCCTTCCAGCCGCCGGTCGACGCCCTCGATCGACAGCCGCATCGCGCGTACCATCAGCGGCAGCGCCATCACCCCCGCCGCGATCGCGGCGCCGGTCCAGCGGAACATCACGCTGGCCCCGAACCAGCGCTCGAGCCAGCCGCCGACCGGCCCCAGCGGCCCGAACGCCAGCAATAGCAGCCACCCCGTCACCACCGGCGGCAGCACCAGCGGCAAGTGGACGATCGCGTCGAGCAGCACCTTGCCGGGAAATTGCTTCCGCGCGAGCAGCCAGGCCAGTCCGAATGCGATCGGCAGCGTGACGATGATCGCGACGATGCCGACCTTCAGCGTCAACGCGACGATGCCCCATTCTTCGGGGGAGAGCATCATCGGTGCGAGATCACTTCACCGCAAACCCGTATTGCGCGAACACCCGCTTCCCCGCCGCACTCGTCAGAAACCGCCGAAACGCTTCGGCCTGGCTGCTAGTCGACGCGCGCAACCGGGCGAGCGGATACACGATCGGCGGATGGCTCGCCGCGGGGAAGGTGCCCACGATCCGCACCGCCTTCGAAGCGCGCGCGTCGGTCGCGTAGACGATGCCGTACGGCGCCGCCCCGCGCTCGATTAGCGCCAGTGCCGCGCGGACGTTTTCGCCTCGCACCACCCGGGGCGCAACCGCACTCCACGCGCCTAGCCGGGTCAAGGCGGCGCGGCCATATTTCCCGGCGGGCACGCTGTCGGGGTCGGCCATCGCCAGCGGGCCCGCCGCCAGCGTCCGCGCGATCGCCGCGCGCGAATTGAGCCTCCCCGCTCGCGTTCCCGCCCGCGCCACCACCACCAGCCGATTGCCGAGCACGTCGCTGCGCGTCCCCGCTGCGAGCAACCCGCGCCGCGCCAGATCGTCCATCCATTCGGCATCCGCCGAAAAGAACAGGTCCGCCGGTGCGCCGGCCGCCACCTGGCGCGCGAGCGTCGACGAGGCGGCGAAGCTGATCGCCGGCCGCTTGTGCCCCGCGCGGGTCCACACCTCCGCCGCCGCGGTCAGCGATTCCTGCAAACTCGCCGCCGCCAGCACCAGCGGCGGGTCGTCCGGCGCGGCGCGTGCGGGCAGGGCCAGAGCCAACGACAGGATCAGCGCGATGCGAAGAAGCTTCATGCCCACCCGATAGCGCGCCCCGCGCCGCGGTAGAAGCGTCGCTTAACCCCGCGCTTACCCATGGTCGTTAAGCGCGGGCGCATGGCCAGCCACGCGACCCCCCTGCCCGACCGTTTCGCCGTTCCCGTCGCCGCACTGGTGCAGCACGGGTTGTGGATCGCGATCGGCGCTGCGCTCGTCATCCGGCTGGCTGCGCTGATCGTCGTGCCGCAAGCGCTCGCGAGCGACGGCCTGGCCTATTTCACCCTCGCGAGATCGCTCGCCGAAACCGGCGTGATGACCGACAATTGGGGGCACCACGCATTCTATTCGCCGGGTTACCCGCTGCTGCTCGCGCCCTTCTTCTGGGTGTTCGGAGCGGGGTCGCCGGTTGCGCATTTCGTCAATCTGGGGCTCGCTGCGGTCTCGACTGCGCTCGTCTGGCGGTTGGTGCAGGCGATCGGCGGATCGCGCGGCGCGGCGGTGCTCGGCGCGTTGGGGTTTGCGGTCTGGCTGCCGTCGATCTGGGAAGCGACTGACCTCGCGCGCGAAAATCTGTCGACGCCTCTGATGCTCGGTTTCGCGCTGATATTGATGGGTATCGCCAGAGGAGCCGCCGACTGGCGCCGCTGCGCGGCGGCGGGGCTGCTCTACGGCTGCGGGCTGCTCGCCGGCACGTCGGTCGTCCTGACCGCAGCGGCGTTCCTGGTCGCGCTGGCGATCGCGCTGCACCGGACACCGCGCGCCGGGCTCCGCCGACTGCTCGCATTCGCGGCGGCGGCGCTGCTCGTGCTGACCCCTTGGCTGATCGCCAGCAATGCGATGATCGGGCGGCCGGTGATTACCTCGAACGGCCCGTTCAACCTCTATCTCGGCAACAACCCCGCCGCCGACGGCCATTTCGTCAGTATGCGCCACACCCCGCTGGCCAAGGTCTGGCACGCCCGCATTGCGGTGCTCGGCGAAGCCGGCACCAGCGACTGGCTGGCCGAGGAGACCCGTCGCTGGATCGCCGCCAACCCCGGCCGCGCCGCGACGCTGGTCGGCAAGAAGCTCGCGCTGTTCTGGGCACCCAACGTCCCCGATCGGGCCGACGTCGCGGCATCGCCGCTGCTCGCCGGCTTGCGCATCATCGACCTGCTGCAATGGGCAATCATCGTCACCCTCGGCGGGGTAGCGCTCTTGGGCCGCGAATTCGACCGGCGGCTGCGCTGGCCGCTGCTGACCCTGGTCGCGACCTACTGGGTAATCCACGGCGCGACCTATATCATCCCGCGCTATCGCGATCCGATCATGCCGGTCCTGATCGCATTGGCGGCGACCGCCGCCGCGCGGCTCGCCGGCCGCTGGCGCAGCTTTCCGTGAAGCACGTCACCCCCGTCGCCGCGACGGCGACGGTGCCGCTGGTGATCGACCTCGACGGGACGCTGACCCCCGCCGATGTGTCGGTCGAGGCGCTGCTTCGCGTAGCGCGGCGCGGTCTGGCGCAGTTTTTGATGGTGCTGCGTTGGCTGTTCGCGGGCCGCGCCGGGGTCAAGACTCGCGTCGCGCGCGCCGCGCCGCTCGACCCTGCGACGCTCAACTATTGCCCCGAAGTGCTGGCGTTGATCGACACCGCGCGCGCCGAGGGCCGACCGGTGATCCTCGCCAGCGCGAGCCATCGCCGCAACATCGTCCGCGTCGCGCGCCACCTCGGCGTGTTCGATGCGGTGCTCGCGACCAGGCGCCGCGCCAACCTGAAGGGCGCGCACAAACTGGCTGCGCTGCGCCGACTGCTGGGCGACCAGCCGTTCGACTATGTCGGCGACGCCCGCGCCGACCGACCGCTGTGGGCGGCGGCGCGGCGTGGTTATTCGGTCGGCTATTGCCCGCCCGGGGTCGAACGGCTGACCGCGCCCGGCAAGCCACGCTGGCGGGTCGTGCTGCGCGCGATGCGCCCGCATCAATGGGCGAAGAACGCGCTGATCTTCGTGCCGGTGCTGACCGCCGACCAGCTGTTCGAGGCCGGGTCGCTGGCCGCGGCCGGAACCGCCTTCGTTTTGATGAGCCTGATCGCGTCGGGCGTGTATCTGCTCAACGACGCGCTCGATATCGACGCCGACCGCGCACACCGGACCAAGCGCCATCGCCCGATCGCCGCCGGCGCCCTGTCGATTCCGCTTGCACTCGCGCTCAGCGGCCTATTTGCGCTCGCCCCGCTCGCGGTCGGCTGGGCGCTGCTCGGCACCAAACCCGCGCTTGCGCTCGGCGCCTATCTGGTGCTGACCACCGCTTATTCGTTCCGGCTGAAGGCGGCGATGACCGCCGACGTCATCACGCTCGCGTGCCTCTACACCATTCGAATCTGGATCGGCGCGCTCGCGATCGGGGTGGGCCTCAGCTTCTGGTTGTTGCTGTTCAGCGTCTTCTTCTTCCTCAGCCTCGCCTATCTGAAGCGCTACACCGAACTCAGCGCCGCGATCGACCCGAAGAAACTGCTGTCGGGGCGCGGCTATGTCGGCGCCGATCTTGAGATCGTCGGGCAGATGGGGGTGGCGAGCGGGATGGTCTCGATCCTGGTGCTGGCGCTGTTTGCCAATGCGATCCGCACCACCGGCGCCTACGCCGCGCCGCAACTTTTGTGGCTGCTCTGCCTGCCGCTCCTCTACTGGATCAATCGCGTCTGGATGATGGCCCGCCGCGGCGAAGTCGAGGGCGATCCCGTCGCCTTCGCGATCGCCGACAAGCGCAGCATCATGCTGGCCGCGTCGATGGCGGTGATCCTGGTCGCGGCGAAATCGCTGCCGATCGAATTCTAGGCCAGCAGGCTGCGCCCGCGCGCGTACAGGAAATAGATCGCGAACCCGGCCGCGTTCCAGATCGCGCAAGCGATCAGCGTCTTGGCGGGCAGGCTGACCAGCAGGTATGCGCACCCCAAAATGCAGCTGATCCCCACAACCACGCCGAACGGCGCGCGGAACGGCCGCCTCAGCTCGGGCGAGCGCCGCCGCATCACGATCAGGCACGCGCCGACTGCGATGAACGCGATCAGCGTCCCCGCATTCGCCAGCGCGGCGATCTCACCGATCGGCAGCACCCCGGCGAGCACCGCCACCAGCACCGCGGTCGCGATTGTGATCCGGCTCGGCACTCCGCGCGGCGAAATCTTTGCCAGGCTTTTGGGCAGGAACCCATCGCGCGCCATCGCCAGGAAAATGCGGCTCTGGCCATAGAGGAACGCGAGCAACACCGTCGGCAGCGCGACGATCGCGGCGACCGCGATCACCTTGGCGATATCGCCTTGTCCCAGTTCGCGCAGGATCAGCGCCAGCGGCTCGGGGCTGTTCGCGAACTTTGTGTAAGGGAGCGCGCCCACCGCCGCCGCCGCGACCAGGATGTAGATCACCGTGCACGCCGCCATCGACCCGACGATGCCGATCGCCAGATCGCGCTCGGGCCGCTTGGTTTCCTCTGCCGCGGTGCTGATCGCGTCGAAGCCGTAGAAGGCGAAGAAGATGATCGCCGCCGCCGCCATGATCCCGCGCTGTTCGCCGCCGACTTCGTGCGCGGCGAAACCATAGGGGTTGAACGGCGTCAGGTTCGCCCCGTCGAAATAGGGCAGCGCAACCGCCACGAAAAGCGACAGCGTCACGATCTTGACGACCACCAGCGCCGTGTTGATCCGCGCACTCTCACGCGTCCCCACCAGCAGCAGCGCGGTCACCACGCCGATGATGAAGACCGCGGGCAGGTTGATGATTCCGCCCAGCTCCGGCCCGTTGGTCAACGCCGCCGGAAAACCGATCCCGGTCAGCAGCGGCGTCGCATAGCCCGACCAACCGACCGCCACGGTTGACACCACCAGCGAATATTCCAGGATCAGCGCCCAGCCGACGATCCAGGCGAAAATCTCGCCCAGCACCGAGTAGCTATACGAATAGGCGCTCCCCGCCGCGGGCATCATCGCCGCCAGTTCGGCATAACACAGCGCCGCGCAGGCGCAGACCAGCCCGGCGATCGCGAACGAGACCAGCACCGCCGGCCCGGCCCGATCCGCGCCCACCCCGATCAGCGTCAGGATGCCGGTCCCGACGATTGCTCCGACCCCGAGCGCGAGCAGGTGCGGCCAGCTCAACGTGGCCGCCAGCGCGTCGCTCCGCCGCTCGCCAGCCGCCGGAATTGCCTTGCGCCGCGTCAGTCCGCTCATCCCCGCTCCCCGTCTCTGTTATATCGCCGTCTTGCCATGGCCGCGCCGCCCGCGCCATCCCGGGTCATGGTGCCGTGCCGCTCGCCGCGTGCGCCGCGTCGAGCCACGCGTTGAGCGAGCATTCGACGAGATCCTGACCATTGTTGCTGCCCCGGCCACGCTTGCCGTCGATCTCGATCTCGATGTCGATCGTTATCTGCAGCGCGCCTTCCCCGTCGCGCTCGTCGGACCGCACGTTGTAGCTCAGCAGCGTCGGCGCGATGCCCAGGATATGGCTCGCCGCCACGAACGCAGCGTCAAACGCGCCGGGCGCCGAGCCGATGTCGGTCACGCGACCGCGCTCGGCGTGCTCCAGCTCGAGTCGCGCCACCGGCCAGGCATTGGCCGCAACCGAGGAGCGCAGATCGACCCGCCCGACTCGCCATGGCGAGCTGCCGCTCACGCTGAACCTCGCAATCTGAGCCGTGCGCCGTGCAACATCAGGAGGCTACGAAAATCAGTTCGAACACCGCATTGCGCACCGGGGCGGTCGCCGCCGCCTGATTGGCGAAGCTGTAGCGGTGCGGCACCTTTACGACCTGCACGTTGCGGCGATGACGCAGCATGACGGCGCGCAAATCATGTTCGTTAGGCAAGGAATTGCTGCTGTACGACAACACCACCGGCATCTGAGGATAGCCCTCCAGCACGCGCTCGATCGTCGCCACGCACGCTTTTTCAGAGCGGAACGGGTTGGGATAATTGCGCAGTTTCTTGGTCTTGGTTTCATGCTGCACGTCGACGCCCGCCCAATCACGGGCCAGCGCCTCGGTGAAATGGTAGCGCCGCACATATTCGTTGTCGGACAGCGGACTAAAATAGGGCGGATCGAAATAGATCAGATCGATGTCGACCTCGGGTAGCTCCACGCTCAGGTCGACATTCGTCGAAAAATGCTCGCGGCCGTTGTCGAACACCGCCGGGTTGAGTTGCGCGGTGGCGGCCCGAAAATGGCTGCGCAAATCCATCCGCAAATCCTTGCGGCCATCGTCATACCGGTTGCCGGTGTAGGTGAAGATGCCGCGCGGACGGCGTTTGATGCACGCCCGGATCAGCGCGGCCGTGGCCAGCATCCGGTACGACCCGCGCAGCCCCGCAATGACCGTCCGCGCCGCGTCCAGAAACGCCATGTCGGCTCGCCCGTAATAGAGTTCGCCATACAGCGCCCAGCACGCGCCGTCGTCCTGGCCCGGTACGTTCGCGATGGCCGCAATCGTTGCCTCGTCGAGCACCGCGCCATTGTTGACGATCAGCGCCTCGGCGATCGTCGTCGCCATCGCCATCTGATCGTTCGAGACGACCGCGCATCCCTGCGCCTTGAGCATGTAGCTGACGACGCCCGAGCCCGAGCACAGATCGAGCACCCGGCGCGGACCGAACGGGCCAATCGCCTGCCAGAGCGGCTTCAGCAGCTGCTCCTTCGATCCCATGAAGCGGGTCGTTGGAAAGGCTTCGACCTGGGGGGAAAGCGCGTACCGATCGCGGTCGAACGCGTCCGCAAGATGGTCGTGTGCGCGATCAGCTTGCGGCAGGTACATGGATTATGACGTCCTCTCCGCGCCGGCCGGAGCCCTGCGCATTGACGTTGCGCCGCGTCGGCAGAACCCGCGGATCGTACCCGCGATACAGATCATGAACAAGCGGGTGATTGGAATTGGTGATGACCACGTCGCATCCGCGTTCCGCCAACGTCACCGCCAGCGCGGCCATCGCGACATGGTCTGGGTCGTGGAATTGCGCGCGCGTGTAGCGTTTGAAATCGGCATATTTCGCGACCGGGACATAGGGTGGGTCGAGAAACACGAAATCGCCCGCGCGCGCCTCCGCCGTCAGGACATCGCGAAAATCGCCAAGTTCGATCTGCGCCCGCGACAGCGCCGCGCGCGCCGCCACGAACCGTTCGCGTTCGACCACATAGCCCTTCGCATAGCGGCCCCACGGGACATTGAACCCACCCGTACGATTGACCCGGTACAGGCCGTTGAAGCACGCCCGGTTGAGGTACAGCAACCGCGCCGCCGCGGTCGTCGCGTCCAGATTCTCGAAGCTGAGTGCGCGCAATTCGTAGAATGTGTCCTCCGCGAACGGCCACGCTTCATAAGCGGCGATCACGCCGTCCAGGTCGGCGACGATCGCGCGATAGAAATTGATCAGTTCGGGATTGATGTCGGCGATCAACGCGCGATCCGGCGCCAGCGCAAAGAACAGCGCGCCCCCGCCAATCATCGGCTCGACATAGCGATACGGCCGATCGGGCAGATAGCCCGCCAGCGCATCGAGCAACTGCGCCTTGCCCCCCGCCCATTTCAACAGCGGGCGCGCGACAGGTATCACGGCGCGTCGCGCCAGGCTTCTAGGATGAGGACGCGGTCGGGCTCGCTCCAGCCGCGCGTTCCCTTGTTCTCCAGATAGTCGCGCACGACGTCCCGGACCCGCGGCGGCAGCGTTGCCGTAGCCTGGAGCAGGCCCGACAGGCGCCGCACGTCGCGCATCGTCAGGTTCGGAAGCCGTCGACCGGTGTTGGCGAGCAATTCGATCGTCTGCAGTTGCGGCCTGATTTCGTTCTCAGGCCTGGTTGCGTGAGTCAGGAAGAAATCACGAATTTCGGTTGGAAAGGCCCAGAACGTATCGAACGCCACGCGGGCCTGCGCCAGCCGCCCGGACGGGTTGGCACCGGCGACCTCGGCGGGCGATGCCGCCTTTAACCAAGTCATCCAGATGCGCGCGATGACCGCCTCCGGCTGATTGCGCGCCTGCCGACCGACCGCGCTAAAGCCACCGCCGCTGGCCAGTCCGATCAGCTTGAACTCGCTGAGCGCCTTGCCCTCCAGCTGGCGGGAGTCGTTTAGTATCTCGCGGATGCGGCGAAGCGTGCGCACGTTGTTGCCGGCCTTATCGGCGTTCAACGGGACGACGATGTCGGGCAGCGACGCAAAAGCCGCTTCGACGGCCTCCGCGGCGCTGTGTTCGCTGCCGGGCAGACCGGCCGTCTGCTCGGTGGCTGCAGCTCGAACCGAACTACGCATACGAGCGGCGAATGCCGCCTCGAGCGTAGTCAGTCGCGCCGCGTCGAACGGTGCGCCGTGCATGGCGTAGAGACCGTCGAACCAGGCTAGCGCGGCCCCGTCGCCGTCCTCTCCCGTCATCACCGCTTCCACGCCGTGACGCAGCGCAGACTCGCTAAGATTCGCGCTACCGGCGAGCCAGCGCGCGGGTCCACCTGGCCGCGATGCGATCCAGACCTTCGGGTGGTAAACCCCCGGTCCCGTAAAGGCGCGTACTGCGACACCCGCCTGCTGCATTGCGCGAATCGCGGCGGGATCCGTAATTCCGAACTGATCGGTGCACAGGACGCGCACCTGCGCCTCACGCCCGGCGATCAACGGGCGCAGCAATTCCCAGCCGGAAACCTGAACATAACTGATCGCGACTGCGAGCGCCGAAAAGCCGGACAGCCTATCGCGCACCGCGGCGAAGACCGCAGCCCCGGCCCCCGCTCCGCCGAAGATCAAGCTCACTCCTCACCCATCCGCAATGCCGCGATAAACGCCTCCTGCGGGATGCTGACGCTCCCGTATTCGCGCATCTTCAGCTTGCCCTTTTTCTGCTTGTCGAGCAGCTTGCGCTTCCGCGACGCGTCGCCGCCGTAGCATTTGGCGGTCACGTCCTTGCGCATCGCGCTGATCGTTTCGCGCGCGATCACCTTGCCGCCGATCGCCGCCTGGATCGGGATCTTGAACAGGTGCCGCGGAATCAGCTCCTTCAGCCGCTCGACCATGCCGCGACCGCGCACCTCCGCCGTCCCACGGTGGACGATCATGCTCAGCGCATCGACCGCTTCGTCGTTGACCAGGATGCCCATCTTGACCAGATCGCCTTCGCGGTAGCCGATCTGGTGATAGTCGAAGCTCGCATAGCCCTTCGACAGCGACTTCAGCCGGTCATAAAAATCGAACACCACCTCGTTGAGCGGCAGTTCGTACGTCACCTGCGCCCGCCCACCCACGTAGGTCAGGTTCTTCTGGATGCCGCGCCGATCCTGGCACAGTTTCAGGATGCTGCCGAGATACTCGTCCGGGACGTAGATCACCGCCTCGATCCACGGCTCGGCGATGGTCGCGATCTTGTTGGGCTCGGGCATGTCGGCCGGGTTGTGGAGGTCGATATGCGTGATGCCGTGCGCGTCGGGATGCGTCAGCTCGATCTGGTACACCACGCTCGGCGCAGTCGTGATCAGGTCGAGGTCGTATTCGCGCGTCAGCCGCTCCTGAATGATCTCCAGGTGGAGCAGCCCCAGGAACCCGCAGCGGAAGCCGAACCCGAGCGCCGCCGAACTCTCGGTCTCGAAGCTGAAGCTCGCGTCGTTGAGCCGCAGCCGCGCGATGCTCTCGCGCAGTTTGTCGAAGTCGTTGGCATCGACCGGAAACAGCCCGCAGAACACGACCGACTGGACTTCCTTGAACCCCGGCAGCGCGGTCGTCGCGGGGTTCTTTACCGTCGTGATCGTGTCGCCGACCTTGGCCTGCGCGACTTCCTTGATCTGCGCGGTGATGAAGCCGATCTCGCCCGGCCCCAGTTCGGTCAGCTGCTCGATCTTGGGCCGAAAGCACCCGACCCGGTCGATCAGATGCTCGGTCCCGCCGGCCATGAACTTGACCTGCTGGCCCTTCTTGATGACCCCGTCGATCACCCGGACCAGGATCACGACCCCCAGATACGGGTCGTACCAGCTATCGACCAGCATCGCAGTCAGCGGCTTGTTCGCATCGCCCTTGGGCGGCGGGATCTTGGCGACGATCGCGTCCAGGATCTCGTCGATGCCGATCCCCGACTTCGCCGACGCCAGCACCGCCTCCGACGCGTCCAGACCGATGACGTCCTCGATCTCCTTGCGGACCTTCTCGGGCTCGGCGGCGGGCAGGTCGATCTTGTTGATGACCGGCACGATCTCATGGTC
>JAZKGJ010000108.1:0-6817 GCA_040385975.1 Pseudomonadota bacterium | reverse complement strand
CTGCTGTTCGCCTATGCCGAGGCGACCGTGCCCAAGATCACCGTCATCACCCGCAAAGCCTACGGCGGGGCGTACGACGTGATGGCGTCCAAGCATCTGCGCGGCGACCTCAATTACGCCTGGCCGACCGCCGAGATCGCGGTGATGGGCGCAAAGGGCGCGGTCGAGATCATCTTCCGCGGCAAGACGCCAGCGGAGATCGCCGACAAGACCGCCGAATACGAAGCCCGCTTCGCCAACCCGTTCGTCGCCGCGAGCAAGGGCTTCATCGACGAGGTGATCCAGCCGCACTCCACGCGGCGGCGGGTGGCGCTGGGGCTACGGAAGCTGCGGGGGAAGCAGTTGGAGAATCCTTGGAAGAAGCATGACAATATTCCGTTGTGAGGGCTGACCTTGGCGAACTTGGCTGCCCTGCACTTTGAAAACGGCACTTGGGACGTATTCGTCACCGAGGGACTTATACGCGGCGTCCTAAACCGCACTTTTGTCGAAACCGACATCCTCGGAAGAAAGCTGCCTACGTTCACGCAGCTTCAAGCCGTCAAATTGGCAAAGCCCAGTGAGGCGATCCGACTGGCAAATCATTTAAAGGGTTTGTCGCTTCAGCGTCGTCAGCAGGTTTACGAGGAATGGTCGCGAGGCGCTTCACAGACATGGATAAACAAATGACCCTCGGCCGCCTCAACCATGTCGGCGTCGCGACGCCGTCGATCGCCGCGTCGATCGAGACATACCGCAACCTGCTCGGTGCGACCGCGATCGGGGTGCCGTTTGATTTGCCCGCGCAGGGGGTGAAGGTGTGCTTCATCGACGCGCCGAACACGCAGATCGAGTTGATCGAGCCGTATGACGATGCGTCCCCCATCGCCGGTTTCCTGCGGAAGAACCCGGCGGGCGGGCAACACCATGTCTGTTTCGAGGTGCCGGACATTCACGCCGCGGTCGCCGATTTGAAGACCAAGGGCGCGACCGTGCTGGGCGAACCCCGGATCGGCGCGCACGGAACGCCGATCGTGTTCGTCCACCCGAAGGATTTTGGCGGGATGCTGGTGGAATTGATGGAGACGCCGGCCCCGGGGCAGCACTAGCCAACCCAAACCGTTCGTGCTGAGCGAAGTCGAAGCACCGCGTAATAAACCGCCCTTCGACTTCGCTCAGGGCAAACGGATTTTGGAGAGCGCCCTTGGCCTACGAAACCATCCTGACCGAGCGCCGCGGCGACGTGCAGGTCATCACCATCAACCGCCCCGAGCGCCTGAACGCCGCGCCGCCGCTGACCTTCGACGAAATCCGCGCCGCGCTCGCCGACCTCGCCGGTGCCCGAGCAGTGCTCCTCACCAGCACCGGTCGCGCATTCTGCTCCGGCGCCGACCTTGCGGGCGGCTCGCTGACCCGCGCCGATCCGCCGCAGGCGACGTTCGAGGCGCTGTCGAACAGCTACAATCCGACCCTCACCGCGATCGCCGAGCTGCCCGTGCCAATCGTCGCCGCCGTCCGCGGCCCCGCCGCCGGGATCGGTGCCAGCCTCGCGCTCGCCTGCGATCTCGTGGTGGCGAGCGACACTGCCTATTTCCTCGAAGCGTTCGCCAATATCGGGCTGGTCCCCGACGGCGGCGCGTCGTGGATGCTGGCGCGACTGGCCGGCAAGGCCCGCGCGCTCGAAATGGCGCTGCTCGGCGAACGCGTCCCCGCCGCCAAGGCGCTGGAATGGGGGCTGATCCACCGGGTCGTCGCCGACGACGCGCTCGACGCCGATGCGTTTGCGTTGGCCGAGCGGCTCGCGGCCGGCCCGACCCGCGCGCTCGGCCTCGCGCGGCGCGCGATCAACGCGGCGCTCGACAGCGACTACGCCACCGCACTGGCGCGCGAGGCGAACGACCAGCGCGAGGCGATGCGCGGCCCCGACGCAGCGGAGGGCGCGCGCAGTTTCCTGGAGAAGCGAAAACCGAGCTTTAGCGGGCAGTAATTCCCACTTCCCGTTCGCTTCGAGCAGCATCGAGCTTGTCGAGATGCGCCCGTCAAGAAGTCGCTTCCAAGGCGTTCTCGATACGCCATCTCGACAAGCTCGACGGCTACTCGAACCGAACGGATTGGGTTAGGGCAAGCGCGATGACCGACAAACCCACCGTCACCGACTGGCAAGCGCTCGCCGCGAAGGAAGTGAAGGACCGCGACCTCCACTGGCACACGCCCGAGGGGATCGCGGTCAAGCCGCTCTACACCGCCGCCGACGTGACCGCCGACCCCGGCCTGCCCGGGTTCGCGCCCTTCACCCGCGGCGTGCGCGCGTCGATGTATGCCGGCCGGCCCTGGACGGTCCGCCAGTACGCCGGTTTCTCCACCGCCGAGGAATCAAACGCCTTCTATCGCCGCAACCTGGCCGCGGGGCAAAAAGGGCTGAGCGTCGCCTTCGACCTCGCTACCCACCGCGGCTACGACAGCGACCACCCCCGCGTCACCGGCGACGTCGGCAAGGCCGGCGTCGCGATCGACAGTGTCGAGGACATGAAAATCCTGTTCGACGGCATTCCGCTCGACCAGATGTCGGTGTCGATGACCATGAACGGCGCGGTCATCCCGATCCTCGCCTTCTTCATCGTCGCCGGCGAGGAACAGGGCGTGGACCGCGCCAAGCTCGACGGCACCATCCAGAATGACATCCTCAAGGAGTTCATGGTCCGCAACACCTACATCTACCCGCCCGACCCATCGATGCGGATCGTCGCCGACATCATCGCCTACACCAGCGCCGAAATGCCCAAGTTCAACAGCATCTCGATCAGCGGCTATCATATTCAGGAAGCCGGCTCGACGATCGTCCAGGAGCTCGCGTTCACGCTCGCCGACGGGATGGCATATGTCCGCGCCGCGCAGGCCGCGGGACTTGACGCCGATGCGTTCGCGGGGCGGCTGTCGTTCTTCTTCAACGTCGGCATGAATTTCTTCATGGAGATCGCCAAGCTGCGCGCCGCGCGCACGCTCTGGCACCGCGCGATGACGATGCTCGGCGCGAAGCTCGACCGTTCGAAGATGCTGCGCACGCATGTCCAGACCAGCGGCGTCAGCCTGCAAGAACAGGACCCCTACAACAACGTCATCCGCACCACGGTCGAAGCGCTCGCCGCGGCGCTCGGGGGCACGCAGTCGCTCCACACCAATGCATTGGACGAAGCCGTCGCGCTGCCGACCGATTTCACCGCGCGGATCGCGCGCAACACGCAATTGGTGATCCAGGAGGAGACCGGCGTCACCAGGGTCGTCGATCCGCTGGGCGGCAGCTATTACATCGAGGCGCTGACGCAGGATTTGTGCGACCGCGCGTGGGAGATCATCGAGCGCGTCGAGAGTGAAGGCGGGATGGCGAAGGCGGTCGCGGCGGGCTGGCCCAAGGCGATGATCGAGGAAGCCGCCGCCGCCAAACAGGCGCGCGTCGATCGCGGCGAGGACGTGATCGTCGGGGTCAACCGCTACCGGCTGGCCGAAGAAGCCGCGATGGACACGCTCGACATCGACAACCACGCGGTCCGCGACGCGCAGGTCCGCCGGATCGCGACGACCAAGGCCGCGCGGAATGATGGCGCGTGTCGGGCCGCGCTGGATGCGTTGCGAAAAGCGGCCCGCCATAATCCCGCCGTTCGTGCTGAGCCTGTCGAAGCACGTGAGTCCGAGCCCGTCCTTCGACAAGCTCAGGACGAACGGGGTGTGGAAACAAATCTATTGGCCCTCGCGGTCACCGCCGCCCGCGCCCGCGCGACGCTCGGCGAGATCAGCCTCGCGATGGAGGACGTGTTCGGCCGTTACGGCACCGACCCGACCCCGGTCAGCGGCATCTACGGCGGCGCGTACGACTCCGACGCGCGCTGGGCGCGGCTGGAGGAAGGCGTCGCCGCGACGACCCGCCGCCTGGGCCGCAAACCGCGGATGCTGGTCGCCAAGATGGGGCAGGACGGCCACGACCGCGGCGCCAATCTGGTCAGTTCGATGTTCGGTGACCTGGGGTTCGAGATCGTCCCCGGCCCGCTCTTTCAAACCCCCGATGAAGCCGCTGCGCTGGCGATCGCCAAGGATGTCGACGTGGTCGGCGCCTCCAGCCTCGCCGCGGGGCACAAGACGCTGATCCCCGCACTCATCGGCCATCTGCGCGACGCGAACCGCGCCGACATCCGCGTCGTCGCGGGCGGCGTCATCCCCGCCGCCGATTACCAGCTGCTGCGCGACGCCGGGGTGCAGGCGATCTTCGGACCCGGCACCAATCTGATCGCCGCGGCGGAGGAGGTGCTGCGGCTGCTCGGCCACAATTGGGCACCGATGCAGGAGGCCGCGGAATGAGCGAAAACCTACCCGAAACCGACCAGCCGGCCCGAAGCGGCGAGCGCATCGATCCCGACTTCCTGGCATATGATTTCTTCAAGAGTTTCACGTCGCTGTGCATGATCACGCTCGGCGGCGTGTTGACGCTGTCCGAATCGGTGTTCGGGCGGCAGTTCGAACCCTGGCACATCGTCGCGGTCAGTGTTCCCGTCGCGCTCTCGGGCCTGATCGCGCTGCAATGCCAGACCGATCTCGTCCAGCTCGCAAAGGGCGTCAAACCGCGCAGCCCGCTCGTCCTCAAATACGGCTTGCGACTGACCCCCGCGCTGTACGGCGGCGGGATCGGCGCGTTCCTGTTCGTGCTCTTCAGCTCCTATCTCGGTCAGGCGGGCCGATGATGTCGCGAAACAACTGGCCCCACGCGGAGGAGACCCCGGCATGACCGACGATGGCGAAGGCGCTCATGCTCAGGACGGGGCGTGGATGCTGTACGATTTCTGCAAGCATATCACTTCGCTGTGCCTATTCTCGCTGGGCGGCGTGCTCGCGCTCGCGGACAAGGTCCAGGGACGACAAGCCGGGCTGCTGGTCGGCGCGGTTGCGACCATCGGCCTGGCCGCGTTGATGTCGTTCGTCGCGACCGGCCAGATCGTCGATGCGCGGATGGGGGGCAAGCCGGTCGCGGCGCGCGACCTGTCGCGATCGGCCGCGCCATTGCTGCTGATGGTTGGGCTCGGAATGTTCGTCTATCTGTTTACCCGGTCGCTGAAGCTGTGAACACCGCGATGGCACCCCGCACCGACTGGACCCGCGCCGAGCTGGCCGCGCTGTTCGACCTGCCCTTCACCGAGCTCGTCTTCCAAGCCGCCGAAGTCCACCGCGCGCAGCACGACGCGGGGGCGGTGCAGCTCTCGACCCTGCTGTCGATCAAGACCGGCGGCTGCCCGGAGGATTGCGGCTATTGCTCGCAATCGGTCCACGCCAACAGCGGGCTGAAGGCCACCAAGCTGATGGACGTGCAGGCCGTCCTGCAATCCGCGGCGCAGGCCAAGGACCACGGCTCGACCCGCTTCTGCATGGGCGCGGCGTGGCGCAACCCGAAGGACAAGGACATCCCCGCGCTGGCTCAGATGGTCGCGGGGGTGCGGGCGATGGGGCTGGAGACCTGCATGACGCTGGGGATGCTGACCCCACCGCAAGCCGACGCGCTCGCCGCCGCGGGGCTCGATTACTACAACCACAATATCGACACCTCGCCGGAAAAGTACGGCGACGTGATCGGTACGCGCACGTTCGCGGACCGGCTCGACACGCTGGCGACAGTGCGCGGCGCGGGGATCAACGTGTGCAGCGGCGGGATCGTCGGAATGGGCGAGACCCGCGAAGACCGCGTCGGCTTCCTCCACGCGCTGGCGACGCTGCCCGAACATCCCGGCAGCGTCCCGATCAACGCGCTGGTGCCGGTGAAGGGCACGGTGCTGGGCGACATGCTCGCCGACACGCCGCTGGCGAAGATCGACGACATCGAATTCGTGCGGACGGTAGCGGTCGCGCGGATCGCGATGCCGGAGAGCATGGTCCGCCTGAGCGCTGGCCGCGAGAGCATGAGCGAGGCGACCCAGGCGCTCTGTTTCCTGGCGGGCGCGAACTCGATCTTCACCGGGGACAAGCTGCTGACCGCCGCCAACGCCGGCGACGACCACGACGCCGCGCTGTTCGCGAAACTGGGCCTGCGGGCGATGGGGCCAATACCCTTCTCCCGTCACCCCGGCCTTGAGCCGGGGTCCAGCTGCCTTGACCGCGAAAGAAGCGGGATCCCGGGTCAAGCCCGGGATGACGAAAGGGTGGAGGCGGCGGAGTGAAAGTTTGGGCAGCGATTGCGCTGTTTGTCGTCTGGTATCTGGTTCTTGTATTCACCTATCCTTGGGGTCTCGCAGCTTCGGGCGGCGAAATCTTCATGTTGGCAAACTGCCTCGCGTATCTCGGGGCTGTTTGGCTGATCCTGCGTCGAAGGGCTCACTAGTGTTCAAGAAAATCCTGGTCGCCAATCGCGGTGAGATCGCGTGCCGGGTGTTCCGCACCGCCAAGCGGATGGGGATCGCCACCGTCGCGGTCTATTCGGACGCCGACGCGCGCGCACCGCATGTGCTGATGGCGGACGAAGCGGTGCGGCTCGGCCCCGCCCCTGCCGCCGAAAGCTACCTCAAGGCCGAGCTGATCCTGCTCGCCGCCAAGGAAACCGGCGCCGACGCAATCCACCCCGGCTACGGCTTCCTTAGCGAGCGCGAGAGCTTCGCGCGGGCCTGCGCCGACGCCGGGATCGCCTTCGTCGGCCCGCCCCCCAAGGCCATCGCGGCGATGGGCGACAAGATCGAGTCGAAGAAGCTGGCGAAGGCCGCGGGCGTCAACGTCGTCCCCGGCTTCCTGGGCGAGATCGCCGACACCGACGCCGCGGTGAAGATCGCGGGCGAGATCGGCTATCCGGTGATGATGAAGGCGTCGGCCG
>JAZKGJ010000107.1:0-7419 GCA_040385975.1 Pseudomonadota bacterium | reverse complement strand
TCGAAACGGTCAATTTCCACAGCGAGGAATTGCGCCCCGAAGACTATATGTTCGAAGGCTATAATGGCGTGATGTGCGTCGAGGCGGGCGGCCCCCCGGCGGGCACCGGCTGCGGCGGTTATGTCGTCGGCCAGACGGTCAAACTGCTCAAGCAGCATCATTTGCTCGAAGAAACCGACGTCGTCCTGTTCGACGTGCTGGGCGACGTGGTGTGCGGCGGGTTCGCCGCGCCGCTGCAGCACGCCGAGCGCGCGGTGGTGGTCGCATCGAACGACTTCGACAGCATCTTCGCGATGAATCGGATCGTCGCGGCGATCAAGGCGAAGGCCAAGAATTACGATGTGCGGATGGCGGGCGTGATCGCCAACCGCAGCGCCGCCACCGACGAGATTGATCGGTTCAACGCGGCAGTGGGGCTGAAGACGCTCGCGCATTTCCCCGATCTCGACGCGATTCGTCGTAGCCGGCTCAAGAAATGCACCTTGTTCGAGATGGAGCAGACCCCCGAAGTCGCCGCAGTATGCGACGAGTACAAGCGCCTCGCCGCGCAGATGTGGGCGGGCTGCGAACCACTCGATGCAGAGCCGATGAAGGACCGCGACATCTTCGAGTTTCTGGGGTTCGAATGAACGCTGCGATGACCTCGACCTACGACGATCGTCGCGCGCGGCTCGAAACCTATTTCGACCGCACCGCCGCCAAGACTTGGGAGCGGCTGACCAGCGACGCGCCGGTCAGCGGCATCCGCGCGACGGTGCGCGCGGGCCGCGACCGGATGCGCGCGACGCTGTTGGCGTGGCTGCCCGCGGACATGACCGGGTTCCGGCTGCTCGACGCGGGCTGCGGGACCGGCGCGCTGGCGGTCGAAGCCGCCCGGCGCGGGGCCGCGGTGGTGGCGATCGACGTGGCAGGCAGCCTGGTCGATGTCGCCCGCGACCGCGCGCCCCTGGGGCTGAAGATCGACTGGCGGGTCGGCGATATGCGCGATCCGGCGCTTGGGCAGTTCGATCATGTCGTCGCGATGGATTCGCTCATCCATTACCGCGCCGCCGATATCGTCGACGTATTGGCCGCAGTCGCCGCGCGAACATCGCGCTCGATGCTGTTCACGTTCGCGCCGTCGTCGCTGCCGCTGGTCGCGATGCACAAAGTCGGCAAGCTGTTCCCGCGCGGCGACCGCGCGCCGGCGATCGAGCCGGTGCGTGAGGCGGTGCTGCGCGAGTTGATCGCGGCTGAAGTGCCCGCCGTCCGGATCGGCCGCAGCCAGCGGGTCGCGAGCGGTTTCTACACCAGCCACGCGCTGGAGGTGATCACCGGATGAGCCGCGGGGTCGCCTTGCGGATTGGGGCTTTGCGAAGCGGTACCTTCTGGAACCGCGTCGGGACGCGTTTCCTGCCGTTCGCCGATGCCGCGACCCAAGAATTGCCCTTGGGCCGGCTGCTGCGGCTGTCGCTGTTCCAGGTGTCGGTCGGGATGGCCGCGGTGCTGCTGACCGGCACGCTCAACCGGGTGATGATCGTCGAGCTCGGCATGACCGCGACGGTCGTCGCGGCGATGGTGTCGCTGCCGCTGCTGTTCGCGCCGCTGCGCGCGTTGATCGGGTTTCGGTCGGACACGCACCGCTCGGTGCTGGGGTGGCGGCGCGTTCCCTACATCTGGTTCGGCACCCTGCTGCAATTCGGCGGGCTGGCGCTGCTGCCGTTCGCGTTGCTGGTGATGACCGGCGAAGGCGACGGGCCGGCGGTGGTCGGGCAGATCGGGGCGGCGGTCGCATTCCTGCTGATCGGCGCGGGGATGCACACCACGCAGACCGCAGGCCTCGCGCTGGCGACCGACCTAGCCCCCGCGCACGCCCGGCCGCGCGTCGTTGCCTTGCTCTACGTCATGCTGCTGGTCGGGATGCTGGTCAGCGCGCTGATCATCGGTCGCGCGCTGGCGGACTTCACCCCGACCAAGCTGGTCCAGATCGTGCAGGGTGCCGCGGTGCTGACGATGGCGCTCAACATCATCGCTTTGTGGAAACAGGAGGCGCGCCACCGCGCCGCGCCGGGCGAGACCGTCGCAAGACCCGCGTTCCGGGCGGTGTGGGCGGACTTCATCGCCCAGCCGAACACCCGCCGGCTGTTGATCGCGGTCGCGATCGGTACCGCGGCGTTCAGTATGCAGGACGTGCTGCTCGAACCCTATGGCGGCCAGATCCTGCGGCTGTCGGTGGGCGCGACGACCTCGCTCACCGCGCTCTGGGCGGCGGGGATGCTGGCCGGGTTCACCTGGGCCGCGCGCCAGCTTGCGCGCGGGGCCGATCCACACCGGCTGGCCGGATATGGCGCGGTCGGCGGAATCGCCGCGTTCCTGTGCGTGATCTTCGCCGGGCCGCTCCAGGCACCCGCCTTGCTGGGAACCGGCGCGACGCTGATCGGCGCAGGCGCAGGGCTGTTCGCGGTTGGCACGCTGACCGCGGCGATGGCGCTGAGCGATGGCGAGCGCAGCAACGGCCTGGCGCTGGGCGCATGGGGCGCGGTGCAAGCGACCGCGGCCGGGCTGGCGATCACGATCGGCGCGTTTGCGCGCGACGCGGTGTCGAGCGCGGCGGTCGCCAACCGGCTCGGCGCGACGCTGGCCGGCCCCGGCACGGGCTATGCGGTCGTGTATTGCGTAGAAATCGTCCTGCTGTTCGCCACGCTCATCGCGCTCGGCCCGCTTGTGCGTGGCACGCGATCGGCCCACCCTGCGTCCGCGTCATCGTCCACCCGCTTCGGCCTCAGCGAATTCCCGATCTGAAAGGAACGCCCGTGAACCCGCAACTCACCCCCGGCATCGATGTCGCGCTGCTCGTGTTCTACGCCTTCGTGCTGTTCTTCATCGTGCTGGTCTTCTACCTGCGCCGCGAGGACCGCCGTGAGGGCTATCCGCTCGAGGACGAGATGTCGGGCCGGCTCGATACGCCGGGCGGCGTGCTCCACACCGGGTCGACCAAGTCGTTCCTGCTGCCGTTCGGGCACGGCGTCGTCACCGCCCCGACCAAGGGCCGCGAGCCGGTCGATATCGCCGCCCGTCGCACCGATCGCTTCGCGGGTGCGCCCTATGCGCCGACCGGCAATCCGCTGACCGACGGCATCGGCCCGGCCGCCTGGGCCGACCGCGCCGACCGGCCCGATCTCGACATGGAAGGTCATCCGCGGATTGTCCCGCTGAGCAGTGCGCCCGATTTCTGGACCGCGCGCGAGGATTCGGACCTGACCGGGTGGCCGGTGGTCGGGGCCGACGGCGCGGTCGCGGGCAATGTCAGCGACCTGTGGATCGATCGCTCCGACCGGCTCGTGCGCTACATCCAGCTGCAGGATGGCGTGCTCGCGCCGATGATGATGGCTAGGGTCGACCGGCGCCGTCGCCGGGTCGTCGTCGATGCGCTGAATGCCGCGCAATTCGCCGGGGTGCCGCGGCCCGCGACTCCCGGGCAGATCACGCTGTATGAGGAAGAGCGGGTCGCGGCCTATTTCGGTGGCGGCTATCTCTACGCCAACGCCGCCCGGCAGGAGCCGTATCTGTGAGCGAATATGAGATCGAGCCGATCCCGGGGCTGCCGGGACTGTTGCCGGCGGGTGAGAACATCCTGTGGCAGGGGTCGCCCGAGTGGCGTTCGCTGGCGCGGACCGCATTCCACACCCGGCTGATCGCGGGCTATTTCGTGGCTTTGACCGCGATCGCGCTGGTGTTCGCCGACGGGAGCTACAGCGGGGTCGCGATCACCGCGACGCTCGGGGTGATCGGGGTGGCGCTGCTCCACCTGATCGCGTGGGGCTCGGCGCGCACCACGATCTACACGCTGACCAACCGCCGAATCGTACTGCGGATCGGAATTGCGGTGCCCAAGTGCATCAACCTGCCGCTGGCGATGATTGGTTCGGTCGATCTGGCGGCGCGCCCCGACGGGACCGGTGACCTGCCGCTGACCCTGCTCGGCACGCCGCGGCTCGGCTTCGTTGCGCTGTGGCCGCACGCCCGCCCGATGAAGATCAGCAAGCCGCAGCCGATGCTGCGCGCGGTGCCCGGTGCCGCCAACGTCGCGGCGCTGATCGCGCGGACGTGCCTGGCCGTCGTGCCCGAAGGACGGACTGCGCCGGTGGAAAGCCCGGCCCGGCCGCTACCGGTCTTTGCGGAGGCGCAGGCGGCGTGAGCACGACTCCAGCCCATGCCGACATGCTGCCGCGCGGGACGCTGGTGATCGCCGGCGCGCTGGTGCTGTTCGCGCTGACCGCCACGACCTTCGTGCGCCTCGCCGGCGTGCCCGCCGCCGCCTCGCCCGTCGCGCTGCGCGCCGAGACGAAGGTCGCACCGGTCGCCTCGCGCGACCTGCGCTTTCGCGACCGCGCCGACGGCGCAGTGGTGATCGAGGATGTGCGGACCGGCGGCACCGCGTCGGTGATCGCGGCGGGCGAGCAGACCGGCTTCATCCGCGGGGTCATGCGCGGGCTGGCGCGCGACCGCCGCGCGCGCGGAATCGGCGATGCACCACCGTTCAACCTGACATTGTGGCGAGACGGCGAATTGTCGCTGACCGACAGCGCGACCGGCCGCTCGATCGAGCTGACCGCGTTCGGCACCACCAACCGTGCCGCCTTCGCCGCATTGCTGCCCGCGCAAGCCGGGAGCGCGCGCCGGTGATCGCGCTGCGCCGGACCCGCTTCGACACGCCATGCCGGGTCGAGGTCGAACTCAGCGACGAATTCTGCCGCGCCAACGTGGTGCTGGCCGACGGCTATGAAGTCGGTCCCGGCGACCGCGTCCGCGTCCACGGCGCACCGATCAGCGTGGCGTTCGGCGAGCGCCGGGTCGAAGATCGCATCGCCACGGTCGAGCGCGCCAGCACCGCCGAACGGCTGTGGACCAAATTCGCCGGTCATTTCGAGATGACCGAACTCTACGAAGTCAGCTTTTCCGACAAGGCCACGGTATGAACGCCATCACCCCAATCAAGCCCGCGACCAGCGAAGACGCGATGGCGATCGCGCGCGAGGATACCGTGCTGTCCCCGCGGTTCTACACCACCGATTTCGCGGCGATGGACCGAATCGACGTGTCGGGGGTGCGCCACGAATGGGACGCGCTGATCAAGGAAATGGCGGACGACCCCAACAAGCTGCACTTCAAGCGCACGCAGGCGTTCGATGGGGTGATCGAAAGCCTGCCCGAAGGCTTGCGGCAGGAATTCACCGACTTCCTGATCAGTTCGCTCACCGCCGAATTCTCGGGCTGCATTCTCTATGCCGAGATCGCCAAGCGGGTGAAGAATCCCGACGTCAAACAGCTGTTCAAGCTGATGAGCCGCGACGAGAGCCGTCACGCCGGCTTCATCAACGACACGCTGAAGGATGCCGGCATCGGGGTCGATCTCGGCTTCCTGACCCGGACCAAGAAATACACCTATTTCCGGCCCAAGTTCATCTTCTACGCGACGTACCTGTCGGAAAAGATCGGCTACGCGCGCTATATCACGATCTTCCGCCACCTGGCGAAGCATCCCGAACTGCGCTTCCACCCGATCTTCGATTGGTTCGAACTGTGGTGCAACGACGAATTCCGCCACGGCGATGCGTTCGCCATCCTGATGCGGACCGATCCCAAGCTCTTGAGCGGCATCAACAAATACTGGATCCGCTTCTTCCTGGTCGCGGTCTATGCGACGATGTACGTGCGCGATCACAACCGCCCCGCGTTCCACACCGCGCTCGGGATCGACCCGACCGAATACGACCGCCGCGTCTTCACGATCTGCTCGGAAATCACCCGCCAGGTGTTCCCGGTCGTCCTCGACACCGACAGTCCGCGCTTCGCCCGCGGGCTGGAGCGGATGCGGACGATCGCGCGCGGCATCGAGGCGGCGAAGCGGCAGGGCGGATTGATCGGCGGCGTGAAGCGCGCCGCACTGACCGCCGCCGCCGCCGCCGCGTTCGTCCGGCTCTACCTGACCCCGGTCAAGCGCAACGCCGCGCCCGCCAACGTCCGGCTGGTCCCGGCCTGGTGAGCATCCCGCCGCTCCTTTTCGCGCTGCTGATGTGGTTCATCGGCACCGCCGCGATCGTGTGGCTCGACAGCCGCCCGCGCGCGACCTTCCGCACCAGCCTGACGCTCGCCGGGCTGGTCGCGATCGGTGCATTGGTCGCGGTGTGGGCACGCGCCGGCGACGCGAGCGAGAGCGGTGCCTATGTCGGCTTCGCCGCCGCGATCGTGATCTGGGGCTGGCACGAGATGAGCTTCCTGATGGGCGAAGTCGCGGGCCCCAACCGGGCCGAATGTCCGCCGGATGCGGTCGGCTGGGCGCGCTTCAAGGCCGCGACCGCGACCGTCATCCACCACGAGCTGGCGATTGCGGCGACCGCGCTGGCGCTGTTCGCGCTGACCTGGGGCCAGCCCAATCAGGCCGCGCCGCTGACCTTCCTGTTGCTGTTCGCGCTCAGGCTCTCGGCCAAGTTCAACCTGTACCTGGGGGTCCCCAATTTGAGCGACGAGGTGTTTCCGGAGCATCTCGCCTATCTGAAAAGCTATTTCCGCAACCGGCGCATGAACCCGCTGTTTCCGTTCTCGATCGCGTTCGGCAGCGGACTGGCGATCTGGGCCTGGACCGCCGCCGAGGCGGCACCCGCGGCCAGCGGCGCGGCGGCCACCGGGACGCTGCTCGCGGGCCTCGCGGTGCTCGGCGTCGTCGAACATCTGTTCCTGGTGCTGCCGCTGCGCGACGCGAAGCTGTTTCACTGGGCAAGCAAGACCAACCGAGCGGCAAAAGCCGCCGGCATCGAATATTTGGGGAGTGGGCGATGAATTACGACGCGATGTTCGCGGAACAGCTCGACGGGCTGCGCGAGGCCGGCAACTACCGCGTCTTCGCCGAACTGGAGCGCCAGGCCGGCAGCTTTCCGCGCGCCAAGCGCTGGACCGACAGTTTCGAGGTCGTCGACGTGACCGTGTGGTGCTCGAACGACTATCTCGGCATGGGCCAGCACCCCAAGGTGCTGAGCGCGATGCACGAAACGCTCGACCGCTGCGGCGCGGGTGCAGGGGGCACGCGCAATATCTCGGGTACCAATCATCAGCACGTCCTGCTCGAGGCGGAACTCGCTGATTTGCACGGCAAGGAAGCGGCGCTGATCTTCACGAGCGGTTACGTGTCGAACTGGGCGGCGCTGGGGACGCTGGCGGCGCGGTTGCCAGGCTGCGTGGTATTCTCCGACGCGCTCAACCACGCCAGCATGATCGAGGGCATCCGCCACAGCCGCGCCGAATGCCGGGTCTGGCGCCACAACGACGTCGCGCATCTCGACGAATTGCTGTCGCAGGTCGAACCCGGCCGCGCCAAGCTGGTCGCGTTCGAAAGCGTCTATTCGATGGACGGCGACATCGCCCCGATCGCCGAGATCGTCG
>JAZKGJ010000106.1:0-9375 GCA_040385975.1 Pseudomonadota bacterium | reverse complement strand
ACCAGGCCGGCGGCCGCGTCTTCCTCTTTCTCGCCACCGACGATTTCGCGCGCGATCATGCCGCCTTCACCGCCGCCGGGGTCGAATGGGTCCGCCCGCCGACCGACTACGCATACGGCCGGGTCGCGGTGTGGCGCGATCTGTACGGCAACCGCTGGGACCTCGTGGAATTCGCACCCGGCCACCCCGCAGCCTGATCGCGGTCCACCACCCCACATTCGCGCCCGACCACCGCCCCGCGGCACACTCCCTCAAACCGCCTTGCGCGCGAACCAGATCAGGTGGCGGGGGCCCTTGCCGTCGTCGCGCGATTTGACCTTCGCGATCTCGACCGCGAACCCCGCGCGCTTGAGGCGTCTGGTGAATCCCGCATCGGGCTTCGCGGACCACACCGCGAGCACGCCGCGTGGCCGCAGCGCCCGCCACGCGGCGGCCAGCCCGCCCATCGCGTACAACCCGTCATTGTCGCGGCGGACGACGCCGTCCGGGCCATTGTCCACATCCAGCAGGATGGCGTCGAAGCGCGCATGCGACTCCAGGATGGGGGCGGCGACATCGCGCAGGTCGATCGTGACGCGCGGGTCGTCGATGCAGCCGGCGGTTACCTCGGCCATCGGCCCGCGCGCCCAGGCGATGATCTCGGGAACGATCTCGGCGACGGTCACGTGCACGCCGGGCCCGCCCGCGGCGAGCGCCGCGCGCAGCGTGAACCCCATGCCGTATCCGCCGATCAGCACCTGCGGTGCCGCGCAATGCCCGATCCGCGCCAGCGACTGCACCGCCAGCGTGTCCTCCGAAGCCCGCATCCGCGTGCTCATCAGCTCGTCGTTGGGGAGCAGGATCGAATAATCGTCGTCGTGCTTGTACAGCCTGATTTCGACGCCACCGGGCACCAATGCGCTGCCGAGATGCTGGTAAAAGACCATGACGACGCCTTCCGGGAGTTCGGGCGGCTGCGCAAGCCTTCGGCAGCATCCGGCGGGACCCACCCCCGCGTCGGGGTCAGCCTACCCGCACGCCACGCTGCGCCACCACCGCCAGCAGCAGCGACACGACGATCACGCTCACCCCCAGCGATACCGACGCCGCCGCGCTGTAGGTCAGCACCCAGCCCCAGTTCAGCACCGATGCGACGAACGCCGTCCACAGCACCGGTCGCGCCCAGCGCTTGAGCAACGCCAGCCCGACGCTGCCGATCACCCCGGCGAATACCGCGATCGCGAACGCCGACGTGACCCACACCGGCAGCGCCGGGCTGCCCGCGGGCACCGCCGCCGCGTCCGGCCCGAACATCCCGACGTGCGCCAGATACGCCTGCACCCCGCCCAGGTTGAAGAGCGCGCCGACCACGCCGACCGCCCGCACCAATTTGCTGTTCATGATCTTCCCCCCCCGCCGTGCGCGAAAGTCTGCGCCACCTTCTGCGCCGCGACAAGCCCACTCCCGGCGGCCGCCGCGCCGCGCTATCCTGCCGCCATGTGCAACGAAGCCTACCGCCGCACCCAGCTCGGCGAAGTCGCGCAGGATTGGGGGCAGACCCGCATCCCGCTGCGCTTTCCGGAAGGGAAACCCAATTTCCCGCCGCTCGACAGCATCCGCATCACCGATCGGCTCGAGATCATCCGCCCGACTGCCGACTCGTCCGCCGCGGGCGAGGCCGAGATGGTCACTCGCCGCTGGAGCTGGCCGGGCGGCGGGGCGGGGGGCGGTGGGGCGGGGCGCGGCAAGCCGGTTTACAATTTCCGCGCCGACGGTCGCACCATCGCCGTGGGCCAGCGCTGCCTGATCCCGGTCGACGGCTTCTTCGAATTCACCGCGCCGCCGCAGCCCGATCCCGCCGCGCCCAAGCCTGCGAAGCAGCCGCTGAAATCGAAATGGGCGTTCACCGTCCCCGGCCACGCCTGGTTCTGCATCGCCGGCATCTGGCGCAGCGACCCCGCGGTGGGGGAAGCGTGGGCGATGCTGACCTGCGAACCCGGCCCCGACATCGCGCCCTATCACTCGCGCCAGGTCGTCGTGCTCACGCCCCCCGACTACGCCCGCTGGCTCGACCCCGCGGTCCCCGCCGCCGCGCTGTGCCGCCCGTCCCCGGCCGGCACGCTCGTCGCGACGCAGGTTCGCTAGACCGCATCAGGAAAAAAGCCCTGTCCTACACGCGCGGCTTCTGTCTTACCCTCGTCGATGCCCCACGATCCGCTCGACCCCGCTCCGCCCGCCGCCGTCCCGGCCGCTACTGCCTCTGCCGCGCCGCCCGCGCAGCGCGACGCGCACGGCTTCGATCCCGACGACTATGACTGGCTGCCGGTCCCGCGCCAGCGCCAGCGCAGCGACGGCTGGACCCCCGCGCTGCAACGCCGCTTCATCGAAGCGCTCGCCGACAGCGGGCTCGTCGCCGAAGCCGCCCGCGCGGTCGGGATGTCGACCCAGGCCTGCTACGCGCTGCGCCGCGCGGCCGATGCGGCGGGGTTCGCGCGGGCGTGGGACGCCGCCATCGATCAGGCCGGCAAGGCGCTGCTCGATCTCGCCTTCGACCGCGTCATCAACGGTCAGGACATCCCGATCCTCGACCGCGACGGGCAACGGATCGGCGGGCGCCGGTTGTATTCGGACAAGCTGACCATCTTCCTGCTGCGCGGCTTTTTTCCCGAACGCTTCGGTGCGCTCGGCGAACGCGGCGGCGGCGGCGGCGGCGGCGGTCGCACGCTGACGCAGCCGCCCGCGATCCCGCCGGTGGAGGCCGCGCTCGCCGCGCTCGCCCCCGTCACCCCCGCCGACCCGCACAAACTGATGCCGCCGGAGGCGCTTGCCGACCTCATCGCTGGCGAAGCCGCCGATGCCGCGGAGGAGGAACGCTTCCGCCGCGATTATCCCGACGCCGCCGCGCGGGAGGACGCTGGCATCCCGCGCGAACCTTTCGACTCGCCGCCGGCCGTGGCGGAAAGCACGGGCGACTGGTTCTGGGACACCGTCGCCCGGGTCGAGGCCGCCGACGCCGAAGCCGCGCGCGCCGCCCGCCGCGCGAAGCGAAAAAAGCGCGCGACCCCGTAAAGCTAAGGAAACGTAAGGGCGGCCCGGTTGATCGAAATCAACCAAATTTGCGCGGGCGGGCACGGCATCTATTCCCGCCGTCGCCCGTTGTCCGCGCACGCCGGGCGCTCCCCCTTTTCGCGCCCGGCGCACGACCTCATAATCACCAGGAGCGCCGACATGGGCCTGTTCAGCAAAGACATCGAAACCTTCGACGACCTGTTCCTGCATCAGCTGCAGGACGTCTATTATGCCGAGAATCAGATCACCAAGGCGCTGCCGAAGATGATCGACAAGGCGACCGACGCGGGACTGAAGGCGGGCTTTCAGCAGCATCTGACCGAGACCGAGGGCCAGATCGCGCGGCTCGAGCGGATCTTCGACCTGCTCGGCGAAAAGGCCAAGGCAGTGACCTGCCCGGCGATCGACGGGATCATCAAGGAAGCCAATGAGACCGCCGGCGAAATCGCCGATAAGGCAGTGCTCGACGCCGCGCTGATCGCCGCCGCGCAGGCGGTCGAGCATTACGAGATCACCCGCTACGGCACGCTCGTGACCTGGGCGGAACAGCTCGGCCGGACCGAGATTGCGAGCATCCTCGGCGAAACGCTGGCGGAGGAATATGCGACCGACGACAAACTGACCGAAATGGCCAAGTCGAAGGTCAATGCGAAGGCCGAAGCGGTCACCGAACCGGCCTGAAACGAAGTGGGCCGGGGACATCCCCGGCCCGTATCGACTAGTTCCTCAAGGTCGTGATCGCGACCGGCTTGTCCTTGGTCGATTGGTTCGCTGCGATCGACTTGGGCTTTTCCGCCTTGGGCTTGCGGACTTCCTTGTTCGACTTCTTCTGACCCTTGGCCATGTCGGCTCTCCCGGCCAGACGATCAGAACGATCCCGGCACCTCGCGCTGCGGTGTAGTCGGGCGGTCGGGTGTGATCAACTCGCGGCTGGTCGCGGTGCTGGCGTTCCGCGCCGATGCCGTCGTCCGCTCGGCTTCCGAAATCCGCGTGCAGCCCCGTCCGGCCAGGAAGTCGAGCGCCCGCGCAAACGAAGCTTCGCGCGGATCGCCTAGCGGGAAGTTGACGTCGTCCGCGGCTTGGCACGACTGTTCGACCACCGGCGCCAGCCCGTCGTAATAGAAGCCCGCGTTGTTGGCGTTCTGCGTCGAAAAGGCGAGCACCCGCAGCCGGTCGTCGCACGCCGCCTTGTCGAGCGCGATCTGTCCGACCGGCTTGCCGAAGGTGTTGGTCCCGACCAGCGCCTGGTTGTTGACCAGATAAGGCCGCATCCCGTTGATCACCAACTCGCTCGCCGATGCGGTGCCGCCGGTGCCGATGAAGGCGATCTTGGTCGGCGCGATCGACTGCGACTGCGGCGAGAAACGCCGGGTCGAATTGCTCGACGACTTTTCCGGCCGGAAGGTCGTGAAGCTGAACACGTCGCTGGTCGAGCGGTTGCGGCCGAGCAGATTGCCGAACAGATCGGCGATCGAGACCAGCCCGCCGCCGTTGTAGCGCAGGTCGATCACGACTTCGGTGACGCCCGCCGCGCGGAAACTGGCAAACGCATTGCGCAGCGCCGAATCCGACGTCTCGATGAAGGTCCGCATGTTGAGGTAGCCGACCTGCTTGCCGCCATCGTTGACGATCTTCGCGCCGTAGCGCGCCGATACCGGGGTCAGCTCGTAAACGGTCTTGGTGACGTTCAGCGTGCGCGCGCCACCCGCCGCATCGGTCACCCGCAACACCCGCGCGGTCCCGGCGGTCGTCGGCCCCAATGCGCTCGTCACGCCGGCAACGCCCTCCGCGGCGATGATCGCGCTGACCGTGCGCAGATTGCTGGCGTCGGTGCCGATCGCCAGGATCTCGGTGCCACGGTCGATCCCCGCCGCCAGCGCCGAAGTGCCCTCGAACGCCTCGTTGACGAACACCCGGCCCGCCGCGGTGTCGTACGACAGCCGGATGCCGAAGCCCGCGCTTTCGCCCGATGCGTAGAACGCGTTCTCCTGCGCGATCGAGGTCAGGTAGGTGAAGAACCGGTCGCGGCGCTGCCCGCGCGCGGTCGCGGTCAACCCGTCGATGTAATCGCCCACGGTCGTAAAGGTCGACGGGTCGAGCGACGCCGGCAGCGTTTCCGGGAACAGATACCATTCGCGCAACTGCGCCGCCGCCCAGTCCTGCCGCTCGCGCAGCGAACAGCCGTTGGTGGTCGAGGTGCCGCCGCCGGTCCCAGTCCCGCTTCCCGACGACGCGCTCGTGCTGCCGCCACCGCTGCCACCGCCGCACCCCGCCAGGAGCGCAACCAGACTGACCATCGCTACAAAAGGACGCCGCTTCATATCTTTATCTCCGCCTGTTCAACGGCTTAGCACGTTTCGACGGCTTTGGCAGTGTTTAAATGAACGGCGCCTGTCCGGTGCGCTGGCGCGCGCTAGACCGCGACCTCCCCTTCGTCCTCGCCGTCCCAGTAATGCGCCCGGGTCGCGCGGACATGAATCATCACCAGCCCCGGCGTATCGACGCCCTGTTCGAACCAGCGGTCGAGCCCCGCGGTCCAATGCTCGGCGAACGCCGCCTTGTCCTGCACCAGATCGGCCTCGCCTTCGATCGCGACGAAGAACGGCCGCATGCCGAGCAGCCCGGCGGTCCCCTGAAAGGTCAGCGTCACGCGCGGGTCGGCGGCGATGTCGCGCGCCATCAGCGAATGTTCCCAGGTGAAGTACCAGCTGTCGCCGTCCCATGCGACTTCGCGGTTGTTGCTCATCGGCCGTGCCGCGATCTTGCCGTCATGGTGCGTCGCGAGCATCGCGAAGTCGATGTCCTTCATCTTCTCGGCGAGATCGGCGATCGTACGGTCGGTCATGGTCGGGCTCCATCGTTTGGTTCGGAGTGAACGCGGCGCGACGGGGATACGATCCGCCCATTGCGCCGCGGCGGATCGCGCGCCACTCTGACCGGCGATGCTCGAACACATTCCCCGCTGGCTCGGTGCCGCCCTGAAAAACGCGCGCGCGGGGGCCGAAAAGCTCGCGATCGTGCAGGCCGAACTCGGCGGCGAGTTCGCGACGATCGACCTGTCGAGCCCGGCCTTTGCCGACGGTGCGCGGCTGCCCGAACGCTTCACCGCCGACGGGGCCGGGGTGTCGCCGCCGTTGGTATGGGGGCCGCTGCCGGAGCATACGCGCAGCTTGGCACTGCTGGTCGAGGATGCCGACGCGCCCGCGCCGCAGCCACTGGTCCATGCGGTGATCTGGGGGTTGCCGGCCGACGTCCACCGGCTGGCCGAAGGTGCGATCGTGCCCGACGGTGCGGGGGCGGACGACGGCCGCGACGTGGGGCGCAATTCGTTCTTCGGCGAAGGCTGGCTGGCGCCCGACCCGCCGACCGGCCACGGCGTCCACCGCTACGCGTTCCAGCTATTCGCGCTGGGGGAGGGGGTCGGCGACCCCGGTGCGACCCCGGGGCGCGGCGCCATGGTCCGGGCGATGGCGGGACGGGTGCTGGCGGCGGGGATCGTGATCGGAACGTATTCGCGTGGCGAAGCCGATGCGCCGCTCCGCACCGGCGTAGCGGGGCTCAGCCCCGCCTAGCCGGCGACCGCGGGCGGGGTTTGTGCGATCAGCACCAGGATCGTGGTCGCGAACGACAGCGCGCCGAGGACGAGTGAGCGGGTCATGATGGTTCTCCGCAGGTCCCGGTCACGCGACCGGGATGACGGGGACGGCGGCGCTGATCATCAGCCCGGCGAAGAATAGCGCGCCGACGGCCGAAACCAGGATGCGCTGTGCGATGTCGAAACGAACGGTCATTGTCTTTCTCCCTTGCCGGCGGTCGGAACGTCCGAACCGCCATGCCGAGAGCCTTGCAGGGAGCGTGCCAGATCGCTAAGCCATTGCGAAACAACGCATCACATTTTGCGCGGTCGAGTTGTTGGCAATCCGCACCAACAAGAAATGGCGAAAACCGCCAAGTCTTCGAATCAGGCCTGCACCAGATTCCGGCCGGCCTGTTTGGCCGTGTACAACAGCCGGTCGGCGCGGGCGAAGGCATCGGTGAACCCCTCGCCCGCTTCCGCGGTAACCAGCCCGGCCGAGAAAGTGATCGCGCCGAGCGGGGTATCGTCGTCGCGCGAGCGGTAGCGTTTGCCGGCAATGCACGCCCGCGCCGCATCGAGCGTCTCGAACGCGGTAGTCAGATCGGCGTGCGCGAAGAGCAATGCGAACTCCTCGCCGCCGTAGCGCGCCACGAAAGCGCCGTCGCACGCCTCGGCCAGCGCGGCGGCGATCGCTCCCAGCACGCGATCCCCGACCTGATGCCCGAAACGGTCGTTGATATGCTTGAACCGGTCGACATCGCAGATCGCGATGCAGAAGCGCTCGCCCGCCGCGATCCGCGCCTCGTATGCCTCGGTCAGCGCACGCCGGTTGGCGAGCCCGGTCAGCTCGTCGGTCCGCGCGTCGCCGCGGGCTTCCTCCAATTGGCCGCGCAGCACTTCGGCTTCGTCGGTCACCGCCGCCAGCCGCGCTTCGGAGGTTTCGACCCGGCGCAGCATCGCCGCGCTCAGCGTGACGATCTCGGGCGCCGCGGCGGGGTCGAGCGCATCGACGCTGGCGGCCAGGTCGCGGCCGAAGCCGCTGGTCTCGGCGCGCATCGCATCGACCAGCCCGGTGAAATCCTGCACCTGCGCGCGGGTCAGCGCCGCCAGCGCTTCGGCCCGGTCGAGCTGTGCCCGATCGGCTGCGCTGCCGCCGGGCGCGCCGGCGCTTCCGCCGAGCGCAGCGACATCGGCCGAGGTCAGCCGCACCCGCCCGTCGGTCAGCGCCGCGACCGTGCGCGCGAGCGGCGCGTCGGGTGCCGAAATGACGCGGTAGGCAAAAGCGTAATTGGCGGGGTCGGGGCCGAGCTGGTGCTCGTCCAGGAAATGGCCGATCGCGTCGAACAGCCGGCGTGCGGGATCGTCTGCGGCAAGTTTACGGGCAGCCGAGCCGAACATCCCTGAACCGTTCCCCATTGCGTTGCGCAGGACGAGCGCGACGCGTGGGGGATTACCGCCGATTGCCTAACATTGCGTAAGCCGCGCTAGGACGCGTCCGGTTCAGCGCCGGGCGGCTCGCCAGTCCTGCACCGCCTTCAGCGTATTGGCGATATGCGGCATCGGCTCGTTGCCGGTATGCTCGTACGCGATCGTGCCGTTCGGCGCGATCACGTAGCTGGTGCGCTTGGTGATCTGGCGCGCGGGGCCGCCGTTGATCGGCACCAGCTTGCCGTAATCGACGTCGTACGCCGCGATCACCGCCGGCGCGGCGCGCGCGACCGGGAACGCGCCTGCACATTCCTTGGCCGAAAAGACCTTCAGCGTATCGAGCGTGTCGGCCGACATCCCGATCACCGTCGCCCCGGCCGCCTTGAACTTGGGGATGGCGTCGGCGAACGCGCGCGCCTCGGCGTTGCAGCCGCCGGTATTCGCCGCCGGGAAGAAATACAGCACCACCGGGCCGCGCTTCAATTGCTGCGACAGCCGCACGGTGAAGGCCTTGCCGGCACGCGCGCCCTCGGTGGTGAAATCGGGTGCCTTCGCACCGGGCGCGAGCGCGGCAACGGCGGGCGCGGCAATCAGCGCGGCGGCAAGGAGAACGGTCGGGATCGGACGGCGCATGAACGGTCTCCTGGGAAGGGTGGGCGCGTCATGCGCTCGCCCGCGCCCCCGCGTCAATTCACCGGCCAGGCGATCCGGTACAGCGTGGGCCAGTTCTTGCCGGTGACGTACAGCCGGCGCGCGACCTTGTCCCAGGCGATGCCGTTCGCCACCGCCTCGGCGTTGCGCTTGGGGGTCGCGGCGACGATCGCGCTCAGGTCGATCCAGCCCTTGACCCGCCCGCTGACGGGATCGATCCGCGCGATCCGGTTGTCGTGCCAGACGTTGGCCAGAATCTCGCCGTCGACGAATTCGAGCTCGTTCAACTGCGCGAGCGGCAACCCCGACACCGTCACCGTGATCCGGCGGGTCTCGCGCATCGTCGCGGGGTCGAAGAACCGCAGCACCGGGGTCCCGTCACTCAGGATGATCGAGCGCCCGTTCTGCGTCATGCCCCAGCCTTCGCCGGTGTAGCGAAATCCACCCAGCCGCTTGAAATCGGACCGGCGCCAGCGGTGGCCAATTCCGTTCTGCCACGTGACGCTAAGCAGCTCGGCGCCGAAATCGACAATCCCTTCGCCGAACTGGCTGGGCGGGATGGCGACCTCGCGCAGCGTCCGTCCGCTCGCGAGCGCGACTTCGCGGATGACCGATCGGCCTTCCAGCCCGGTGCTTTCGAACAATTGCCCGTCACGCACGAACAGGCCTTC
>JAZKGJ010000105.1:0-8573 GCA_040385975.1 Pseudomonadota bacterium | reverse complement strand
GCACCACATTTCCAATAGCATTGGCTTCTGAGCCCCGCGTCACTTCGTCGGAGCGTAACCCTCACGGTAAGTGATGCGGCCGGCTTTGCGCAGCCGGGCGATTTCGGCGGCGATACGCCGATCAAGATTCTGGCGCTGCATCAATTGCGCGGCCGCCTGCATCTGCAATTGTTCGGGGGTCGGGATCGGCTTGGCCGAGACCAGCGACAGGAACGAGACCGCTGGACCGCCGTCGATGCGCACAATCGCGCCGGGGTTCGCCTGCAGTGCCGCGACCGTCGCCTTCGGCAAATTCGCCGAATCGATCACCGTGCGCCCCCGCTGGTTGGGAATCTGCGTCGTGCGCAGCATGTCGGCAAGCTCGCCGATCGAAGCGGCGGTGATCTTGGGCAAAGTCACGCTCGACGGGACCTGGATCTGTTCGACCGTCAGCGCCTGCCGCCCGGCGAAGACCTGCGGATTTTCGGCGCGAAAGGCGTTGATCTGCGCACCGGTCGCACCGGGCATGGTGCTGGTCCAGCGTTTGACCTGCGCCTGCGCCAGGATGTTGGCATCGGCGCGGAGACGATCGGCCAGCACCTCGGGCGTGCGGTCGAGACGCGCCTTTGCCGCCGCATCGACCAGCATCGTGCGCGCGACCAGGAATTCCAGCATCGCGGCGCGCTGCGCATTGCCCTCGCGAGTGTCGAACCGGACGCCGCGCGCGCGGGCCTCGGCATTCAGGTCGCGGATCGTCACCACCCGGCCGTTGACCGTCGCCAGCACATCGCCGACCGGCTTTGCCTTCTCGCGCTGGTTGCACCCCGCCAGCAGCAGGGACGAAAGCGCCAGCAGCACCGCCGGCAAACAGGTTCCTCGGTTCGGCACGCGGCAGCTCCTCGATTGAAATGTCGGTTTGGGGGAGTAGGATTGTCCCATGAAAACGCCCTATGATTTCGTCACGATGGCATTGTTTGCGGCCATCATCGTGTTGTTCCTGCAACGCTCGACCGCGCGCGACGAAGACCCGCATCCGATCTGGCAGTATCTGATCGCATCGGTCGGGTGCGCGGTGACCAATTACATCGGCAACGAATATTCCGCCGTCGGGGCGGTCGCGATGCTCGGCGTGACGCTCGCCTACATCATCTACGTCCTCCAGCCGTTTCCGGCACGGCGCTGAGCGGCCCGAGCAGCAGGCGGCGGGCGTCGGTCCCGCAGCCCTGAATCAGCTGCCGCGCGAAGGCGGCGATAGCGGTTCGCGCGCGCGCCGCATCGTCGGTGATGATCGACATCCGCACCAGAATGCCGTCGGGGATCCGCCCCGCCAGCCGGTAGCGCAGGACCGCCAGGCTCTCCTCGCGGTCGGCGGGAAAGCCATCGGCCACCCGGCGCCAGTAGCCGACCTGTTCGATGCGTTCGTCGCGCGACGCGGTCATGAACCGCCCTGGCACGACGCCGCCGTCGGCGAGCGTCCAGCCGGTGTCGCGATCGTCGCGGATCGCGAACCCGGCGGCGGCATAGCAGCCCTCGGGCCGGTGAACGCTCCACGACGTGCTTTGCGCGCCGCCGTGCGCGATCACCAGCATCACGTCGGGCAGCCCCGCCCCGGAATACCGGCGGCTGAGCGTCGCGTCATAGGTGCGGTCGGCGACCGGCGCGTCGGGCAGGATGATCGCGGCGTCGCTGAACCCGCGCCACCCGCCCAGCGCGTTCGGGACCAGCGCGTCGAGCGGCTGGCGCAGCGCGTCGCCGTCGCGGATGCGCGGCGTCAGCGCCAAGGCCGTGCCGCCCGCGAGCGCGCCGCCCGCACCGATCAGGAGCGTGCGGCGGGATATGCCGTCAGTCATTGAAATCTCCGCTCGGCAGCAGACGGCGCAACACGGTCGCATCGAGCGCCATCACCGCGCCCAGCGCGACCACGAAGGTCGAGAGACCCGCGGCGTCGTGGAGCGGCCCCTGTGCCACGGCCTCGCCGAAGAAATGGGTCAGCAGGACGATGATCAGCACCCGTGCGAAATTGCCGATCACCGCGCACGCCAGGATCGCCGCGAGCACCAGCGGCAGCGATAGCGCCCCGAGCCGGCGCCCGCGGGCGTGAACGTAGAACAGCCCGATCGCGGTCAGGCTGATCAGCGAATTGATCCCCGAACACGCCTCCGCGACCGCGATTTCGTACTGATCGACGTAGAGCGTCAGCCCTTCGCTGGCGATCATCAGCCCGGCATTGCCCAGCAATTCGACCACCAGATGGGTGATCGCGAGCCGCAGCGGACCCGTGCCGAGCGCAACCAGTTCGGGCGACAGCGGGATTGCGAGCGCGAGGTAGGCGAGCGGAAACGCCGCCTGGCGCAGGCCCGGCCAGCCGAATTGCAGGTAAAGCGCCGCCAGCCCGGCGACGTACAGCGCGGCGGCTTCGGTCGGGATCCGCGCCACGACCCGCGCCAGAATATGGACCGTCAGCGCGGCTGCAAAGAGCGCCCAGCCGAGCCACTGCACGCCCGGTTTGCCCGCGGCGCGCATGGCCGGCCAGCGCCGCGCGATCAGCCACAGCGCGATCGCCAGCACGATGACGCCGTACGAGCCCTCGTCGAGCGACCACGGGCCGGTCGCAATATCGTAGAGCGTCGGCACCGCGAGCAGCGCCGCGCCCAGCCATAAGATCGCGGTCGGGAACGCCGGACGCGCTGGCCAGCGGGACGCACCGACCGGCGGCACGCTAGTTCCTGATTGCACTCGTCACCCCATCCCGCGACCGACCGCGCGGGTACATCGCATTGGAACTGTTAGGCAACTGTCGCGGCGCGGGATTGGAAAAAGCGGACAGCTTCGCCGGCTTATGCCCAGGTCGCGCGCGGGGGCAGGCTCATCAGGATCGCGTCGATATTGCCGCCGGTCTTCAGCCCGAACAGCGTGCCGCGGTCGTAGACCAGGTTGAATTCGGCATAGCGGCCGCGCCACGCCAGCATCGCCGCCTCGTCCTCGGGGGTGAACGCATCGTCCATCCGGCACCGCACGATCCGCGGATACGCCTCCAGGAAGGCGCGCCCGACGTCCTGCGTGAACGCCAGATTGGCGGCGAAATCGCCCTCGAGATGATCGAAGAAGATGCCGCCGACGCCGCGGTGGACGTGGCGGTGGGGAAGCCAGAAATAGTCCTCCGCCCATTTGGCGAAGCGCGGATAGTCGCCGACCGGATGCGCGTCGCAGGCCCGTTCCAGCGTTGCGTGGAAATCGGCGGTGTCTTCGGCGACCGGCAGCGGCGGGTTCAGGTCGGCGCCGCCGCCGAACCACTGCTTCGTCGTGCGCAGGAAGCGGCAGTTCATGTGGACCGCGGGAACGTGGGGGTTGGCCATGTGCGCGACCAGGCTGATCCCGGTGGCGAAGAAGCTCGGATCCTCGCCCGCGCCGTGAATCGACTTGGCGAATTCGCCCTCGAAGGTGCCGCCGACGGTCGAGACGTTGACCCCGACCTTTTCGAAGACCGTGCCCTTCATCACCCCGCGGACCCCGCCGCCGCCGGGTTCGCCCGACGGATCGGTCCGGTCCCAAGGGGTATAGTCGAAGCTCGCGTCGGACCCGGCCTCGCGCTCGATCGCGGTGAATTCGGCGCAGATCAGGTCGCGCAGCTCTTCGAACCAGGCGCGCGCTTGCGCCTGCTCTTGATCGAGCGGTGTCATGCCGCGAACAGCGCCCGGACTGCGACCGGTGCGCGCGCCAGCAGATCGCGCGCCAGCGCCGCCGGGTCGCGCCCCGCGCCCGCGACGTGGCCGCTGCCGTCCTCCGCGAACAATTCCGCCCGGATCGTCCCGTCGTCGCTGGCTAGCGCCGCGACCGGCGAATGGCAGTCGGCGTGCAGCGCCGCGAGCAGCGCACGCTCGGCCAGCACGCACCGGTGGGTCGGCGCGTGGTCGAGTACCGCCAGCAATGCGCGGGTCGCGGCATCGTCGCTGCGCGCCTCGATCCCGACCGCCCCTTGCGCGGGGGCGGGAAGCATCACGTCGAGGCCGATCGCGCTGCCGACGTCGCGGCCCAGCCGTTCCAGCCCGGCCGCCGCCAGCAAGGTCGCATCGGCTTCGCCCGCCGCCAGCTTGGCCAGCCGGGTATCGACGTTGCCGCGGAACATCACGATCTTCAGGTCGGGGCGCAGCCGCAGCAATTGTGCGCGCCGCCGCGGCGAGCTGGTCCCGACCGTCGCCCCCGCGGGCAATTCCGCGATCGCGCCCGCCCCGATCAGCCGGTCGCGCACGTCGGCGCGGGGCAGCACCGCGACGATCGCAAGTGCTTCCGGGCGGACGGTCTCGACATCCTTCATCGAATGCACCGCGCAATCGATCTCGCCGCCCAGCAGCGCGCGGTCGAGTTCCTTGGTCCAGAGCGCCTTGCCGCCGATCTCGGCGAGCGGACGATCCTGCACGACGTCGCCGGTGGTCTTGATGACGACGATCTCGATAGCGATGCCATGCGCGCCGATCAGCGCATCGCGCACCATTCCGGCCTGGACCAGCGCCAGCGGCGAGCCGCGCGTGCCGAGCTTGAACGGAGTCATGGGAAAAGGGCCGGTCGCACCGCGCTTGGCGTAGAATCGCGCAAAACGGGTGTCAAACACTCTGGACGCCTGAGGTACTTCGCAGGCTTGGCTTCGCTCGCCGATCCCGCCTATGAACGCGGCGTGGCCAGTCTCCATGCTTTCGCCAATCCGGCGCGTTTTCTTGGGCTCGCCCGTCCGCTGACCCCGATTCTGTGCTGGGCCGGGATAGCGCTGATCGCGTTCGGCGCCTGGGCCGGGCTGACCCAGACGCCGGCCGATTATCTGCAAGGGGAAACGGTCCGCATCATCTACATCCACGTGCCCGCGGCGTGGCTGGGAATGGCGGGGTGGAGCGGGATCGCGTTCTCGTCGATCGCGTTCCTGATCTGGCGGCATCCGCTGGCGATGGTCGCGGCGCGCGCGATCGCGCTGCCGGGTGCGGTGTTCGCCGCGATCTGTCTGATGACGGGCTCGATCTGGGGTCGGCCGACCTGGGGCACGTGGTGGCAATGGGACGGGCGGTTGACCAGCATGTTGCTGCTGTTCTTCGTCTATCTTGGTTTCATGGCGCTGGCACGCGCGGATGCCGAGCGCGGCGGCGACGGGCGGATCCCGGCGCTCTACGGTGTTGCCGGTTCGGTGCTGCTGCCGATCATCCGCTATTCGGTGGTGTGGTGGAACACGCTGCACCAGGGGCAGAGCATCGGACTGACCAAATCGACGATCGATTCGGCGATCCTTTGGCCGCTGCCGATCATGCTGATCGGCTTCACGTCGCTGTTCGCAGGTATCGTGCTGATGCGGATGCGGACCCTGTTGGCGGTGACCCGGGCCGAAGCGCGGCTGCGGCGGATGGCGGCATGAATCCGTGGCCCTTCGTGAGCGCCGCATATGCGGTGACGCTGATCGGCGCGGGCGGGCTGACGTTGCTGAGCTGGCTGGCGCTGCGCGCTGCCGAACGGCGTCTGCCGTGACATCAAGAAACGTGCGGCGCCAATCGTGAAAGCCAAGCACCAGCGGCTCGTCCTGGCCGCACTCGCTCTGGTCGCGATCGGCGGCGCGGCGCTGCTCGCATTGTCGGGGCTGAAGGACCAGGCGGCGTTCTTCTATGCGCCATCGGATGTGAAGCGCGACGCGCTGCCGCTCGGCAAGGGCGTGCGACTGGGCGGGATGGTGCAGGCGGGCTCGATCAAACGCCAGGCGGACGGCGTGACGATCGACTTCGTCGTCGGGGACGGCAAGGCGACGACCCCGGTGACCTTCAGCGGGATCGCCCCCGACCTGTTCCGCGAAAAATCGGGCGTGGTGGCGGAGGGGCAGTTCCAGCCCGACGGACGCTTCGTTGCGAGCAACCTGCTCGCCAAGCATGACGAGCGTTACATGCCGCCCGAGATCGCGGGCAAGATGCACGAGACCAAGAGCCTGAAGCAATGATCGCGGAAGCCGGGCTGGCGGCGCTGTGGCTCGCGGCGGCGCTCGCGGCGCTGCAATTGGTGATCGCAGCATTGGGGCTGGCGGGCGGGCGCGACGATGTCGCCGCGACGGTGCGTCCGGTCGCGGTGGTGCAGGGGCTGCTCGCGGCGGTCGCGATGACCGCGCTGATCGCGGTGTTCCTGGCGTCCGACATGAGCGTGCAACTGGTCGCCGCGAACAGCCATTCGGCCAAGCCGCTGCTCTACAAGTTCGCGGGCGCGTGGGGGAACCACGAAGGCTCGATGCTGCTGTGGGTTACGATCCTCGGGCTTGCCGGCGGCGCAGTGGCGCTCGCCGAAAAGCGGCTGTCGCCCGCCACGCTGACCGCGACTTTGGGCGCGCAGGCGGCGATCGCGCTCGGCTTTTACGCCTTTTTGCTGTTCAGCTCGAACCCGTTCGCGCGGGCGAGCCCCGCGCCGGCGGACGGGCAGGGGCTAAACCCATTGCTGCAGGACCCCGGCTTGGCGTTCCATCCGCCGACGCTCTACATCGGCTATGTCGGGCTTTCGGTCGCGTTCAGCTTCGCGGTCGGGGCGTTGGTGACGCGCGACGTCGGCCCGGCCTTCGCGCGCGCGATGCGGCCGTGGGTGCTGGGCGCATGGGTGTTTCTGACGCTTGGGATCACCGCGGGCAGCTATTGGGCCTATTACGAGCTCGGCTGGGGCGGCTGGTGGTTCTGGGACCCGGTCGAGAATGCCTCGCTGATGCCGTGGCTGGCGGCGACCGCGCTGCTCCATTCGGTCAGCGTGCTGGCGACCCGCGACGGCCTGCGCGCCTGGACGATCATGCTCGCGGTCGTCGCGTTCAGCATGTCGATGCTCGGCACGTTTCTGGTACGCTCGGGCATCCTGACCAGCGTCCACGCCTTTGCGGTCGATCCGACCCGGGGCAGCTTCATTTTGGCGCTGCTGGCGCTCTACATCGGCGGCGCGTTGCTGCTGTTCGCGCTGCGCATCGGCACCGTGCGACAGGGAACGACGTTCGAGCCGGTCAGCCGCGAGGGCGCGCTGGTTGCCAACAATCTGCTCCTCAGCGTGATTCTGGCGCTGGTGCTGATCGGCACGCTCTATCCGATCGTCGCGGCGGGGTTCGGGGTGCAGCTGAGCGTCGGTCCGCCCTTCTTCAATCAGGCTGCCGGGCCGATCGCGCTGGCGCTGGTCGCGATCATGGCGCTCGGGCCGCTGATGCGCTGGCGGCGTGATCGGCTCGGGGCCGTGTTGCGCCGCGTGGCGGTGCCTGCGGTCGTGGTCGTAATCGCGTTTGCGGCGATGCTGTTCGCCGCGCCGGGAATCGGCGTGCTGCCGCTGCTCGGTCTGGTGCTGGCGGCGGGAGTCGCGCTGGCGAGCGTCGCGCCGCTGTGGAAGCGCGACCTGCGCCGCACGCCGCTCTTCACCTGGGGCATGGTGATCGCGCATTTCGGGATCGCGGTCAGCCTGGCGGGGATGGCGAGCGACAGCGCCTTCACCCGCGAGACCCTGGTCGCCGCGCGGATCGGTGAGCCGCAACGGGTCGGGCCGTTCACCGTGACGCTCACCGACATCGCTCCGGCGATCGGGCGCAACTGGTCGGCGCTCGAAGCGCGGCTGCGCATCCAGCGCGGCGGCGGCGCGGCGTTCGACCTGCATCCGCTGTCGCGATTCTTCGCCAACCCGGTGATGGTGACGAGCGAATCGGCGATCGCGACCCGGCTCGACGGCCAACTCTACACCGTGCTTGGCCAGCAGGACGAACAGGGGCGCTGGCAGCTTAGACTGTGGTGGAAGCCGTTCGTGACCTTCATCTGGCTGGGCGGCGTGCTGATCGCGCTGGGCGGCGCGCTGTCGCTGGCGGGGCGGTTGCGGCGCCGGCGCGGGGAGCGGGCCGCGTGAGGCGTCCGTTGCTCTGGCTGCCACTGCTGGCGTTCGCGGCGCTGCTCGGCGTGATCGCGCTCGGGCTGTATCGCCCCGCCGACCGAACAGTGCGCTCGGCGCTGGTCGGACAGCGATTGCCCGCGTTCACGCTGCCGCCGATGGTGGCGGGCACGCCGGGGCTAACGACTTCCGACTTTCAGCGCGGGCAGCCCCGGTTGCTCAATGTCTTCGCGAGCTGGTGTGTGCCGTGCATCGCCGAAGCGCCGCAATTGCTGGCGATCCAGCGCGCCGGGGTGCCGATCGACGCGATCGCGATACGCGATACCGGCCCGGCGATCGCGCAATTCCTGGCGCGCGCCGGTAATCCGTACCAGCGGATCGGTGGCGACGACGCGTCGCGCGTGCAACTCGCATTGGGGTCGTCGGGGGTGCCCGAAAGCTTCGTGATCGACGGGCGCGGCCGGATCGTGCTGCAACACGTCGGTGCGATCGAGGCTAGCGACGTGGCGCGCATCGTCGCGGCTGTGGAGGGCGCGCGATGAAAGGTCTGGCCGCGCTGTTGGTGGTAGTCGCTGTCCCGGCATTGGCGCAGTCGAACCTGCCCGCCGCGCGCTATGCGAACACGCAGCTCGCCGACCCGGCGCGCGAGGCCGAGGCGCGCACGTTGATGGAGACGCTGCGCTGTCTGGTCTGCCAGGGCCAGTCGATCGCCGACAGCGACGCCGAAATGGCGGGCGACA
>JAZKGJ010000104.1:0-4628 GCA_040385975.1 Pseudomonadota bacterium | reverse complement strand
CGCGCGGCAACGCCCGCGCTTGAACGCGTCCGCGTCGCCGCTTAGGGCGGCGCCGACAGAAGGTGGAGAGAGTGCCGCGATGAAGACCTGGACCCGGGCTGCCTTGCTGGCTGCATCGATGTTGACGGCGGCCGTCGCCACCGCCCCCGCCGCCGCGCAAAAGGCGAAGAAGGGCGAGGCCGCTGAATCGACCTTCAAGCTGAGCCCCAAGGTGCGCACCGCGCAAGATGCCGCGGTCAAGGCACTGCAAGCCGCCATTCCCGCCGCAAATGCGCTCGGCGCGGCGGTGCAGGCCAAGCGCGCGAGCCCCGGGACGGCGGCGACGCAGGATCCGATCATCCAGTCGAGCCGCGGCGAACTGCGCACGCTAATGGCGGCGGCCGAAGCGCCGATCGCCGCGCTCGAGGCCGAGGCGAAGAGCAACGACGAATTGTACGTCGCGCAGGAGCTGCGTTACCGCAAGGAAACCGTCGCGCTGAGCGCCGACTTCCCGGAGGGCGGGGTCGCCGCGCAGCAGGCGGCGGTGCGGCTCGCGCCCTATATCGACAAATTGCTCGCCAACCCCAGCACGCCGCAGGCATCGGTCGCGGAATATGCGTTCGAGCGTGGCCGCATCTCGCTGACCGCGCGCCAATATGCGCAGGCGATCACCGGGTTCGAACGCGCGCGCGCGGCGGGCAGCACCGACCGGCTGCTCGACGCCTTCATCGTCGATGCGCGGATCCAGTCGGGCGATCTGGCCGGTGCGGCGGCTTCGATCGAGCCGATGGTGACCCGGTTGAAGGCGGCCGGGCAACCGGTCCCCGAATCCTATTACCGCGTCGCGATCGAGAACGCCTATCGCGCCAAGAGCGCGACCGCCTACACCTGGGAACAGCGGCTGCTGGCCGACTATCCCTCGAACAAGAATTGGCACGATGCGCTCGTCCGGTTCCTGGCGCGCGGGCCGACGCTCGACCTGCGCCAGCGGCTCGATGTGTGGCGGCTGTTGCGCGCGGCAAAGGCGCTGGCCGATGAGAAGGAACGGCGACTGTACGCACAGGACGCGCTCGACAGCGGCGGTTCGCGCGAAGCGCTGGCGGTGCTGACGGAAATCCGCGCGTCGATCTCGGAACCCTCGACGACCGCGTTGCTGACCCAGGCGACGACGCGGGCGGCGGCGGCGGCCTCGGTCGCCAAGGTGGAGGCGGATGCACGCGCGGCGTCCACGCCGCAATCGGCGCTGACCGCTGCCAATTTCAACCTGCAGGTCGGCAATTATGCGAAGGCCGCCGAACTCTACGCGCTGGCCGAAACCCGCGGCGCGCCCGATCGCGACGCGGTGAAGCTCAGCCTCGGCATCGCGCAGGCGCTGGCGGGCGACAAGGCGTCGGCCAAGGCCAGTTTCGAGGCGGTCACGGGGTCGCCGCGCAAGGAAACCGCGGCCTATTGGCTGGTCTGGCTGGCGCAGGGCTGAGCGCGGTTCGGGCAGCGGCCGGGCGGCGGATACCGTTCCGGGACACTGCCCCGGTCCGGGGCGGCATAGCTGCCCGCGCAGCTGCCGGGCGGGGCGAGCAAGGCGCTGCGTCCGCTCGCTGAATCCCGTCCATGTCGTTTTTGTCCCACATTGCGACGTGACCCCGAAATCAGGCTCCCCGCCGCTCCGATAGCGGGTTAAGGAATCGTTACGCGGCGGCTGGTCGGCGCGTAGGGTTCGGGGGGTTGGGTGCGGTTCGACGACAGTCTCGACACTGTGCTCGCCGCCGAAATGTCGAGCGCGGCGGGCATCCAGTCGGCGTGGCGTCAGATCGTCGATCTGATCGGACGTCGGCGCGCGCCCCCCCGGCTCGGTGCAATGGCGCGGCTGCGCGCGATCCGGGACGACGTGCCGCCGGCGGTTCGCGCGGCGAGCGCGCGCGGGCTCGAACGCGCCGACCCGCCCCGCGAGCTGGTCGCGCTGTTCGTGACCGACGCGGCGCAGGTGGCGGCACCGCTCGCCCGCACCGCGCGGCTCGGCGCCGACGAGTGGCTGGAATTGCTGCCGGCGATGCAGCCTGCGACGCGCGGGGTGCTGCGCCATCGCCGCGACCTCGATCCGCGGGTCGAGCGCGCGCTCGCCGCGTTCGGGTCGCACGATTTCGCATTGCCCGCGGCGACGGCCTCTTCGGAAAGCGAATTACTTCCCATATTCGCACCGGCACCGGCACCGGAGCCTGTCGCGCCGGTCGAACGGGCGGACGCGGCCCTGCCGCCGACTTCGCTCGAGCCGGTTATGGCCGTCGCGGCCTCGGAACCGGTCGCGCCGCCGCCGGAATTCATTCCGCCGGAGCCCTTGCCCTTCGTCGCGGTCGCCGACATCGCGCGCGACCTCCCGCTGGTCGCTGAAGCGCGGCGGCTCGACGAAGCGTCGCCGGAGGACGACGATTTCGCGATCGCCGAGATCGTCGCGCGCATCGAGGCGCATCAGCGCGAGATCGAGACCCGCGCGCCGGCGCCGATCGTGCCGCCACCGCCGGCCGATCGATTCCGGTTCGAAACCGACGCGGCGGGAACCATCCGCTGGTGCGAGGGCGTCGCGCGCGGCGCGGTCGTCGGGCTGTCGCTGACCGCGGGTCGCGACGGCGGTCCGATCGCCGCCGACGGGGTCGCGGCGGGGGCACTGGCGCGGCGCGCGCGCTTTACCGATGCGCGGCTGGAAGTCGCGGGCAATTCCGATGCGGCCGGGTCGTGGCGGATTGCCGGGACGCCGGTGTTCGATTTCGCGAGTGGGCGCTTCACCGGATATCGCGGCACCGCGCGCCGCCCGCGCGCCGACGAACAGCCGCATCTCGCCGCGCATACGCCCGCGACCGACGCGCTGCGCCAGCTGGTGCACGAACTGCGCACCCCCGCGAATGCGATTTCGGGCTTTGCCGAGATGATCGAGCACGAGCTGCTCGGCCCCGTCGAGCCGCTCTACCGCGACCGCGCGACGGCGATCCGCAATCAGACTCGCGGTCTGCTCGACGCGATCGATGACCTCGACACCGCCGCGCGGCTCGAATCGCGCAGTCTGGAGCTGCGGCCAGAAGCGGTCGCGCTGACCCCGCTGTTGACCCGCGTGCTGGGCGACCTGCATCCGCTGGCCGAACTGCGCGGCGCGCAGCTGTCGCTCGACGTCGAACCCGACACGGTCGCGGCGGGCGACGCGCGCGCGTTGGAGCGGTTGTGGTCGCGACTGCTGACCGCGCTGGTGGCGGCCAGCGCCCCGGGAGAAGTCGTTGCGGGCCGAGTCGGCCGCGACGGCGATGCCGTCCGGCTGACGATCGACCGCCCGCGCGCCTTTTCGCCCACGCCCGACGGACCGCTGTTGAGTGCCGATGCGGAGGTTGAGGCCGCCGGCGACGGCGCGCCGCTGCTGGGTGCGGGCTTCGCCTTCCGGCTGGCGCGCAACCTGACCGCCGAGCTTGGCGGCAGCTTGGTGATCGATGCCGAAACCTTGACACTGCGGCTTCCCGCCGCTGTGGATCGCGCGGTGGAACAGGCGACGGTCTAAACGATGGGCGCCGGTGCCCGCGCGGGTGCGACCGGCCCGTACCACCCGCCGGCGGGCGATCCGCTGGCTTGGCCCGCCAACTTCGGCACGCGTTTCGTCGTCTTCGTCGATACCGAAGAGGAATTCGACTGGAACGCCCCGTTCAGCCGCACCGCGCACGGTGTATCGGCGACCAGCGCGATCCCGGCGGCACACGCACGGTTCGCCGACCGCGGCGTCGCGCTGACCTGGTTGGTCGATTATCCGATCGTCAGCGATCCGGCCTCGGTCGATCGCATCGCAGCGACGCTTACCGACGGGCGCTCGGCGGTCGGCACGCAATTGCACCCGTGGGTCAACCCGCCCTTCGACGAGCCGCTATCGCCGCGCAACAGCTTCGTCGGCAATCTGCCGGAGACGTTGGAGGCGGCGAAGCTCGAGGTCCTGACCGATGCGATCGCCGCGGCCTTCGGCGCTCGTCCGGTCGTCTATCGCGCGGGACGCTACGGCATCGGCCCGGCGACGCTGCGGCTGCTGGCGGAGCGGGGTTACCAGCTCGATAGCTCGGTCCGCGCGCGCTACGATTATATGGGGGAGGGTGGTCCCGATTTCACGCTGATCGGCAACGATGCGTATCGCGCCACGGAGGGGCCGGTCGAACTGCCGCTGACCACCGCGTTCATCGGCCGGCTGCGCAGTCCGGCGCTCTATCGCGCGCTGACCCGGGTGCCGAAGGGGCGGGGTGCCTTCGCGCGCGCGGGGTTGCTGTCGCGGATCGCGTTGACGCCCGAATCGATGCCGCTGGATGAAGTGCTGGAGGCCATCCGGGTCGTTCATGGCGAGGGACTGCGGCTGCTCAATTTCGCCTTTCATTCGCCGTCGCTCGTGCCGGGGCATACCCCGTACGTGCGCGACGCGGGCGATCTGGCCAAGTTCTGGGCGTGGTGGGACGGCGTGCTGAACCTGCTTGCGCAGCTCGGCATAGCCAACGCGTCATTGGATGAGGTGCTGGCTGCGAGCACGCCCTGAGCAACGTGCTTTTTCATTGTGTGTATGGAAGCGAGACGGCATGGGTCTCCCCGCGTCGGGGAGTGGCGCAGCCCGGTAGCGCGCCTGCTTTGGGAGCAGGATGTCG
>JAZKGJ010000103.1:0-3794 GCA_040385975.1 Pseudomonadota bacterium | reverse complement strand
ATCGACATGTGGTGCTACCGCCGCTTCGGCCACAACGAAGGCGACGAGCCGAGCTTCACCCAGCCGATGATGTACGACCGGATCCGCGCGCACCCGCCGGTCAGTGCAGTCTACAGCGAACGGCTGATCGCCGAGGGCGTGGTCGATCAGGCCAAGGTCGATGAGACCGTCAAGCAATTCACCCTGCTGCTCGAAGGCGAGTTCGAGGCGGGTGCCAACTACAAGCCCAACCGCGCCGACTGGTTCGCGGGGCGCTGGTCGGGGCTCCACGCCCCCGCCGATTCGGAGAGCGCGCGGCGCAATATCGAAACCGGGATCGACCCCAAGCTCTTCACGTCGCTCGGGCAAACGCTGACGACGGTTCCCGACAGCATCCAGATTCACAAGACCTTGGGCCGCGTGCTCGACGCCAAGCGCGAGATGTTCAAATCGGGCGCGAACTTCGACTGGGCAACCGGCGAAGCGCTCGCGTTTGGGTCATTGCTCTCCGAAGGCTATGGCGTGCGGCTGTCGGGGCAGGATTCGGGACGCGGCACCTTCAGCCAGCGCCACGCGATCTGGGTCGACCAGACCGACGAGCACAAATATCTGCCGCTCGCGCAGATCGAACATGGCCAGGTCGAAATCCTCGACAGCCCCTTGAGCGAATACGGCGTGCTCGGCTTCGAATACGGTTACGCGCTCGCCGACCCCAAGACCTTGGTGCTGTGGGAGGCGCAATTCGGCGACTTCGCCAACGGTGCGCAGATCATGATCGACCAGTTTATCGCAAGCGGAGAGGCCAAGTGGCTGCGCGCCAACGGGCTCGTGATGCTGCTGCCGCACGGCTACGAAGGTCAGGGCCCGGAGCATTCGTCGGCGCGACCCGAGCGGTTCCTGCAATTGTGCGCGCAGGACAATATGCAGGTCGCCAACTGCACGACCCCGGCGAACTATTTCCACCTGCTGCGCCGCCAGATGCACCGCGCGTTCCGAAAACCCCTGATCGTGATGACTCCGAAATCGCTACTGCGGCACAAGCTCGCGGTCTCGACCGCGGCAGAGTTCCAGGGCGACAGCCATTTCAAGCGCATCCTGTCCGACCCCAATGGCGCGGCCGACGCCGCGACGACGCGGCTGGTGCTGTGCAGCGGCAAGGTCGCCTACGATTTGATCGAGGCGCGCGACGCGGCGGGCGATACCGGCACCCAGATCGTGCGGATCGAGCAGCTCTATCCCTTCCCCGGTGAGCCGCTGTCCGCGCGGCTCCAGCGGATGACCGCGCTCGAAGACGTCGTCTGGGCGCAGGAAGAGCCGAAGAACCAGGGCTATTGGAGCTTCGTCGAACCGTTCGTCGAAGCGAGCCTGATCGCCGCGAAATGCACCCCGCAGCGCCCGCGCTACGCCGGCCGCGCCGCCGCCGCCTCGCCCGCGACCGGGCTGATGAAGCGGCATCAGCTCGAACAGGGCGCGCTGATCGCCGACGCGCTCGGCCATTCGGTCCGCGAGGAAGTTCGCCGCGTGGCCGCCAACGATACGACGAAGAAAGCCGGGAAAGCCGGGGCTTAAACTCAATTAGTACCCCCGCGAAGGCGGGGGTCCAGTCTGGGTCCCCGCCTTTGTAGGGACACAAGGAAGCGACGAGATGGCAACCGAAGTCAAAGTCCCGGTCCTGGGCGAATCGATTACCGAGGCGACGCTCGGCGAATGGCTGAAGCAGCCGGGTGACCCGGTGCAGGCCGACGAGCCGGTCGCGACGCTCGAGACCGACAAGGTTTCGGTCGAGGTGCCCAGCCCGGTCGCGGGCACGATGGGGCAACACGCGGTCGCGGTCGGCGACACCGTATCGGTCGGCGCGATGATCGCGACGGTCGAGGCGGGCGGCGGCGCTGCGGCGGCTGCTCCCACGGCTCCCGCTGCTGCTCCCGCTCCCCCCGCGACCGCTGCTCAGGAAGCGCCAGCCGCCCCCACCGGTGACGCGCCCGCGGCCCTCTCGCCATCGGTGCGCCGCGCGATCCTCGAACACGGGGTCGATCCCGCCTCGATCAAGGGCACCGGCAAGGACGGCCGGATCACCAAGGAGGACGTCGAGGCGGTCGCGAAGACCCCGCCCCCCGCCGCCGCGACCGCCACGGTGCCAGCGGCGCAACCGGCACCCGTCCCGGCCTCGGCGGCTGGCCGCAAGGAAGAACGCGTCCGCATGACGCGACTCCGGCAAACCATCGCGACCCGCCTCAAGGACGCGCAGAATACCGCCGCGCTGCTCACCACCTTCAACGACGTCGACATGACCGCGGTCATCGCCGCGCGCACCCAGTACAAGGACCTGTTCGAGAAGAAGCACGGCGTCCGGCTCGGCTTCATGGGCTTCTTCGTGAAGGCCGCGTGCATGGCGCTGAAGGACATCCCCAGCGTCAACGCCAGCATCGACGGCGACGAAATCGTCTACCACGACTATGCCGACATCTCGGTCGCGGTCAGCGCGCCGGGCGGGCTGGTCGTCCCGGTGATCCGCGACGCGCAGGATCTGTCGGTCGCGGGTATCGAAAAGACGATCGGCGACTTCGGCAAGCGCGCCAAGGACGGCACGCTGAAGATGGACGAGATGCGTGGCGGGACGTTCACGATCTCGAACGGCGGCGTCTTCGGCAGCCTGATGAGCACGCCGATCATCAACCCGCCGCAGTCCGCGGTGCTCGGCCTCCACCGGATCGAGGACCGCCCGGTCGTCCGCGACGGGCAGGTCGTGGTGCGCCCGATGATGTACCTCGCGCTCAGCTACGACCACCGCCTGATCGACGGCCGCGAGGCGGTGACGTTCCTGGTCGCGCTCAAGAACGCGATCGAGGACCCGACGCGGATTTTGATCGATTTGTGAAGTCCGGCTGCGTGTATCTGATGGCGAGCCAGCGAAACGGCACGCTGTATCTCGGTGTCACCAGCGCCCTACCGCAGCGGGCTTACCAACATCGCGAAGGTCTGATCGAGGGATTTACAAAGCAGCATGGCTGCACACGGCTTGTCTGGTACGAGGCGCATAACGACCTTCAGGAAGCGCGGCGACGCGAGTTGCAGATGAAGAAGTGGAAGCGGGCATGGAAGGTCGAGGCGATCGAAGCCGCCAACCCGCAATGGAAGGATTTGTACGACACGCTTTTCTGATCCGTGCTCCTGCGAACGCAGGAGCCCAGGGGCGGCTAGCGATGTGCTCGAACACCCTAGGCTCCTGCGTGCGCAGGAGCACAGCGAGGCGAAGAGATGGCTGAATACGATTACGACGTGCTGGTGATCGGCGCTGGGCCGGGCGGTTATGTCGCCGCGATCCGCGCCGCGCAGCTCGGGCTGAAGACCGCTTGTGCCGAATCGCGCGAGACGCTCGGCGGGACGTGCCTCAACGTCGGCTGCATTCCGTCGAAGGCGATGCTGCACGCATCCGAACTGTTCGATCACGCCGCCAACGGCACGATGGCGAAGCTCGGCATTGACGTGACGCCGAAGCTTAACCTGCCGGTCATGCACGCCCAGCGCCGCGACGCGGTCAAACAGTTGACCGGCGGGATTGAGTTCCTGTTCAAGAAGAACAAGGTGAGCTGGCTGAAGGGCCGCGCCAGCTTCGAGGACGCCCACACCGTCAGCGTCGGCGGCGAAAAGATCACCGCCAAGAACATCGTCATCGCGACCGGCTCCAGCGTCACCCCGCTGCCCGGCGTGGCGGTCGATAATGCCAAGCAAGTGGTCGTCGATTCCACCGGCGCGTTGGAGCTGGCCAAGGTGCCGGAGCATATGGTCGTGATCGGCGGCGGCGTGATCGGGCT
>JAZKGJ010000102.1:0-6722 GCA_040385975.1 Pseudomonadota bacterium | reverse complement strand
GCTCGTTGACGTCGATCTTCTGGAAGCGCCGCAGCAGCGCGCGGTCCTTCTCGAAGTGGTTGCGGAATTCCTTGTAGGTGGTCGAGCCGATGCAGCGGATCGTGCCGCCCGACAGCGCCGGCTTCAGCAGGTTCGACGCGTCCATCGCGCCGCCGCTGGTCGCGCCTGCGCCGATCACGGTGTGGATTTCGTCGATGAACAGCACCGCGTGCGGCAGTTTTTCGAGCTCGTTGACGACCTGTTTCAGCCGTTCCTCGAAATCGCCGCGGTAGCGCGTGCCCGCCAAGAGCGCGCCCATGTCGAGCGAGTAGATAACGGCTTCCCGAAGCACCTCCGGCACCTGCCCCTCGACGATCTTGCGCGCGAGGCCTTCGGCGATCGCGGTCTTCCCGACCCCGGGATCGCCGACGTAGAGCGGGTTGTTCTTGGACCGGCGGCACAGGATCTGGATGGTGCGGTCGACCTCGGGCCCGCGCCCGATCAGCGGGTCGATCTTGCCGAGCTTGGCGCGTTCGTTGAGATCGACGGTGAACTGCTTGAGCGCGCTTTCGCTCTTGCCGCTCTTGCCGTCGCCCTTGGCGGGTTTCTCGTCGTCGGCGCCCTTGGGGGTGCTGGCTTCGACCGCGCCGCCCTTGCCGACGCCGTGGCTGATGAAACTGACCGCGTCGAGCCGACTCATGTCCTGCTGTTGCAAGAAATAGACCGCATAGCTTTCGCGCTCGCTGAACAGCGCGACAAGGACGTTGGCCCCGGTGACTTCGTCGCGGCCCGACGACTGGACGTGGAGAATCGCGCGCTGAACGACACGCTGGAAGCCGCTGGTCGGCGACGGATCGGTCGCGGCATCGACCTTCAGCGCGGTCAGCTCGGTGTCGAGATAATGCGCGACGGTCGCCTTCAGCTCGCCGAGATCGACGTTGCAGCCGTCCATCACCTTCGACGCGTGCTCGTCGTCGATCAGCGCGAGCAGCAGATGTTCGAGCGTCGCATATTCGTGACGGCGCGCGGACGCGGCCTCGAGCGCCTTGTGAAGCGTGGTTTCGAGCGCGGAAGCGAAGCTTGGCATGGGACGGTTACTCCTGAGGCCCGCGAAAACGACGCGATGCCTTTGCCACTATGTCGGAAGTGGCGAGCGCCGCATCAAGCCGCCGACGAGAAATCCGGTCGGGCGAGACCGGCGGCGCGCTCACGATTTGAATAAGCTCGCGGCGCTTGCCTTATGGTTAACGGCGCGTTGCATTTTGCTGTGGGTGCGCTCGATCTCGGCTTCGAGCGTCGCGATCCGCGCTTCGAGTTCGGCAACCGACAGCGGATCAAGGTCCTGCTTCGCGACGAGCGCGAGCGGGTCGTTGCTTCGGGCCAGGGGCTCGTCGGCGTCCACGTGGCAAAACGTTGACGCTCGCGCCGCCGGTGTCAATAAGCCGGCATCCTCGAAAGGCCGACCATGCGCGACCTTCCCACGACCATGACCGCGATCGACCCCGCCGCGCCGGGCGGGCCGGAGGTGCTGGTGCCGGTCACGCGGCCGGTGCCCGCGCCGGGCCCCGACGAAGTGCTGATCGGGGTGGCGGCGGCGGGGGTCAACCGCCCCGATGTGCTGCAGCGGATGGGGGGCTATGCGCCGCCGCCGGGCGCGACGACGATCATGGGGCTCGAGTTGGCGGGCGAAGTGGTCGCGGTCGGCGCGGGCGTGCCGCCGGAGATGATCGGGCAGCCGGTCTGCGCCCTGGTCGCGGGCGGGGGCTATGCCGAATATGCGGTCGCGCCGCTTGGGCAGACGCTGCCGGTGCCCGAGGCGCTGACGATGGTCGAGGCGGCGGCGATGCCCGAGACGCTCTTCACGGTGTGGACCAATCTGTTCGAGCGCGCCTGGGCGACCGAGGGCGACACGGTGCTGGTCCACGGCGGCACCAGCGGGATCGGGACGATGGCGATCGCGCTGGGGCAGCTGTTCGGGCTGACCGTGATCGTGACTGCCGGGTCGGACGCAAAATGCGCGGCGGCGGTGGAATTGGGAGCGGCGCACGCGATCAATTACAAGACCGAGGATTTCGTCGCGCGGGTGAAGAACATCACCGGCGGCGCGGGCTGCGCGGCGGTGCTCGACATGGTCGGCGGGGATTATGTCGCGCGCAATCTGCAATGTCTGGCCGACGACGGCCGCCACGTGTCGATCGCGGTGCAGGGCGGGTTGATGGCGACGATCCCGGTGTTCGAGGTGATGCGGCGGCGGCTCACGCTGACCGGCTCGACGCTCAGGAATCGCGATGTCGCGTTCAAGAGCCTGGTGGCGGACGAACTGGCGCGCACGGTGTGGCCGCACGTCGAGGCCGGGCGGCTGAAGCCGGTGATCGACCGCACGTTCGCGTTGGCCGACGCGGCGGACGCGCACCGGCGGATGGAGGCGGGCGATCATGTCGGCAAGATCGTGCTGACGGTGGGGGCGCAATGACCGCGGTGATCCTCCACGAATATGCGCCGTCGGGGAATTGCTACAAGATTCGGCTGACCGCGGCGTTGCTGGGGGTGACGATCGCGCGGCGGAGCTATGACATCCTCAAGGGCGAGACGCGGACGCCGGCGTTTCTCGCGGAGGTCAACGCCAATGGGCGGATTCCGACATTGCAAATCGGAGACCGCTTCCTGCCCGAGAGCAACGCGGCGTGCGTGTGGCTGGCGCACGGCTCGGCGCTGATCCCGGGTGAGCGGTTCGCCCATGCCGACATGCTGCGGTGGATGTTCTTCGAACAGTATAATCACGAGCCCAACATCGCGACGCTCCGCTTCTGGCTGGCGTTCGTCGGGGACGCGAACCTCACGCCCGAACAGCGCGCGGCGATGCCGGGGAAGCGCGCGGCCGGAGCGGCGGCGCTGCGGTTGATGGACGGCGAACTCGCGACGCGCGACTGGCTGGTCGGGGAAAGCGTGACGCTCGCCGACATCGCGCTCTATGCCTACACGCACGTGGCGGAGGAGGGCGGCGGGTTCGTGCTGGCCGATTATCCCAACGTGCAGGCGTGGCTGGCGCGGGTGGCGGCGCTGCCAGGGTATATGCCGATTACAGCCTAGAGCGTCCCGGCAATGTCGCGCGCGGCCTGATCAGGGTCGGCGGCGTCGGTGATCGGGCGGCCGATGACGAGGATCGAGGCGCCGGCGTCGAGCGCGGCCCGGGGCGTAACGACGCGCTTCTGGTCGCCCTGCGGACCCGCGGCGGGGCGCACGCCGGGGACGACGAAGAAGCCTTTTGGCCAGATCCGTTTGGCGGCGGCGACTTCCTCGCCCGAGCAAACCACGCCGTCGATGCCGGCGCTCATCGCCAATTCGGTCAGCCGGACGACCTGATCGTGCGCGCTGCCCGTCACTCCGGTGGCGGTCAGGTCGCTGGCGTCGAGGCTGGTTAGCATCGTCACCGCTACCACCTTGGTCCCGGTCGGCGCGGCCGCCTTCGCATCCTCGAGCATCGCCCGGCCGCCGCTCGCGTGGACGGTCAGGATCGCGGGCTCGAGCGCGCGCAGGGCCATCACCGCCTTGGCGACGGTATTGGGGATATCGTGGAGCTTGAGGTCGAGGAAGATCGGCAGGCCGAGTTCGGCCATCTCGCGCACGCAGTGGCGGCCGTTGCCCATGAAGAATTCGAGGCCGAGCTTGAGCCCGCCGACGTGCTGGCGGACCTTGCTGGCGATGGCCTTGGCGCGGTCGAGGTCGGGGGTGTCGAGCGCGACGTAGATGCGGTTCGACATGCGTCAGACCAGGGTCGGCGCGACCGCGGGCGGCAGGGGTGGCTCGGTGGGCGATGGAACTGGCGCTACCGCAACTGGCGCGGCGGTCAGCTCACCGATCGAGCGTTCGGCGGTCGCGATCCGCTGTTTCAGCCGCCACTTCACCGCCCAGTGCCAGAACGCCATCGGCAGGAACCCGGCGAGAAACGCGAACAGCAGGAGGAGCGGCAGGTTCACATCGGCGATCAGGCCCGACCACAGATTGATCTCGACATGCTTCCAATTGCCGTAGGTGAAGATCGACACGACGACCGCGAGCAGGAACCAGAAGAGACCGTTCAGAAAGCGCATGGGGAGAGGTTAGGCGGGTGTGAGGCGGGGGGCAAGCATCACACCGTCATTGCGAGCGCCCGTAGGGCGCGCGGCAATCCAAGGCGGTGCGCCCACGCTGGATTGCCGCGTCGCTTCGCGTCTCGCAATGACGGGATCAGCCGATTTCGCGCCTCAACTGCCCAAAGAGCGCCGGGATCGCAGTCAGGCGCGGTTCCTCTTCGGCCAGGATTGCGAGAAACACCGCGCGGCGCAGCGCCGCGGCGTGGCCGGGGCGCAGGCGGACGCCGGCGGGCAGCGCCGACAGGACGATGTCGATCAGCCGTTCGGCGCCGTGGAGGCGACCCCACAGATAGTCGTTCTCGCGCCAGGCGCGGCTGAAGAACGCGCCGAAGCTGTTGAACTGGATGCCCTTCAACGTCGCTTCCGCCCCGCCCGCGCGGATGGCGGTCGCGTCGTCGGGGGAGATGCGATCGACCTTGATCGGGTCGAATTCGTCGAGGCCTTCGCCTTGCAGCAGCGGCAGCGTCGCGACGTCGAAGAACGGAAAGCCGAGATAGGCGAGCAGCAGCGGGCGGCGTTGCTCCTTGGTCAGCCCGGCCAGGGCGTGGGCGAGCGCGGCATCGGTTTGCGCGTCGAGCCCGGTCAGATCCATCGCCTTCGCGAGGGCGTCGAGCACCGGACCGGCATTGTCGTGGATCGCGCGGACCTGTTGCCGCAGGTCGGCATAGGGCTCGGTCATCTTGGCGCTGAGATACGCGCCGAGCGAATCGTAGATCGCGTGGCGGACCGGCTCCAGGTCGGTCCCCGCCGGATTGTCGGCCTCCAGCTCGCTCAGGCGCCGCGCGAGCAGGCGCAGCCGGCGGATGCGAAAGCCCAGATCGTGCCAGCGCAGGAACGCGATCGTTTCTGGATCGGCACCGCCCGCGAAGGCCCCACCGGGCACATCGACGCCGCGAACCGCGAGCGTGTCGGTCAGCGCCTCGCGAATTTTCGCCCAGCGCTGCGGCCCGGGCTGTCCGCCGATATGGTAGAGCAATTCGGTGACGAGCGCGATGACCCCGGCGATCTTGAGGTGGCCGTAGGCGGCGTGGCCATAGCCCGCCTGCCGCGCCGCCGCTACCTGCGCGCGACGGCGCCAGTTGAGCAGGCGCCGGGGGGTCGGACGGTCGAGGAAAAGCGTCAGCCCGAACAGGCTCTCGACCTGTTGTTCGACTTCGGGTCGGATGTTGGCGATGATCGCGCGCATCCGTTCGATCCGTTCGGAACGTTCGGTCAGCGTGTCGAGATTGTCGCGGATCGGCTGTTTGCGCGGCAGCTCGCTGAGCGCGCCGAGGATGGTCTGAAAGAAGCCGGGCACGCCGTCCTTGCCGCCGCCGCCGAGCTTCAGCTTCATACCGGGCGAGGGATCGACATAGACGAAGCGGCGATCGATCTGATGCCGGGCGGGGCGTTCCCGCAGCGCATCGATCGCGGGGCGGAACGGGGCATTGGCAAGCACCGAGCCGTCGATCAGCACCGCGCCCTCGGCCCCGCCCGCCGCCGCCTGGCGCGGGAGCACGGCGTTCAGGAATGCGTTCCGGCCGGGCCAGCGCTGCTCGCGCTGCGCCAGCACGCCGTCGAGTTCGCCGACGGTGAAGGGCGGAAACGCCCCGGGGAAGGACGAGGTCGCGCGCGCGGCGAAGGCGAGTTCGGGGAGCGCGGCGAGGCTGTCGCCGGCGATGCCGCGGTCGCTGAAGGGGATCACCAGCCGGTGTTCGGTCTCGACCACTTCGGGGGGTGAATTGAGCTGCAGCCGTTCGGGATGGCCGCGAAAGTCGGTGACGGTGACGAACAGGTCGAGCGGCTGATCGGGCGGGAGCAGGCGGGGGCCGCGCGGCGCCTTCGCCATCGCCTCGAACGCATCGAGCAGGATGCCGGTGAATTCGGGGCCGCCGAACGGCGGTTCGAACCAGCGCGAGCGGATGAAGCGCGACAATTTGGTGCGGACCTCGCCACCTTCGCTGCTCGCAAGACCTTCGTCCAGCTGGCGGTCGCGCCCCGCCGCCATCCACGCGAGCGGCAGTGCCCACAGCTTGGAAAATCGCGACACGGGCGCGGCGGCGGGCGACAGCAAGGCGTCGATGTCGGCGCGTTCGAGCCACAAATCGGTGAGCGGGTCGAGGCTCTGCCCGGTGGCGATCGCCTGTCCCAGGAAGATGCCGTTGATGCCGCCCGCGCTGGCGCCGGCGATGATGTCGGGCAGGATGCGCAGCCGGATGTCGGCGGCGGTCTCGATTTCCTGCAACAGGGTGCGGTAGATGCCGAAGCTGCCGCCTGCCGTGGAGTCGCCGTCATGAAACGCGCGGCTGGCGCGGGCGAGGTGCCAGATCTCCTTGGTGATGCCGTGCATATACACCGCCAGGCTGATCCCGCCGTAGCAGACGAGCGCGAGGCGGAGTTCCTGGTCCTTCACCGGCCCAAAGTCCGTTCGTCCTGAGCGAAGTCGAGGGACCGGCCGAACGCGTAGCGCTGGGAAGCAGTGCTTCGCCGTCGCTCAGCACGAACGGGTTGGGTCATGGGGGCGCTCACGCCACGCTCACCACCGCCCAGATCGGCAGATGATCCGATGCCTTCCTCGCCGCCGCGCTGGCGTGGACGCCGGCGTCGACGATGGTCAGATCGCGCGACGCC
>JAZKGJ010000101.1:0-2758 GCA_040385975.1 Pseudomonadota bacterium | reverse complement strand
CTGGTAATCCGCCTTGCGCTCGCCGTCGCGGGCGACCCCCATGTCGCCGGTCGCGACGCCCTTTACGCTCCCGTCGTCGTTGAACAGCACTTCCGCCGCCGCGAATCCCGGAAAGATCTCGACCCCCAGCTCCTCCGCCTTGCCCGCCAGCCAGCGGCACAGATTGCCCAGGCTGCCGGTGTAGGTGTTCTTGTTGTGGAGGAACGGCGGGGTCCACAAGTGCGGCAGGTTGAATTTGCGCTTGGACGTCAGCACCCAGTGCAGATTTTCGGTCACCGGCACTTCGGCCAGTGGACAGCCGTCGTCGCGCCAGTCGGGGAGCAGTTCGTCGAGCGTCCGCGGATCGATTACCGCGCCCGACAGGATATGCGCGCCGACCTCCGACCCTTTTTCCAGCACACAGACCGCCAACTCGACCTGCCTTTCGGCCGCCAGCTGTTTCAGGCGGATCGCCGCGCTCAGCCCCGCCGGACCCGCGCCGACGATCACCACGTCGTAGGGCATCGATTCGCGTTCGCTCAACGATCGTCTCCGAGAAGCATGTCACCGCACCGTGGCCACGGCCCGTCCCCCGAGCGATGCCGCCGAATTGACCGCGGCGTCAACCGCGACTCTATGCGGAGACGATGGGGGCGGACCAAAGCCACGACTGGAATGCGACGATCGCCAGCGCGATCGACTGGTGGCGCGACGCCGGGGTCGATGTCGAGCTGTCCGATGCGCCGCGCGACTGGCTGAACGCTGCACCCGCCGCGGCTGCCGTCGGCGAAACGGCCATCGCGCCGGTCGCCGCGCCTCCGTCATTGCCCGCCACGCTCGAAGCGTTTGCAACCTGGCGGACCGGTCCCGACGCGCTCGAAACGGGCTGGGGCGCGAAGCTGATTCCGGCGGACGGCCCGGCCAATGCCGAGTTGATGGTGCTGATCGAGATGCCCGAGCGCGAAGACGCGGTCGAGGGGCGCTTGCTGGGCGGGGCCAGCGGGCGGCTGTTCGACCGGATGCTCGCGGCGATCGGGCTGGGGCGCGATTCGATCCATCTGGCCAGCGTCGCCTGCGCCCGGCCGACGACGGGCCGGATCCCGCGCGAGGCGGTCGATCCGCTCGGGGCGCTGGCGCGGCATTATGTCGGGCTGGTCGCCCCGAAACGCCTGCTCCTGCTCGGCAATTGCGCGAGTCGGACCTTTTTCGACGCCGATGTCGCGCAAACCCGGGGGCTTTTACGTCCGCTTAACCATGACGGCGCGACGATGGCGCTGACGAGCTTTCATCCGCAGCTGCTGCTCGAGCGGCCCGCGCTGAAGGCGGAGGCGTGGAAGGATTTGCAGATGCTGATGCGACCGGTGGCGTCATGAAACTGGCGCTTGCGCTCCTGGTCTCCGGTGGCGCGGTCGCGGCGCAAGCGGCGCCCTCGCCCGCGGTCCCGCGCCAGCTCGACGATGCCCAGCGCGCGGCCTACCGCGCGGTCTTCACTGCCATCCATGCCGAGAAATGGGCCGACGCGCGGCTGCTGCTCGCGGCGATGCCCCCCGGCCCGCTCCACGCGGTCGCGCGCGCCGAGTTGCTGACGGCGAAGAACACGCCGCGTGCCGACGTCGGCGAGCTGACGCAGGTGCTGACCGACGCTCCCGAATTGCCGCAGGCCGAACAGATCGCGCGGATCGCGAAGTCGCGCGGCGCGGTCGATCTGCCGCCGCTGCCCGCTGTCCAGCAGCTGACCTGGGTATCGGGCGCCCCTATCCGTGCGCGCGCCAAGCCGACCAAGAGCGATGCCGCCGCGACCGAGTTGGCGCTGCGGATGCAGCCGCTGGTTAAGGAGGACCGCGGCGAGGAGGCGCAGGCGCTGCTCGACGCCAATGCCGCGTTGCTGTCGCCGGAAGCGCTGAGCGAGTGGCAGCAGAAGGTCGCCTTCATCTATTACGTATCGGGCAACGACACCGCCGCGCGCGCGCTCGCCGCGCGCTCCGCCGAGGGCGTGGGCGAATGGGCGGTGCACGGTCGCTGGACGCTGGCGCTGGCGGCGTGGCGGCAGAAGGATTGTGCCGCCGCCGGGGCCGCATTCGACGGCGTGGCGGCACGCTCGAGCGATACCGAACTTCGCGCCGCCGGGCTGTATTGGGCGGCGCGTGCCGATCTGGCGTGCGGCCAACCCGAGCGGATCGAGGCAAGACTCAAGAACGCGGCGCAGCTCGACGAAACCTTTTACGGCCTGCTCGCGCGGCAGGCGTTGGCGATCAAGGACCCCAAGGTCGTTGTCGAAACGCCCGGCGCGGCGGCGTGGCAACAGCTGGCGCAGCGCCCCAACGCGCGCGTCGCGGCGGCGCTCGCCGAGATCGACGAAGACACGCTCGCCGACGAAGTCGTGCGCCAACAGGCACGGATTGGCGCACCGACCGAATTCGGCGCGTTGACGCGGCTGGCGGGCGACCTCGGGCTGCCGGGTACGCAGGTCTGGCTCAGCAACAACGTCCCCGCCGGCACGCGCCCGACGCAGCTCGCGCGCTACCCCGCCCCCGCCTGGACCCCCGACGGCGGCTGGCGCGTCGACAAGGCGCTGGTCTACGCCCACACGCTCCAGGAATCGAAGTTTCGCGCCAGCGTGATCAGTCCGGCGGGCGCTTACGGCTTGATGCAGATCATGCCCGCCGCCGCCACGGATTTCACCCGCGCGAGCGGCCGCACGATCGACCGCACCGCGCTCAGCCGGCCTTCGACCAACATCGAGATCGGCCAGACCCATCTCGAACGGCTCCGCGACGCC
>JAZKGJ010000100.1:0-5177 GCA_040385975.1 Pseudomonadota bacterium | reverse complement strand
GAGGTCAAGGTCGGCAAGTTCCCGATGGCGGGCAACAGCCGCGCCAAGACCAACCACGAGCCCGACGGCTTCGTGAAGATCATCGCCGACGCGAAGACCGACCGCGTGCTCGGCGGCTGGGTGATCGCGGTCCCCGGCGGCACGATGATCGCGCAGATCGCGCAGGCGATGGAATTCGGCGCAACGAGTGAGGACATCGCCTACACCTGCCACGCGCATCCCACGCACAGCGAGGCGATCAAGGAAGCGGCGATGGCGGTGCAGGGCAAGCCCATTCATATCTGAGCCGGCGACGTGATTAGCGGAGCTAATCACGAGCGGACCCCGGCTCAGACCGGCCGGCGGGGCCAACAGCCCAGGCCGACGGCACGGATTTACTCCGTGGCGTCAGCCCGTCAGTGAGAATGCCAGTGACCGCCCACCATCCCCCCTCCAAGGCGCTCTGGGCCGCCGAGCTTCCCCGCGCCGCGTGGGGCATCGTCGATCTCCTCCGTCAGCGCCGCGCGCTCGGTGCCGGGCCGCGCGGGGCGGGCCAGCCGGTCATGCTGCTTCCCGGCCTCTTCAATTCGGATCGCTCGAACTTCATCCTGCGCCGCCACCTGATAGCGCTCGACCACGATGCGCATGGCTGGGGGCTCGGCCGCAATCTCGGCACGCGGACGATCGGCACCAACGCCGAACGGCTGATCGAACGCATCGCCGACCTCGCCGATCGCACCGGTCGGCCGGTCGCGCTGGTGGGCGTCAGCCTCGGCGGCATGATCGCGCGGCTGATCGCGCAGCGCCGGCCCGAACTGGTGCGGCAGGTGATTACCGTCGCCTCGCCCTATGCCGGCGACGGTCGCGCGACCAACGTCTGGCGCGCCTTCGAATGGTTCACCGGCGAGAAACTGTCCGATCCCGCAGTCGTCGCGCGCTCGGCCGAACTCGCGGCACCGCTGCCGGTCCCGGCCACCGCGATCTGGAGCCGCAGCGACGGGCTGGTCAACGGGCTGATCTGCCACGCGGCCGATGAGGAAAATTGCCGCGCTATCGAAATCCGCAGCAGCCATCTCGGGGTGCAGCTCCGTCCCGCGGTGCTGCGGATCGTCGCCGAAGTGCTGGCGACGTGACCCGCGCCGCGCTCGAGGCGCGCTGGCTGGAACTGACCCGCACGACCCTGCCCGCGCTGGCAGCGACCCGCGCCTGGCCGGTCAGCGCCGATCATTGCTTCCAACGCATCCTGCTCGATGCCGCGACCGGGGGATGCTGGTACGACGCGATCGCCGGTCGCCCGGCCTACCGCGCGGCCAGCGCTGTACAGCTCGAACGCGCGGTCGAGTTGGCGGAGGCGGTGGCCGCCGGGCGCAGCGAGCTCGGCGCGCTCAATGCACGGTCGTTGGCATGGCACCGCGCCGCATGACGCTGCGCCGGCGGCTGCGCCGTGTCCACGTCTGGCTCGGCTGGATCGTCGGGGTGCCGCTGTTGTTCTGGACGCTCAGCGGGCTGATCATGGTCCTGCGCCCGATCGGGCAGGTGCGTGGTGCCGATCTGCGCGCTGCCCCCGCCCCATTGGTGCTGCCGCCCCGGCTCGTGCAGCCGCGCGCGGCGGTGCCGCTCGATGCGCTGACGATCGAGCCGCAGGGCGCGGGCGCGGTGTGGATCGCGCGCTTCGGTGAGCGAATCCGCCGCGCCGATCTCGCCACCGGTGCCTGGCTGCCCGCGGTCTCCGCCGGTGAGGCACGCGCGCTCGCGGTCGCCGCCTACCGGCCGCACAGCGCGGTCGCTGCGCTGACCCGCAGCCCCGGCGACGCGCCGCCGCTCGACCTGCGCAAGTCCCGCCCGGCGTGGCAGGCCGCGTTCGCCGACGGCACGTACCTGTATATCGACGCGGACACGGGCCAAATGCTGGCGCTCCGGACGCGTTGGTGGCGGATGTACGACTGGATGTGGGGGCTGCACATCATGGACCTGCGCGGGCGCGAGGACGTGAGCCATCCGCTGCTGACCGGCTTCGCGGCGATTGCGCTCGCCACCGTCCTGCTGGCGCTGATCCTGCTGCCGCTCGTCAGCCGCCGGCGGCTTCTACGCCGCAAATAGCCAGCGCATCGCCTCGGGCCGGGTCGCGAACAGGGCCATATTGTCGCGGGTCGCGCTGGCCGGGCTGATCTTCATTCGCGCCAGTGCCGACGGCACCACCATCGCGACCTTGCGCGCCTTGACGCAGCTGAAGCGCGGGTCGGCGAACTGCGCCATCGCGTTGGTGATGGTCGCTTCGCTGATCAGCCCCATTTCGCTCAGATCGTAAAGCGTGACGTGCGCCCGCGGTGCGAGCCCGAGCGAGCGCACCGCCTTGCGCACCTCGGCACCCGACGCCTCGATCTCCGTGATGTCGGGCGTACCGGTGATGCGCTGTTCGACCAGCCGGTTGATACGGTCGATGCGGATGCTGTGCATCGCAGCGGGGTAGCGCGGCAGGCTTAGCAATCGGTGAAGGGCTGGGAACAGTTGGGGGCCGGGGCTGGAGTGTATCCAGCCCCGTCGGACGGCGCACCGCGCCGCCGGCCGGCCGTTCGCGGTCTCGCGATTAGCTTAAGCTAATCACGTGCCGCTCCAGCCTACCAAACCCGCACCCGTGCTTCGGGCGCCACATACAGCTTGTCGCCCGGCTTCACGTTAAACGCGGTGTACCAGGCGTCGACGTTCCGCACGATCCCGTTGACCCGATAATAGGCCGGCGAATGCGGATCGGTCAGCAATGCCGCACGCGCCGCACCTTCGCGGCGCTTGCCCTGCCACGCCTGCGCATACGACAGGAAGAAGCGCTGGTCGCCGGTCAGCCCGTCGATCACCGGTGCCTTGCCGTGCTTGGCCTGATACTTCTGATACGCGGCATAGGCGGTTTCGACCCCGCCGAGGTCACCGATATTCTCGCCCAGCGTCAGCTTGCCGTTGACCTTCACGCCCGGGATCGGCTCGTACTGGTCGTATTGCGCGGCCAGCGTCTTGGTCTGCGCGTCGAACTTGGCGCGCGCCTCGGGCGTCCACCAATTCTCGAACTTGCCGGTCGGGCCGAACTGGCTGCCCTGATCGTCGAAGCCGTGGCCGATCTCGTGCCCGATGATCGCACCGATCGCGCCGTAATTAACCGCCGGGTCGGCCTTCGGATCGAAATACGGCGGCTGCAGGATCGCGGCCGGGAAGGTGATCTGGTTCGCCAACGGGCTGTAATAGGCGTTCACCGTCTGCGGGGTCATCCCCCACAATTCGCGGTCGACCGGCTTGGCGATCTGCGTCAGCGTATAGGCGTGGCCGAACTCGCCGACCCGCATCGCATTGCCCAGCGCGTCACCGCGGGCCGGCGCGAGCAGCGAATAATCCTGCCACTTGACCGGATAGCCGGTGCGCGGGTCGAACGCGGCGAGCTTCGCCAGCGCCTTCGCGCGGGTCGGCTCGTCCATCCATGCCGCCGTGGTGATCCGCTCCTTGTACGCCGCGTTCAGGTCGGCGATCAGCTCGGCCATCTTGGCCTGGCTCTCGGGCGGATAGTGCCGCTTGACGTAGATTTCGCCGACCGCTTCGCCCATCGCGCCGTTGACGAGCGCAATCCCGCGCTTCCAGCGCGCACGCTGGGTCGGCTGACCCGACAGCGTCTTGCCGTAGAAATCGAAATTGGCCTGGTCGAACGCCTTGGGCAGCACGTTGGCGTTGCCGCTGATGAAATGGAACTTCACCCAGTCCTGCCACGTCGCGACCGGGACCGCGGCATAGAGCTTGCCGAGTTCGGTCAGCGCGGTCGAGGTCGACATGATGACGATCGGGAAGGCGTCGTAACCGCCGGTCTTGAGCATCCCCTCCCAGTCGAATTCCGGTGCCAGCGCCGCGCGTGCCGCGGCGTCCATCGGCTTGATCATCGCCTTCAGGTCGCGCGACTGTTCGGGCGACCACATCACCTTCGCCATCGCGGTTTCGAGCGCGACGATCCGGTCGGCGCGCGCACCCGCGTCGGACAGGCCGCCCAGCGTCAGCATCTTTTCGACATAGGCGCGGTACGCCGTGCGGAAGCCGTCGTACTTCTCACCCGGCAGCAAATAATAATCGCGCGGCATCCCCAGCTCGCCCTGCCCGGCGGCGACGATGTAGCGGCTCGGGTCGGCGGGATTGGGCAGCGGCCCGATCCCGACCGGCGCGGCATAACCGGTGGTCGCGAACAGCGTCTGCAGCTTGGCCCGGTCATCCGCGGCATCGATTTTCGCGAAATAGGGCGCGAGCGGCGCGGTGCCGGCGGCTTCGATCGCGGCCTCGTCCATGAAGCTTGCATAGAGCGCGCCGACCTTGGCCCCGTTCGCACCCATGCTGGCGGGGTTCTTGGCGGCGTCGGTCAGGATGGCGAGCACCTGGCGCTCGGCCTCGTCGGCCAGCAGCACGCCGTTGCCCGCGGACGCGCGGTCGGCGGCGATCTCGGTACGCTTGTCCCAGCTGCCGTTGGCGAAGGTCCAGAAATCGTCGCCCGGCTTCACGGTCTTGTCCTGCGCGGTCAGATCGACTCCGAAGGTGCCGAAGCGCGGGCCGGTCTTCGCCGCCGCCGCGCCGGTCGCGTGATTGGCGTGATCGGTCGTCTGCGCGAGCAAAGGTGCGGTCACGACCAGGGTGGCGACGCCCACTGACAGGCGCGCGAAAGTGTTGAAACGCATGGAAATACTCTCCCGGGAATCGGTGTGTGGCGCAAATAGGACACCACGCGCCGACGTGCAACCGGGATCAAGCCACGCGATTGGCCACCAAGTCATCGACCACCGACGGATCGGCCAGCGTCGAGGTGTCGCCGAGCGACGACACCTCCCCTTCCGCGATCTTGCGCAGGATGCGGCGCATGATCTTGCCGCTGCGGGTCTTGGGCAGGCCGGGCGCGAACTGCACCGCATCGGGGGTCGCGATCGGGCTGATCTCGGCGCGCACCCAGTCGCGCAGCTCCTTCGCCAGCGCATCGTCTCCCGTCACGCCCGCGTTGAGCGTCACATAGGCGTAGATGCCCTGCCCCTTCACATCGTGCGGCATCCCCACCACCGCCGCCTCGGCCACGAGCGGATGCGCGACAAGCGCGCTTTCGACTTCGGCGGTGCCCATCCGGTGGCCGCTGACGTTGATTACGTCATCGACCCGCCCGGTGATCCAGTAGTAGCCGTCCTCGTCGCGCC
>JAZKGJ010000099.1:5129-8827 GCA_040385975.1 Pseudomonadota bacterium | reverse complement strand
GGTCCGCCGCTCCATCGGGCCAGCGCTGGGTGACGGTCTTGACCTTGGTCCAGAATTTCACGCCCTCCATGCCGTGCTGGTTGGTGTCGCCGAACGCGCTGCGCTTCCAGCCGCCGAAGGTGTGATAGGCGACCGGCACCGGGATCGGCACGTTGATGCCGACCATCCCGACGTTGACCCGCGCGGCGAATTCACGCGCGGCGTGGCCGTTGCGGGTGAAGATCGCGACGCCGTTGCCGTACTGATGCTCGCTCGGAAGGCGGACGGCTTCGTCGAAATCCTTTGCGCGGACGATCTGGAGGACGGGGCCGAAGATCTCTTCCTTGTAGCTTTCCATGCTCGTGGTGACGCGGTCGAACAGGCTCGGGCCGATAAAGAAACCCTGCTCGTGCCCCTGAAGCGTGAAGCCGCGGCCATCGACCACCAACTCGGCACCCTCGTCGACCCCGGTCTGGATCCAGTTCTCGACGCGCTGTTTGTGCGCGGCGTTAACCACCGGCCCGTAATGCGCGTCGGCGTCGGTGCTGACCCCGACCCGCAGCGCCGCGATCGCCGGGATCAGTTTCTCGCGCAGCGCGTCGGCAGTCTTGTCGCCGACCGGCACGACCACCGGCAGCGCCATGCAGCGCTCGCCCGCGCTGCCGAACGCCGCGCCCGACAGATCGGCGACGACCTGATCGAGGTCGGCGTCGGGCATGACGATGCCGTGGTTCTTCGCGCCGCCCATCGCCTGGACGCGTTTCCCGGCGGCCACGCCGCGGCGATAGACGTAATGCGCGATGTCCGAACTGCCGACGAAGCTGACCGCGCTGATCGCGGGATGATCGAGGATCGCGTCGACCATCTCCTTGTCGCCGTGGACGACCTGAAGCACGCCTTCGGGCAGCCCGGCTTCGGCGAACAGTTCGGCGAGCCGGACGGGCACCGACGGGTCGCGCTCGCTGGGTTTCAGGATGAACGCGTTACCGGTCGCGATCGCCACGCCCGACATCCACAGCGGGATCATCGCCGGGAAATTGAAAGGGGTAATCCCCGCGCCGATGCCGAGCGGCTGACGCATCGAATAGACGTCGATTCCCGGGCCAGCCCCTTGCGTATATTCGCCCTTCAGCACGTGCGGAATGCCGCAGCAGAATTCGATCACCTCCAGCCCACGCTGGATGTCGCCCTTGGCATCGGCGATCACCTTGCCGTGCTCGCTCGACAGCCGCTCGGCCAGCTCGTCCATATGCGCCTCGACCAGCGCCTTGAAGTTGAACATCACCCGCGCACGGCGTTGCGGGTTGGTCGCCGCCCAGCCCGGCTGCGCCGCCTGCGCCGCCGCCACCGCACGGTCGAGATCCGCTTGCGTCCCGAGCGTCACTTGCGCCTGCACCTGACCCGTGTTGGGGTCGAACACGTCCGACATCCGCCCGCCGCCCCCGCCAGAATGGCCGACGATCAGATGGTCGATGGTGCGCATGGGGAACTCCGGAGAAAAGCGTTGCGCGCTCCCTTAGAGCGGCGCGCCCGCGCTGTCAGCGCCGATCCGCGCGGTCGGGACCGGCAAGGTCCCGGCATAGGCGACCGCCACGCCGAAAACCCGCGCGATGACCGCGGCATCGAGTGTCGTCGCCACGACCCGTCCCCGCTCCAGCACGATCACGTCGTCGGCGATCCGCGCCGCCTGCGCCAGGTCGTGGAGCACCAGCACGACCCCCGCACCTGCATCGGCGACGCTGCGCAGCCGTGCGAGCAGGTCGAGCTGATGCGCCGGGTCGAGGCTTGCGAGCGGTTCGTCGGCTAGCAGCCAGCGCGGCTCGCCCGCCAGCACCCGCGCGAGCAGGACGCGGGCACGCTCGCCCCCGGACAGCGCCAGCACCCGGCGCTCGGCGAATGCGGTGGTGTCGGTCGCGCTCATTGCCGCCGCGATCGCTAATGCATCCGCCGCGCTCTCCGCCGCGAACGGCGAACGATGCGGCGCACGACCCAGCGCGATCAGGTCGCGTACGCGCAGGTCCCAATGCACCAAATGGTCCTGCGCCAGATAGCCGATCGCCCGGGCGCGCTCGCGCGGCGCGATCACCGCCAGATCGCGCGCGCCGACCAGCACCCGGCCCTCGCCCGACACCAGCCCGGCGGCGGCGCGCAGCAGCGTGCTCTTGCCCGCGCCGTTGGGGCCGAGCACGACGGTAATCCGCCCGGGCCGCAGCACCGCACTGACCCCGTCGAGCGCGACGCGCTGGCCGAGCGAAACGCGGACTTGGTCGAGCGTCAGTTCCATCCCCGCGCCTCCCGCCGCGCCAGCAGCCACAGGAAGAACGGCGCGCCGATCAGCGCCATCGCCACCCCCAGCCGCACCTCACCCGCGCCCGGCACCAGCCGGCACAGACTGTCGGCGACCAGCACCAAGGTCGCCCCGCCCAGCGCACTCGGCAGGAGCAGCGCCGACGGCCGCGCGCCAAACACCGGGCGCAGCAGGTGCGGCACGACCAGCCCGACGAAGCCGACCACCCCGGTGACCGCGACACTCGCGCCGACGGTCAGCCCGGTACCCAGAATGGCGAGCAATTGCGTGCGCCGGGTGCTGACCCCGAGCGAGCGCGCGGTGTCCTCGCCCAGCGTTAGCGCATCGAGCGCCGGCCCAGTCGCCGCCAGCAACATCGCGCCCGCCGCCATGAACGGCCCTGCCCGCGCCAGATCGTCCCACGACCGGTCGGTCAGCGCCCCCATCAGCCAATCGATCGCCGCCGCGACCGCATACGGATTGGGCGCGAGCGAGATCAGGAACGCCGTCAGCGCACCCGCCAGGCTCGCGAGCACCGTCCCGGCCAGTACGAACGATACGACGTCCTGCGTCCGCCAGGTCAGCGCGGCGAGCAACGCCATCGCCCCCGTCGCCGCCAGCATCGCGCCGCCGAACCCGCCCCATGGCCCCAGGCTGGTGCCGAAGATCAGCACCGCGACCGCACCCAGCGCCGCCGCCGACGACACCCCGACGACTGCGGGATCGGCGAGCGGATTGCGCAGCAGCCCCTGCAGCACCGCGCCGGCCAGCCCGAGCACTGCGCCGACCGTTAGCCCAAGCAGCGCCCGCGGCAGGCGCAGCTCGACGATGATCGGCCAGCGTGGATCGGCGCTTGTCCACGCATCGATCGGCACCCAGACCTTACCCGCGATCAGCGCCAGCGCGAACGCGGCGGCGAGCGCGAAGGTCAACAACCCGAGTTTTCCGGCGCGGCTCACAGGCGCGCCCGGATCGCGCGCAATTGCTCCAGCGCCGGCGGGATGCTCGGTCCGCCGCAATTGATCAGTGCGCGCGGGAACGCCGCCTCCGGCACGTTCGGCAACAATCGCCGCCGCAACGCCGCGCTGCGGCCCTGACCGGTCGAGATGATCACGGCGGGCGGACGCGCGAGCAGCGTCTCGAGCGGGACCGTGCCGGTGAAGCTGAGCCCGTAATCCGCCGCGGCGTTGCGAAAGCCCGCGGTGCGCAGGAGTTCGTCGATGAGATTTCCCGCACCGCTGGCGAGATCGCCCGAGATGAAGAAGAGCGCACTTGGCGGCTTCCCCCAGGGACGGTTGGGACGGCTCTCGGGCAGCACCGCGTGGTCGCCCAGGCCCCTCCCCCGCTGTGCGAGCGATCCCCTCCCCGAAAAGCTTTGAGCATCCGCAATCGCCCGCACCAACGCCTCGCCGCGCTTCCGCTCACCAACCGC
>JAZKGJ010000099.1:0-5119 GCA_040385975.1 Pseudomonadota bacterium | reverse complement strand
CGCCGCGACTTCCCGCACCTGCGCGACGCTCGCCGCGACCGTCGTCGGCGATCCCAGCACCGCCACCCGCAGCCCCGCGCGCCGATACGCCGCCAGCGTCGCCGCCGGCGCAAAACTGTCCGCGAGCACCACGTCGGGCTTGAGCGCAATCGCCTCCTCCGCCGTCCCCGCGGTCGCGCGAAACCGCCGCGCGACCGCCAGCGGCAGCGAACTCGCGCCCGGCTCGTGCGAATAATGGCTGATCGCGGCAATCCGGCTCGGCGCCACCAGCCGCAGCATGATCGCGTCGGCGCACGGGTTGGTCGAGACGATCCCGTCACCGCCGGCGACGGGCGCGCAGCCCGCCAGCGCCAGCAACGGCAGGATCGCCGCGACCCTCACTTCAGCCGCGCACGCAGGCCGACGAACGCGCTGCGCCCGTAGGTCCCGTATCCCGCGACCGTCCGGTAATTGGCATCGAACGCATTATCGACCCGCCCGAAGACCGCAAACCGCTCGCCGAATGGCAGTTCGGCACGCACCCCCGCCAGCACATAACCGTCGAGCCGGTTGGTGTTCGCGGCATTGTCGAAACTGTCGCCGACCAGGCTCAGCGTCCCCCCGACCGCGACGCCGAACGGCGAGCGCCAGTCCGCCGACACATTGGCGGTGTCGCGCGGTCGCCGCGCGAGGTCGTTGCCGAGCGCCGTCCCCGCCGAGCGATTCTCGGTCGCTATATGACTGTAGTTCAGTGCGAAGCTCAGCCGCTCGGTTGGACGCAGCGTCGCTTCCGCCTCGACCCCTTCTGCCCGGGTGCGGGCGATGTTGGCGTAGGTGAAGGTGCCGAGGTCGAAATCGATCTGGTTGCGGGTCCGCCGCCGAAAGTACGTTAGTGCCAACGTCGCGCGGCCAAGCGTCTGTTCGACCCCGACGTCGTAGCTCTTCGCCAATTCGGGTCGCAGTGTCGGGGTGCCGAAGAACGCTGCGAACAGCTGGAACAATGTCGGCGCCTTGAACCCTTCGGCGTAATTCGCCCGGACCACCGTGCCACTACCGACGCCGATCGCGGCATTGCCGCCGAAGGTCGTGCGACTGCCGAAATCCGCGTGATCGTCGTGCCGCACCCCGCCGGTCAGCGTCACGCGGGCGAGCGGCATGACCACCGCCTGGCCGTAGAAACTGGTGATCCCGGTCGACGCCTTCGTGCCCGCACGATCGTTGAACCGGCTGTCCTCATGCTCGGCGCCGCCGATCACGCGAATAGCGTCGATGATGCGCAGGTCGCCGCGATATTCGTAGCGTTCGCTCCGCCCGCGCGCCTGAAAGCTCGGTGATGGCCCCGCCGCCGGGTCGTAATTGTCGCGGTCGATATCGGCGATGGTGAGCGCGGCACGATTGCGGAACCGCCCGTCGGCCAGGTCGGCGAACACCCCGGCATAGCCGTACAATTCTTTCGAGCGCGAATATTCCGCGGTGTCGGTAAAGCCGAACGCCGGCGGGGGAAACCCGTCGAGGTCGAGCCGGCTGTCGGCATAATAGACGCGCGCATCCACTCCGATGCCGTCGACCGGCTCGACCACGAGCTTCGCGGTCCCGCCATATTGGCGATAACCGTCGCGCTCGGTCCCGACCGCTGCGGTCGAGATGCCGTCGGTGGTGAGGTAGCCGCCGGTCACGCTACCGCGCACCCGCTCCGACCCGGCAGCCAGTGCTGCGGTCGCGTAGCCGCTGTCGTGATACCCGTATTCGCGCTGCGCGCGCGCTGTGACACCGGCGCGCGGCTGCGCGGTCACGACATTGACGATCCCGCCGATCGCTCGGCTGCCCCACGCGACGGAATTCGCGCCGCGCAGCACCTCGACCCGGTCGATCGACCCGGCCAGCAGATTGCCGAAATCGAACCCCCCGCCCGGGCTAGACGGATCGTTGACCCGAACCCCGTCGATCAGCGTCAGCGTCTGTTCGGCCTCCGCACCGCGGATCCGCACTGCGGTGAAATTGCCCGGCCCGCCGTTGCGCGTGACGGTCACGCCGGGCGTGGTCGCGAGAAAATCGGCCAGCGAAACGGTCTGGCGGGTTTCCAGGTCGGCGCGGGTAATGACGGTGACCGCCTGACCGGTCGTGTCGCGCTCCTGTTCGGCGCCGGTGGCGGTGACGACCACTTCCCTGGCTTCGATCGGTTCGTCGACAAGCGGCGCCTGCACGGCGGCGACGGCGAGGTAGAAAGACAGCATTGGGCACATCCTCACGTGCCGCGCGCGACCATTCGCACGTCGGCGGATGTCGCTCGCTCGATGGGGCAGCATGGACGCGCCCCCTCGTCCGCCCGGCACACCCCGTCCGCGCGATGGATCGACCGTGACGGGCAGGTCTCCTGGCTCCCGGGTCGCTGCGATCCTCCGCCTTCCCAGGCAAAGCCCAGTGGCATCGTGGAGCATCGCTATCCGGTCACAGTTGCGGGGGCAGCGCCGGCTTCGCGGTCGAACCGCTCATCCGGACTTCCCTTTTGATCCCGTTGCCGGGAACCTGTCACGGCCGCCGCCACACCACAGCGTTAGCCAAATCGCAACCCCGTGCCCCTAGCGTCATCGTGTCGCCGTCTCTTTCGATGAGGAGCACGTGATGAAAAAGGCCGTTCGCATCCTGACCGCGCCCGCCGCGCTGATCGACAGCGCCGAACGCGAAGAACGCCTGCCGCCCGGATCGGGGCTGCTGTTCGCCTCGTTCGGCGCCTTCGTCTGCTACGCCGCAATCGTCGCCACCGTCGCCTGAGCCGCGGCGCACGCGCGCTTGCCAGCCGCGGGACCCCCCGCTAAAGGCCCGCTTCCCCAAACAGGGTTCGCCCTGACGGTTCGGGCGTGTAGCTCAGTGGTAGAGCACTGTGTTGACATCGCAGGGGTCGCAAGTTCAATCCTTGCCACGCCCACCACCATAGGCCCCGCTGTCTCTTCCACGAGACGGCGGGGCTTTTGTTTGAAGCGTGCTGGTCGCATAGCCGCGCGGTGCGTAGCGACCCTGCCTCGTGAGTTCGATCCGGCATGTCGCCATCGTCGGTGCGGGGTTTTCGGGGACAACGCTCGCGATCGCGCTGCTCCGCGCGGGGTTGCGGGTGTCGCTGGTCGAGCGCGCGGCTGAAGCCGGGCTCGGCGTCGCATATTCGACGCGGCAATACAGTCACCTGCTCAACGTGCGCAGCGGCAACATGGGGGCGTTTGCCGACGACCCTGCGCATTTCGCCGGCTGGCTGGCGGCGCGCGGCGGCCCGGAGGCCGCGCAGGGTTTCGCACCGCGCGCGACCTATGGCGAATATGTGCGTGAGTTGCTGGCGGCGGAGCGCGCGGCGGCGGGCGAGCGGTTACGGATCATCCACGATGAAGCGGTCGATCTGACGCGCGATAACGGGGTCACGCTGACGTTTACGCGTGGCGAAACCCTCGCGGCCGACGCCGCGGTGCTCGCGATCGGGAACCTGCCGCCCGCCACGCCGCCGGGCCTGGGCGGAATTGCCGGGTCGCCCGGCTATTGGCCCAATCCGTGGCAGGCGGGCCTGACCGACGGTCTGACCTCCGACGATGCGGTCCTGCTGATTGGGACCGGGCTGACCACGATCGATACCATCCTGTCGCTGGAAGATGCGGGTTTTGCGGGGCGGATTGTCGCGCTGTCGCGGCGCGGGCTGACCCCGCAACGGCATGAACCGGCGGGTTCGCATCCGGCACGCGACGGACCGCCGGCCGGGCAGCTGTCGGCCATGACCCGCGACGTGCGCCGCCACGCGGACCAGAGTGGCTGGCGCGGTGCAGTCGATGCGCTGCGGCCCTACACGCAGGGTATCTGGGCACAGGCTTCGCTGCCGGAGCGGTCGCGCTTCCTGCGCCATTTGCGACCGTGGTGGGATGTTCACCGGCATCGGATCGCGCCCGAGATCGGCGCGCGAATCGACCGGCTGAGCGCGGCGGGGCGGCTCACGATTCTGAGCGGGAAGCTGACCGGTGCGAGCGCGGGGCTCGGCGGGATCGCGGTCGGCTGGCGACGGCGCGGCGGCACCGATATCGAGCACGGCACGTTTCGACGCGTCGTCAATTGCACCGGACCCGCGCAGGATGTCGGCCGGACGACCGATCCCTTGCTCGCGGCGCTGGTCGAACGCGGCGCAATCCGCCCCGACGGTCTGCGCATCGGGATCGATGTCGACGCCGCCGACCGCGCGATCGCAGCGGACGGGTCGCGCGACGACCAATTGTTCGCGATCGGGCCGATGACCCGCGGGACATTCTGGGAAATCGTCGCGGTGCCCGATATCCGCGGGCAGGTCCGGCGGCTGGCGAAACACCTGGCCGGTTGATCAGGGCTTGCGACCGATATCCTCGAACTCGAACATCCGGTCGACCTCCAGCACCAGGTCGCGCAGGTGGAACGGCTTGGACAGCACCCGTGCCTGCGGCACCGCGCGGCCCGCCTTTAGCGTCACCGCGGCGAAGCCGGTGATGAACATGATGCGCAATTCGGGGCACAATTCGCCGGCCTTCTGCGCCAATTCGATGCCGTCCATTTCGGGCATCACGATATCGGTCAGCAACAGGTCAAACGTTTCGGTTTCCAGGAGCGGCAGCGCCGCCGTGCCGCGGTCGACCGCCGATACTGCATAGCCCGACCGTTCGAGCGCGCGCGTCAGGTATTCACGCATGCCCGTATCGTCTTCGGCCAGCAGGATTCGGATCATCGTCGCCCCATTCGTTTGAGCCGCCGGCCTAGCAGCCACCCCTTAAGAATTGCTTGGAACGCGCGGATGCGACCCCCTAGACTCATTGCCGTGCCGCTCAGTTTCGAGACCCCAGCCTTCCAGAGCTACGGCCCAGCCGATCCGGTCAGCCCGGTGGTGTTGTCGGTGCCGCACGCCGGGCGTGATTACCCCGCCGCGCTGCGGGCTGCGCTCGCGGTTCCGCTGAGCCATCTGTTCGCGCTAGAGGATCGCCACGCCGACACGCTCGCCGCCGCCGCGCGCGGGCGCGAGACGATGCTGGTGCAGACCCGGGCGCGCGCCTGGATCGACCTCAATCGCGCCGAGGACGAGCGTGACCCCCGCGTCGACGACGGCGCCGGTCGCGGCGATGCGGGCAGCGGATCGGCGAAGCTGCGC
>JAZKGJ010000098.1:0-5644 GCA_040385975.1 Pseudomonadota bacterium | reverse complement strand
GGCGAGGGATTTTAAGTCCCGTGCGTCTACCAATTTCGCCACGTCCGCGCGCTGACGAAGCGTAGGACAAGCGCAGCTTGTTCGTCACTTCGTCGAGCCGGCCGGCGGTCGGCAGAGCCGTACCGTCCGACGTCACGCGATTTACGCGCATGACGGCCAAAAGCGCCAGCAGTTTCATCTGACGACTGTGGCCGAAAGCAGCGGCCTGGCAAAGCGCCTGCGCTCAGACGTTGAGCCGCGCGCGCATTTCCTTGCCGGGCTTGAAATAGGGCACGCGCTTGGCATCGACCGGGACGGTTTCGCCGGTGCGCGGATTGCGACCGGTACGGGCATCGCGCGCGCGGGTCGAAAATGCCCCGAATCCGCGCAGTTCCACCCGTCCGCCTCGTGCCAGCTGCGCGGTGATTTCGTCAAAGAACGTGGTGACGAGCCGTTCGACATCGCCAATCGCGAGATCGGGATGCTCCTGCGCGATTTTCTGCACCAGTTCCGACCGGATCATCGTCTCGCCCTTTCGCCCGCAATGCCGCGGCCAGCTCACCCTTAATCCAAATCATCCGATCAGAAATAGGATCGAATCGACATGGGCCGGCCGGCCGGATCGCTCCGGCCGGCCCGGCCGCTTACTTCTTGCCTTCGTCCTTGGCCTTGAGCGCCGCGCCCAGGATGTCGCCGAGCGACGCTCCCGAATCCGACGACCCGTATTGCGCGACCGCGGCCTTCTCCTCGGAAATCTGCATCGCCTTGATCGAGAAGGTCGGCTTCTTCGACCGGTCGAAACCGGTGACCATCGCGTCGAACTTCTGCCCGACCTGGAAACGCTCGGGACGCTGTTCGTCGCGGTCGCGGCCGAGGTCGGTGCGCTTGATAAAGCCGGTCGCGCCGTCGTCGCCGACCTGCACTTCCAAGCCCGCGTCGCGCACTTCGAGGACGACCACGGTCACGACCGCATTCTTGTTCAGCCCCGAAGCCGCCGCCGCGGGCGCACCCGCGACCGGGCCGCCGCGCTCGAGCTGCTTCATGCCGAGCGAGATCCGCTCCTTCTCGGCGTCGATGTCGAGGACGACCGCCTTCACCATCTCACCCTTGCGGTGCAGGTTCAGCGCATCCTCGCCCGACACGCCCCAGGCGATGTCCGACATGTGGACCATGCCGTCGACATCGCCGTCCAGCCCGACGAACAGCCCGAATTCGGTGGCGTTCTTGACCTCGCCCTCGACTTCGCTGCCGATCGGATGCGCGGCGGCGAAGGCTTCCCACGGGTTGCTTTGGGCCTGCTTGAGCCCCAGCGAGATGCGACGCTTCTCGGCGTCGACCTCGAGCACGATGACTTCGACTTCCTGGCTGGTCGAGACGATCTTGCCGGGATGGACGTTCTTCTTGGTCCAGCTCATTTCGCTGACGTGGACCAGGCCCTCGATGCCGGCCTCCAGCTCGACGAAGGCGCCGTATTCGGTGATGTTGGTCACGCGGCCCGACAGCTTGGCACCGACCGGATACTTGCTCGATGCGGCATCCCACGGATCGCTCTCGAGCTGCTTCATGCCCAGCGAGATGCGCTGCGTGTCCTTGTTGATGCGGATAATCTGCACCTTCACGGTGTCGCCGATGTTGATCATCTCGCTCGGATGCCCGACCCGCTTGTAGCTGAGGTCGGTAACGTGGAGCAGGCCGTCGATCCCGCCCAAATCGACGAACGCGCCGTAATCGGTGATGTTCTTGACGACGCCGTCGATGATCTGGCCCTCGGCCAGGCTCAGGATCAGCCCGCTGCGCTGTTCGGCGCGGGTTTCCTCGAGCACCGCGCGGCGCGACACGACGATGTTGCCGCGCTTGCGGTCCATCTTCAGGATCTGGAACGGCTGCGGAATGTCCATCAGCGGGGTGACGTCGCGCACCGGCCGGATATCGACCTGCGACCCGGGCAGGAACGCGACCGCGCCGTTCAGATCGACGGTGAAGCCGCCCTTCACGCGCCCGAAGATGACGCCTTCGACGCGGCTCGATTTGGTGAATTCGGTTTCCAGCTTGTCCCAGGCGGCTTCGCGGCGCGCGCGGTCGCGCGACAGCATCGCTTCACCGTGCATGTTCTCGACCCGGTCGACATACACTTCGACCTCGTCGCCGACCTTCAGCTCGGCCTTCTGACCCGGTGCAGCGAATTCGCGCAGCGGCACGCGGCCCTCGGACTTCAGCCCGACGTCGATCACTGCCATGTCGTTTTCGATCGCGGTCACCGTGCCGTGCACGACGCGGCCCTCGAAGCTGTCGGCGTCGCCGAGGGTTTCGTTGAGCATGGCCGCGAAATCGTCGCGGGTGGGAAGGGCTTGGGTCGCCATAAGCTGATGCAGTCCTAGTATTTCATTTCCGGCCAGCCGGTTGAATCCGGCGGTCTTGGCCTCGACGCCGGCGGCACACCATATGCCGACGGCATCCGCACGAGCGCAGGAGCGGAGGAGCAATCGCGATAAATGCGAAAACGGCGCGCAGGGCTGATGCCTGTCACGCCTCCCTCCGCGGATCAGAGCCCGCCGGACGCCGCGCGCATAGCGCAAGCGCCGCCGTGGAGCAACCTCATGCGTCGGGCTGCGGGGGAAGCCGGAACGACAGCGGAATGCCGGTGTCGCGCTGCACCGATGCGGCTTGGCCCATCAACGGTCGCTCCGCACTCAAATACGCGCGCGGCGACAGGCCCATGAACTCGCGGAACTCGTGGTTGAAGTGCGACTGATCGAAATATTGCGGGTCGATCAGCGACCCGAATTCGGGCTGATCCGTGATCCGGATGTTGCCCAAGGTGTCCAGGAACCTTTGCCGCCTTAACAGGCGCTTGGCGGTAAAACCGAACACCTGCCGACAGATACGGCCGAGCACCTTCACCGACACGCCCGATGCAGCCGCAAACGTCGCGACATCGGCGGGCCGGTCGCGCAGGACGCGATCCGCGTTGATCGCGGCGGCGGAATTGGGTGCGGTCAGCGCCAGTTTCGCCAACAGGATCTGGTCGAACAACGCTACGCCCGCCCGGTCGTCGTTGTGCCCGGCCAGCGCGCGCTGCAGGTCTTCGGCCGAGGGACCGAATTGATCGGCCAGTACAGCGACGCGGTTGGCGAGCCGGTGGGCCGGTATGCCGACGAAGCGCTCCCACCCGAGCGGCGTCATGCCGAACCCGACGGTCTTGCCGAAACTGTCGAAGATCCTCGCCGCCCGGTCGGTCGGCCCGAAGATCGCGTTGCCGATCGGTTCGTCGGGATAATTGTCACCGAGTTGCATCGTCCACGACCCGCGCACCGAAAAGCGGATGTTGCCCCATTCGGGGTAGAGGAAATCCTCGATCGGCTGGTCGCATTCGACGAAATAATAGAAGGTGAAGAAGCTTTGCAGTCGTTCGTCGGGAAGATAGATTCGAACCGAGGTGCCCGGCGATCGTCCCGGCGCTGGAGCGGATGGTGGCATTCGCGAACTCACGACCGGCCTGTTCGGATACGATATTGCGGACTGACGAGACAATTCAGCCACGTCAACGATTTGCGCGGATCGGAGTCGGTCGGTCCGATGCGAACGCTTCTGCGCGCGTCGCGGACGATTTTGCTGTAGAGCGGCCGTGACCGCGGTCCCGACAGCGTAAGTCGCGGCGCGATCTTGGGGAGGCGAACCATGGCTCTGGGGGACCGCGTCGAAGATCCGCAATTCCACATCGAACTCGATTCGGACCAGTCCATTGTCAGAACGGCGAACGTTACGGTTCAGACCGTTGCCGACGTCGATCGTTACATCGTCGCCTTGTCGCAAATGCTCGATCGGGCGCGCCGCAACTTCGGCCGTGCTCTGGTGCTGGCCGACCTGCGCGCAGCGCCAGTCCGGTCGCAGGATGTGGCGGAGCGGCTGCACGCCCACAACCTGACGCTCTATCGGCCCGGCGAACGCGTCGCGCTGTTGGTCGAATCGAGTCTGCTTAAGCTGCAGCTGCGCCGCAACCTGGTCGCGGACTTGCAGAATATCTTCATGTCGGAAAACGCGGCGATCACCTGGCTGCGCGCCGCGCTTTATGATCGGGAAGCGTTCAACGCGTCTCGGCCCTGAGCGAGCGTTGTCGCTCGACCAGTTCGATCGCGCGCTGGATCGAGGCATCGACCGAGAGGAAGCTGGTGTCGAGCACGCCCGCCCCCGGGGTCTGGATCAGCGGCGCGACGCTGCGCGATGTGTCGCGCAAGTCGCGTGAGCGGATGTCCGCCAGCACGCGGTCCAGACTAAGGGTCGAACCGCGTTCGCGCAGCTCGGCATGGCGCCGCTTGGCCCGGATCGAAGGGGTCGCCTTGATGAACAGCTTGGCGTCGGCGTCGGGGGCGATCACCGTCCCGATATCGCGCCCGTCGAGCACCGCGCCGCCCGGTTGCTGCGCGAACCGCCGCTGCCGCATCAGCAGCGATGCGCGGACCAGCGGATGCGCCGACACGATCGATGCCACGCGTCCGGTCGCGTCGTCGCGCAGTGCGTTGTCGGCGAGCAGCAGTTCGTCGAAGTCGCACGCCGCGACTGCATCCGCCTCGCGCTCGGGGTCGAGTTCGAGCCGCATGATGTTCGCAGCAACCGCCCGGTACAGCAGGCCGGTGTCAAGGTGCGGAAGGTTGTAGCGTTTCGCCAGCCCGCGGGCGATCGTGCCCTTGCCCGACGCGGCGGGTCCATCGACGGCGATGATCATCGGTCGGCTTCCGTCAGACCTAGCAGCTCATCGAAAAAGCGCGGATAGCTGGTCGCGACTGAGGCAATATCGTCGATCGCGATCGACGCGCGGGCGTGAAGTCCGGCCATTGTCATGCACATCGCGACCCGGTGATCATGCCGCGCTGCGACAGTTGCGCCGCCCGCGATCGGTTCGCCGCCGCTGCCGACGATGGTCAGCCCGTCGTCATGTTCGCTCACCGCGACTCCCGCCATGCCCAGCGCCGCCGCCATCGTCGCGATCCGGTCCGATTCCTTGACCCGGAGTTCGTGTGCACCGCGCATGACCGTGCGCCCTTCCGCGAACGCGGCGGCGACGAATAGCGCGGGATATTCGTCGATCATGCTGGCGGCGAGCGCGGGCGGCACCTCGATCGCGCGCAACGTCGCATGACGGACGACCAGGTCGCCGACCGGCTCGCCACCGATTTCACGCGGGTGCTTGATCGTGATGTCCGCCCCCATCATCCGCAGCGCGTCGTAAAAGCCGGTCCGCGTCGGGTTCAGCAGCACTCCGGTGATGGTCAGCTCGGACCCGGGCACGATCGTCGCCGCCAACGCCCAGAACGCTGCGGAGGACGGATCGCCGGGCACGGTCACCTGCTGCGGCTGCAGTTCCGCCTCGCCACGCACCGCGATCGTGTCGCCATCCACGGTCAACTCGGCACCGAAGGCGCGCAGCATCCGTTCGCTATGGTCGCGGGTCGGTACGCGCTCGACGACCCGCGTGATGCCCGGGGTATTCAGTCCCGCCAACAGCACCGCCGACTTCACCTGCGCCGACGCGACCGGCAATTGGTAGGCGATCGGCACCGCCGGACACAGTCCGCGCACCATCAGCGGCAGCGTGTCGCCGGGCGAGGCGGTAATGTCGGCGCCCATCTGCGACAATGGCGTGATGACTCGCGCCATCGGCCGGCCG
>JAZKGJ010000097.1:0-15155 GCA_040385975.1 Pseudomonadota bacterium | reverse complement strand
CGCTCCACGCGACCCGCGCCGCGGTCGAGGAAGGCATCGTCCCCGGCGGCGGTACGGCTTTGCTGTACGCGACCAAGGCGCTGCACGGCCTCAACGGCCAGAACGACGACCAGACCCGCGGTGTCGATATCGTCCGCAAGTCGCTGACCGCGCTGGTGCGCCAGATCGCGCAGAACGCCGGTCACGACGGTGCGGTGGTTTCGGGCAAGCTGCTCGAAAGCGACGATCCGACGCTCGGCTTCAACGCCCAGACCGACACGTACGAGAACCTCGTCGAAGCCGGCGTGATCGACCCGACCAAGGTCGTCCGCACCGCGCTCCAGAATGCGGCGTCGGTCGCGGGCCTGCTGATCACCACCGAAGCGGCGGTCAGCGAAATGCCCGAAGACAAGCCGGCGATGCCGATGGGCGGCGGCGGCATGGGCGGCATGGGCGGCATGGACTTCTGATTTCGGGCACGGGATAGCCTCACGGCTATCCCGACCACGAAATCAGAACGGCCGCGGGCTGGCGGCGGAGCCGGCAGCGCGTCCAACGAAGAGCTCGGGCTTTGCTCGCGCCAGTCAAGCAAGGGGCCGTGGGGAAACTCGCGGCCCTTCTGCCATTGCGAAAAATGAGATATGAATCCGCCGATGGCCAGCCTGCTCGCCTTGGAAACGCCCCGTCTCCTTACTGCGGAAGAGTTCCTGCAGATCGACTTCGGTCCCGATCTCAAGGCGGAACTCGACAATGGCGTGATCCGCATGATGGCGGGCGGCACACGAGCGCATTCGGTGATTCAGGCGAATATCACTATCGCCTTGGGCAATCAGCTACGCGGTTCGGGCTGTCGCCCGTTTGGCTCGGATATGGCTGTGCAGGCGCACGGCAAATCGGTGCGCTACCCGGACGTGACGGTCGATTGCGGCGGGCCGAACGACGCGGACAAGGACCTGGTGCTGTCCGATCCACGTCTGATCGTCGAAATTCTTTCCCCATCCACCCGTGAACATGACCTGCGTGTAAAGCGAGACGAGTATCGCGCCATGCCGGGCGTAGATACGATCGTTTTCATCGACCCGGACGCCGAAACGCTTGCGATCAGTCAGCGCCATGCTGCGGGCTGGGCTGAAACGTTCTTCGTCGCGCAGGACATTGTGGCGCCGAGCCTGAACGTCACCATCCCCCACGCCGAAATCTTCGCCCGCGACTGAGCGGTACCGCGCTCGTTAATTACTTTTCCGTGCGCTTGCGGCAGAGTGGCCGATGATGCGCCGCCTGCTCAGCCTGCTTCCGTTCGCGTTGCTGCCGCTGCTGGCCTATCTCGCGCTGTTTCATGCCGAAACGCTGCTGATCGACAATCCGGGCTGGCTGATCCGCGGTACCGACAATGGCGAGAATGCGCTGGGCCTCCACGCCTACCTCCGCGATGCCGGCGCGGGCTGGTCGCTACGCACCGCCTTGCTCAACACCCCCGACGGCGTGCCGTTGCTGTTCACCGACAGCAATCCGTTGCTCGGGCTGCTCGCCAAGCCGTTCGCGCCGTTGCTGCCCCCCGACGCGCAGTTCGTTGGCGTGTGGATATTGCTGTGCTTTGTGCTCCAGACGCTATTCGCCTGGCTGCTGCTCCGCCGCCATGCGCCGAGCGCGCTGGCACTGTGGGTCGGCGTCGCGTTCCTCGCCTTCCCACCGACGCTCGCCAATCGCTTCATTCATGCCAATCTCATGGCGCATTGGGTGATCCTGGCGGCACTGTGGCTGTTTCTCGAACCCGAGCGCGGCGCCAGATTGCGCTGGTGGGCGGCGCTGATCGCCGTCACCGCGCTCGTCCACAGTTACCTGCTGGTGATGGTCGGCGCGATCTGGGCCTCGGCGATGCTGACCCGGTTCGTCCGCTCGGAATGGCATGGCTTCGTCGCCGTGATCGGTCAGGTCGCGGCGATCGGCTTCATCGTGCTGGTTGCGGCGCTGTGGCTCGGCGTGGCGGGCGATTTCGTCCCGGCGGGCAATTACGGCGCGTTCGCGATGCCGCTCGATGCGCTGTGGAATCCCGGCAACGCGACCTATTCGAACGTGCTGCCCGCGGTCCTGCAACGCGAAGGCCGCGGGTTCGAAGGATTCCAGTATCTTGGCCTCGGCGGCCTGATCCTGTTCGTTCTCGCGGTAATCACCGCCTGGCAACAGCCGGTCGCAGGCCCCGAGCGCGAGGTTCGGCGGCGCCTGCTGTGGCTCGTCCCCGCGCTCGTCGTGCTGACCCTGCTGGCGGTCGGCAATCGCCCCGATCTCGCCGGGATTCCGCTTACGCGCTTCGAGCTGCCGCAAGACATCATCGACGCGCTCGACGCGGTGCGCGCATCGGGGCGCCTGTTCTGGCCGGTCGGCTACACGCTGATCCTGATCGCATTGCTCGCGCTCTTCCGCCTGCCGCAACAGCGCGCCGGCCTGATCCTCGCCGGGTTACTCGCGGTTCAGCTCGCCGATATCTCGGGCATGGCGCAGGCGATTCACGCGACCAGTTCCGAAGCACCGTTCCGGCATCGCTATGTGCGCACCGTCGATCCCCGCTGGGACTCGCTGATCGCATCGGCGCGCGATGTCGCGTTCGTGCCCGGCGACGTGACCAAGGACCTCGGCCTGTTTCAAGAAGTCGCCTGGCGCGCCGTGTTGCTCGGACGGCCGACGACCAGCGTCTATGCCGCGCGCACGTCGCGCACCACCGCGGCGCGGCTGGCGCGTGAGGAATCGGCGTTCGCGCGCGGCGAACTCGTGCCGGGCCGGCTGTATGTGCTGCTCCCGACCGCGCCGCTGCCGCCCGCCGCCACCGCGCGCGTGACCTTTCTCGACGGGGTCGTCGTAATCCGTCCGCTCAGTCGCGCCGCGCCTCGGCCAGCGCCTTCACCGCCTGGCTCCGCCCGCGCGGCAGGATCAGCACGTCGTTCCCTGACGCCACCACGATCAGGTCGCTGACCCCGACCAGCGACACGCGGATCCCGTCGCTGCGCACCAGCGAACCCGTCGTCTCGAGCGCCAGCACATCGCCGTGGAGTGCGTTGTCGTCGGCATCGGCCGCCAGTGCGTGGAGCGCGTCCCAGCTGCCGAGATCGCTCCATCCCATCGCGACCGGCACGACCGCGACCCGCGCCGCCTTTTCCATCACCGCGTAGTCGATCGAATCGGCGGGGCAGGCGGCAAAGGCCGCGGCGTCGGGAAACATTCGCTCGCCCTCCCAGCGCGCGCGTTCGACCGCGATCCGGCAGTCGCGCAGGATATCGGGCGCGTGCTCGCCCAACGCGGCCAGATAGGCATCTGCGCGGAACAGGAAGATGCCGCCATTCCACGCGAACCCGCCCGCCGCCAGCATCGCGTCGGCATCGGCTTGCGGCGGCTTCTCGACAAAGCGCGCGACCCGGTGGACTCCGTCCGCCACCGCGTCGCCGGTTTCGATCCAGCCATAGCCGGTTTCGGCCGCATCGGGCGCGATCCCGAACGTCACCAGCCAGCCGTCCGCGACCAGTGGCAGTACCGCCTCGATCGCGGCCTGGAACGCCGCGACATCGGCGATCACATGGTCCGACGGCATGACGAGCAGCGCCGCCGCCGGCTCCGCCACCAGCGCCGCCAAGGCGATGGCCGGCGCGGTGTTGCGCCCTGCCGGCTCCAGGATCAGCGCCGCCGCTGTGGCGCCGACCGCCTCCAGTTGCGCCGTCACTTCGTCGGCGTGCGCGGCGTTGGCGACCACGATCGGCGCGGCGAACCGATCCCCGGCGGGTGCGCGCAACGCGGTCAGCTGCAACATGGTGTGCTCGGCGGTCAGCGCCAGCAATTGCTTGGGCTTTTCGGGCCGCGACATGGGCCACAGCCGCGTTCCCGAACCGCCCGATAGGATCACCGGCACGATTGCCGTCATCATCTCAACTCCATCTCGAATGTTTCGCACGTACGCTCGCGTCGGCGCGCATCCTTCCGCCCGTTCAGCCTTTCTTTGTCAATTGCTGCGACAGGCTGTCGTCATGTCGGTGAACTTTACACCGCAAACGGGCCGCACGCGATGATCAGGGTGTTCAAACATTACGTGCCCAACGCCGTGCTGTTGCTCGGCATCATCGACCTGTTCCTGCTGATGGCCGCCGCCGAAATCGCCTGGGTGTGGCGCGCCGACCAGATCGAGATGCTGGTCGAACCGATCCGCACCCGCCTGCCGCAACTCGTGACCTGCGGCATCGCGCTGCAGGTCGCGATGGTCGCGGTCGGCAGCTACGGGGCCGACGCCTTGCAGTCGCTCCGGGTCGCGATCGCGCGGCTGCTGGTCGCGACCGCGCTCGGTATTCTGTGCCTCAGCGCGGTATTCTTCCTGATTCCCGAACTCAGTTTCTGGCGTTCGAACCTGCTCTACACGATGGGCATCGCGCCGGTGCTGCTGATCGCGATGCGGATCGTGCTGGGCAAGATGTTCGGCGCGCAGGTCTTCAAGCGTCGGATCGTCGTGCTGGGCGCGGGCCCGCGCGCCGAACGGCTCAAGGAACTCGCGCGCCGCCCGGGTTCGGCATTCGTCGTCGTCGGCTATGTTTCGATGAGCGAAGCCAATCGCGTCATTCCCGAAGCGATCGCGCGCGACGCGATCTACAATCTTGCCGACCACGTCGTGCTGCTGAACGCGAGCGAAGTGGTGCTCGCGCTCGAGGAACGGCGCAATTCCTTGCCGCTCAAGGACCTGCTGCGGGTCAAGACCACCGGGGTCCACGTCAACGAAATCTCGACTTTCCTGGAACGCGAGACCGGCCGCATCGACCTGCAATCGGTCAACCCGAGCTGGCTGATCTTCTCCGACGGATTTTCCTCGTCGCGGATGCTGTCGAGCGTGTTCAAACGCCTGTTCGACGTCACCGCCAGCCTATTGCTCCTCATCTTGATGGGACCGCTGCTGATCGCCACCGCGATCGCGATCCGTTTCGAAAGCCGCGGCGGAGCCTTCTACCGCCAGACCCGCGTCGGGCTCTACGGCCAGACCTTCGACGTCCTGAAACTGCGCTCGATGCGGCAGGACGCGGAGATCGACGGCAAGGCGGTCTGGGCCGAGAAGGACGACCCCCGCATCACTCGCATCGGCCGGATTATCCGCAAGACCCGGATCGACGAAATCCCGCAATGCTGGTCGGTGCTGAAGGGCGAGATGAGCTTCGTCGGCCCGCGCCCCGAACGCCCGCAGTTCGTCGACGACCTGGAACAGAAGCTCAATTACTACGCCGAGCGTCACATGGTGAAACCCGGTATCACCGGCTGGGCGCAGATCAATTATCCGTACGGCGCGTCGATCGAGGATTCGCGGCACAAGCTGGAATACGACCTCTATTACGCAAAGAATTACTCGCCCTTCCTCGACCTGCTGATCCTGCTTCAGACGGTGCGGGTCGTGTTGTTCCCGGAAGGCGCGCGGTGATGACCGCGGCCGCCCCGATCGTCTGGGGCCACGCGCTGGCGGCATTGCTGTTCGGCGCGCTGGCGGTTGCGCAATTGCGCGATCCGCGCGGCGAGAGCCGCTCGCTGCCGTTCATCGTCGCGCTGGCGCTGACCGCGCTGTGGGCATTGGCGGTGGCGGGGATCGGTTCGCAGGATTTGAGCGTGCGAATGGTCGAGCCGTTGCGCGATCTCGCCTGGCTCGCTGCGCTGTTCGCGGTGCTGCGGCGCGATGCGAAGCCGGGCCTCGCGATCACCGCGACCTATGGAGTCGTCGGCGCGGTGGCATTGCTCAGCGTCGCGGTCGCGGTGTCCGCGGGCGAAGCGATCGCCTCGACCGCAGTGCTGTTGCGGATGATGACCGCGGTCGCCGCGCTGGTGCTGGCCCATCACCTCGCCGCCGCTGCCCCCGCCAGCCGCGGCGGGCTGCGGCTTGCGCTGGTCGCACTGGCGGCGATGTGGACGATCGACCTGCTGATTTACGCCACCGCTTATGCTGCGGACAGCTGGCCGGACGCGCTCGTTGCCGCGCGCGGGTTCGCGATGGCGCTGGTCGCCGCGACGCTGGTGGTGGCGACCGAGCGCGGCGGGGACTGGACGCTCAAGCCCTCGCGGATGATCGCGATCCGCTCGCTCTCGCTGGCGGCGATCGCGCTTTACGTGGTCGCCGTGGTGCTGACGACCGGTGTCTTTGCCAACGTCGGCGGCGATTACGCGCGGTTGCTGCAGACCGCCTTCGTGGCGGGCGCCACCGCGACCTTGATCGGCGTCGTCGCCTCGCCGTGGCTGCGTGCCTGGGTGAAGGTGAAGGTCGCCAAGCATCTGTTCGACCACCGCTATGATTACCGCCACGAATGGCTGCGCTTCACTGCGACGCTCGCGCGCCCCGATGCCGCAGCCGACCCCCTCGAACAGCGCGTGGTCAAGGCGCTCGCCGATCTGACCGACTCGCCCGGGGGCCTGCTGCTCGTCGCCGACGGCGATGCGCTCAGCACTGCGGCGACCTGGAACTGGAGCGGGGAGGGCCCATGCGGCCCCGACTTCACCGCGCATCTCGCCGCGACCGACCGGATCGTCGATCTCGACACCCTGCGGGTTGCCCACGATGCGGAGGCTGCGGTCATCCCGCAGTGGCTGTTCGACCGCACCGACGCGTGGGCGATCGTCCCATTGGTCCACCACGGCCAGTTGACCGGCGCGGTCGTGTTGGCGCGTCCGCCGGTCGCGCGCGCACTGGACTGGGAGGATTTCGACCTGCTCCGCGTCGCCGGGCGGCAGGGTGCGAGCTACCTGGCGGAGGGCCGCGCCGCCGCCGCGCTGGGCGAGGCCCAGCGTTTCGACGAATTCAACCGCCGCTTCGCGTTCATCATCCACGACGTGAAGAACCTCGTCAGCCAGTTGACGCTGGTCGCGCGCAACGCCGAGCGCCACGCCGACAATCCCGCCTTTCGCGCCGATATGATCGCGACGCTACAGGACAGCTGCGGGCGGATGTCCGCGCTGCTCCAGCGGCTGTCGCAGCATTCGGGCAGCCGCGCCGAAGCACCGCGCGCGACCGATGTCGGCGCAATCGTCCAGCGCATCGCCCGCCAGCGCCGCGGCCAGCATCCCGTCGTCGTGTCGGGCAGCGGTGCGGTCGCGCTGGTCGATCCGGCGCGCTTCGAACAGATTGTCGGCCACCTCGTCCAGAATGCGATCGAGGCGAGCGGCCCCGACGCCCCCGTTACGATCGCGGTCGAGGCCAGCCACGACTCCGTCACCGTCGCGGTCGTCGATACCGGTGCCGGCATGACCGCCGCATTCATCCGCGACGAACTCTTCCGCCCCTTCACCTCCTCGAAGGCGGGCGGGTTCGGGATCGGCGCGTTCGAAGCGCGTCAGCTGACCGAGGCGATGGGCGGACGGATCGCGGTCGCCAGCCGCCCGGGCCGCGGCACGCGCTTCGCGGTCAGCTTCCCCGCGGCGCTCGCGCTCGAGATCGCGGCATGACCCGCAAATTGCTCATCGTCGAAGACGATCTCGGCCTCCAGCGTCAACTGCGCTGGGCGTATGATGGCTATGACGTGGTCGTCGCCAGCGACCGCGCCGAAGCGCTGACCGCGCTCCGCGCCGAGGAGCCGATGGTCGCGACGCTCGACCTCGGCCTGCCGCCCGACCCCGACGGCGTGACCGAAGGCTTCGCGACGCTCGCCGAAATGCTTGCGCTCAAGCCCGACCTCAAGGTCATCGTCGCGAGCGGTCACGGCGCGCACGAAAGCGCACTCCGCGCGATCTCGGCCGGGGCGTGGGATTTCTATCAGAAACCGATCGACATCGACGCATTGGGGCTGATCGTCGCGCGCGCATTCCATGTCGGCGCGCTCGAAGCGGAGAACCGCCGCCTGGCCGTACAATCGGGCAGCGGCCTCGGCGGGCTCATCACCGCGGCGCCCGAAATGCTCAGCGTGACCCGCACGATCGAGCGGATCGCCCCTGCCAACGTATCCGCAATGCTGCTCGGCGCGAGCGGCACCGGCAAGGAATTGCTCGCCCGCGGCCTGCACGACGCGTCGGGCCGCAAGGGCAATTTTGTGGCGATAAACTGCGCCGCAATTCCCGAAACGCTGCTCGAGAGCGAGCTGTTCGGCCACGAAAAGGGTGCCTTCACCGGTGCGATCAAGACCACCGAGGGCAAGATCGAACTAGCCCACGGCGGCACGCTGTTCCTCGACGAGATCGGCGACGTCCCGCTCGCGCTGCAGGTCAAGCTGCTGCGCTTTTTGCAGGAGCGCGTGATCGAGCGGATCGGCGGACGCCGCGCGATTCCGGTCGATGTCCGCATCGTCGCCGCTACCCACCGTGACATCGATGCGATGGTCGCCGACGGTGCGTTTCGCGAGGATCTCTACTACCGGCTCGCCGAGATCGTCGTGCGCATTCCATCGCTCAGCGAGCGCGCCGGCGATGCCGGTCTGCTCGCACGCCACCTGCTGCGCAAATACGCCGGGCAGATGGCGAGTCCCGTCAAGGGCCTCAGCGACGACGCGCTCGCCGCGATCGACAGCTGGCCGTGGCCGGGCAACGTCCGCGAGCTGGAAAATCGTGTCAAACGCGCGGTCATCATGGCCGACGGCAAGCTGATCACCGCCGCCGACCTCGACCTGCAAGGGTCGGGCGAGACGGCCGACCCGCTTCCGCTCAGCCTGCGCAGCGCCCGCGAGACCGCGGATCGCCGTACCATCGGTCAGGCGCTCGCGCGGGCCGAGGGCAATATCTCAAGCACCGCCAAGCTATTGGGCGTCAGCCGCCCGACCCTTTATGATCTGATGAGGAATTATGGCCTTTCAGCCTAAGCTCGCCCGCCGTCGCCGCACTGCCGCTGCGACGAAACCGCGTCCGTGGCGGGTTGCGATCCTGTCGGTCGCGGGGCTCGCCGGTCTGGCCGGACTTTTCGCGATCGTCCCCAACCTGCCCGCGCGCGCCGACCCCGGCACCGCGCGCCGTGAACTCGCGCTCAGCCTGACGCAATTCCAGCGCGGTGCGACCACCGCCGCGCGCAACCACGCCCGCGAAGCGGTCCGCGCCGACCCGAGCTGGGGCCTCGCGCACGCGGTGCTCGCCCGCTACCTGCTCGAACTCGACGAAGGGGCGGCGGCGCAGGCCGAACTCGACCGCGCCAAGGAAGTAGGTTTCGACGCCAAGCGCGCGCATCAGCTCTACGCCCACGCCTATCTGTTGCAGGGCGATTTCGAACGCGCCATCGCCACCGCGCATCAGGCACCCGAACCCTATCGCGCCTATGCCGCGCGGATTGTCGGTCGTGCGCTCGCGGTCGAAGGCGCGACAGCGGCCGCGTGGACGCAATTGAGCGTCGTCGCTGCGCAGGCTCCGCGCAACAGCCGCGCCTGGTCCGACCTCGGCCGGGTGCATCAGGGCGCGGGCGACCTCGCCGCCGCCGCGATCGCCGCCACGAAGGCGATCGCGCTCGACCCCGCCAACGGCGATGCACTCGTGTTGCGCGGTGAGCTGATCCGCGCGCAATACGGCCTGCTCGGCGCACTGCCGTGGTTCGAGGCCGCGTTGAAGCGCGACCCGGCCAATCACGAAGCGCTGATCGAATATGCCGCGACACTGGGCGAAGCGGGTCGCTATGCCGAGATGCTAAGCGCGACGCGCCGCGCGTTGATCGCGAAGCCCGGCAGCCCCGAAGCCTATTATCTTCAGGCCGTACTCGCCGCGCGCTCGGGCAACGACGAACTCGCGCGCTCGTTGATGGACAAGACCGGCGGGCGGCTGTCGGGAATGCCCGGCGCGCTCCTGCTCGGCGGTGCGCTCGATTACGGTGCGGGGGCGTGGCGTCAGGCGATCGCGCAATGGGGCGATCTGGTCGGGCAGCAGCCCAAGAACATCGCCGCGCGGCGGCTGCTCGCGGCGGCGCTGCTGCGGACCGGCGACGGCAAGGGCGCGCTCGACGTGCTGCGCCCGATCGCGATCCGCGACGACGCCGACAGCTACACGCTGAACCTGGTCGGGCGCGCGTTCGAACAAGGCGGGCAGCGCGACTGGGCCGCGCGTTTCCTCGACCGGGCCAGCGCGGTCGCGCGCGCCGATGCCGAACCGTTCGGCACCGACGCCAGCCTCGCGATGCTGGGTCAGGCCGCCGCCGCCAGCAAGACTCCGGCGACCTCGATCGAACTCGTCCGCGCCTTGCTCGCGGCCGGTGCGAGCGACGTTGCGCTCGACCGCGCGCAGGCGATCGTTCGCCAGAATCCCGGCACCCCCGCCGCCTATCTGCTGGTCGGCGACATCCATGCCGCCGCCAAGCGCTGGCCGCAGGCGGTGGTCGCCTACAAGGCCGCCGGCAGCCGTCGCTTCGACGAACCGACCGCGCTGCGGCTGCTCGACGCGCAGGACAAGGCGGGCGACCGGGCCGCCGCCGCCAATACGCTGGCACTGTTCCTGTCGCAGAATCCCGCCAATATCGCCGCGCAGCGCGTGGCGGCGCACTGGCAGATCGCCGACGGTGACTGGGACACCGCGATCGAAACGTTGGAAGCCTTGCGCAAGCGCGTCGGCAACCGCGACGCCGCCTTGCTCGCCGAACTCGCCTATGCGTTTCTCGGCAAGAACGATGCGGCGGGGGCGGAGGCCTATGCCGCCGCGGCGTACCGGATCGCGCCGAGCAATCCCGCCGCCGCCGACGCCTGGGGCTGGGCCTTGTATCAGCTCGGCGACTACGACCGCGCCGGGCAGCTGCTCGAAAAGGCGGCGACGATCGCGCCCTACACCGCGAACCTGCGTTGGCATCTCGCGCAAACCTATGCCGCACTCGGGTTCAAGGACCGTGCGGCGCGGCAGGCGCGGGTGGCCTTGCTCGACCGCAGCTTCAAGGACCGCGCCGCCGCGCAGGCGATGGCGAACGGGGTCTAGCCCTCGACCAGTTCCGCCAGTTCCAGCCAGCGCAACTCCGCCGCGTCCTTTTCCGCGCGCGCCGCGGCAATCGCCTTGGTCAGCCGGTCGAACCCGCCCGGGTCGCGCGCGTAGAGCGCCGGGTCGTGGAGCGCCGCTTCGTCACGCGCGATCGCCGCGTCGAGCGCCTCGATCCGCGCGGGCAGGCCGTCATAGTCGCGCTGGTCCTTGTAGGTCAGCTTGGTCCGCGCCGATGTAGGGGAGGGGGCGGGAGCCGCCTTCGCCGCCTTGCGCGGAACCGCCTGCACCGCCCGCCGCGCCGCCCAATCCTCATAGCCGCCCGCGACGACATCGACCTTGCCAGTCCCGTCGAGCCCCAAGGTCACCGTCACCGTCCGGTCGAGGAAGTCGCGGTCGTGGCTGACGATCAGCACGGTGCCGTCGTAATCGCCGATCACTTCCTGCAGCAGGTCGAGCGTCTCGAGGTCGAGGTCGTTGGTCGGTTCGTCGAGCACCAGCAGGTTCGACGGCCGCGCGAATTCGCGCGCCAGCAACAGCCGCGACCGCTCGCCCCCCGACAGCGTCCCGATCTTCGCATCGGCCAGCGCGGGTTCGAACAGGAACTCCTTAAGGTAACCGTGGACGTGCTTCTTCACCCCTTGCACCTCGATCCAGTCGCCGCCGTCGGCCAGCACCTCGCGCACCGTTTTCTCGGGCGCCATCAGGCTGCGCTGCTGATCGATGACGATCCCTTCCAGCGTCTTGGCGAGCTTCACCGTCCCCGCATCGGGCGCGAGTTCACCGGTCAGCAGCTTGAGCAACGTCGTCTTGCCCGCGCCGTTCGACCCGACGATCCCGATCCGGTCGCCGCGCGTCACGCGAAAGCTGAAGTCGCGGATGATCGGGCGTTCGCCAAATGCCTTCGACACCCCCTTCGCGTCGATCACCACCTTCGACCGCGCGTCGTCGTTGCCGATCGTCAAATTCGCCGCGCCCGCCGGCCCGATCATCGCGGCGCGTTCGGCGCGCATGTCCTTCAGTTTGCTCAGCCGCCCCTGGTTGCGCTTGCGCCGCCCGGTCACCCCGCGGAGCAGCCAATGCTCCTCGATCTTCAGCTTCGCATCGAGCCGCTGGGCGTTGCGCGCTTCCTCTTCGAACACGCGTTCGGTCCATGCGTCGAAGCCGCCGAACCCGACCTCGTGCCGGCGCAGGTTGCCGCGGTCGAGCCAGAGCGTTGAACTCGTCAGCCGGGTCAGGAAGGTCCGGTCGTGGCTGATGACGACGAACGCGCCGCGGAAGCGCTTCAGCCGGTCCTCGAGCCATTCGATCGCCGCCAGGTCGAGGTGATTGGTCGGCTCGTCGAGCAGCAGCACGTCGGGCTCCTGCGCCAGCGCGCGCACGATCGCCGCGCGCCGTCGCTCGCCCCCCGACGCCTTGGCGGCATCGCGGGTCAGGTCGATGCCGAGCTGCCCCGCGATCGCGTCGGCCTCGTGCGGCAATGGCGCATCGCCGCCGCCCAGCACGAAATCCGCCAGCGTCGCGCAGCCGGTCATCCGCGGCTCCTGTTCGAGCAGCACCACCCGCGTTCCCGGCACGATCGTCCGCCGCCCCGCATCCGCCTCGATCTCGCCCGCGATCAACCGCAGCAGCGTGGTCTTGCCCGCGCCGTTGCGCCCGATCAGCGCCAACCGGTCGCGCTGGCCGATGAATACGTCGAGGCCGCGGAACAGCCAGCCGGACCCCTGGATGACGCCCAGGTCTTCGTAACTCAGGATTGGGGCTGGCATGACCCGCGCGGCCCTAGGGACGCTGCGGCGGCGCGGCAACCTTGCGCTAACCTGCGCGCATCATTCACAGGCTGTTCAACGCCCTGCCACCATGACAGACCGCATGAAGATGTTCGCGCTCCCCGTCCTGCTGCTCGCGCTCGCGCCCGCCGCCGATGCCGCCGAACAGCGGCGCGGCGATCAGGCGATGGCGTTCGAGGCGCGCAAGGCCGGCAAGCTCCTTCCCGTCGATCGCATCGTCAAGCGCGTCCAGGCGCAGCTGCCGAACTGGGAATACAAGGGCGTCGATCTCGATTCGGAGGCCGGTGTTTACAAGCTGGTGTTCGTGCGCGACGGCAATGTGACGTGGATCTACGTCGATGGCCGCACCGGCGACACGATCGGCCGGCGTTAGAGCAAGGGGACACACGATGCGCGTTCTGATCGTCGAGGATGAGCCCAATCTGGGCCAGCAGCTCCGCAACACGCTGGAAGGCGCAGGCTATGCGGTCGACCTGGCCACCGACGGCGAGGAGGGGCATTTCCTCGGCTCGACCGAAAGCTACGACGCGATCGTGCTCGACCTCGGCCTGCCCGAAGTCGATGGACTTACCGTATTGGACCGTTGGCGCAAGGAAGGACGAACCGCTCCGGTGCTCGTCCTAACCGCGCGCGACAGCTGGTCGGACAAGGTCGCCGGGCTGGATGCGGGCGCCGACGATTATGTCGCCAAGCCGTTCCAGAGCGAAGAGCTGATCGCCCGGCTCCGCGCACTCATCCGCCGCGCCGCGGGCAATGCTTCGGCCGAACTGACCGCGGGCGACGTGCGGCTCGACACCCGTTCGGGCAAGGTCACGCTGGCCGGCACCCCGGTCAAACTGACTGCGCAGGAGTATAAGCTGCTCAGCTATCTGCTCCACCACAAGGGCAAGGTGGTCAGCCGCACCGAGCTGATCGAACATATCTACGACCAGGATTTCGACCGCGATTCGAACACGATCGAGGTGTTCGTGACCCGCATCCGCAAAAAACTCGGCGCCGACGTGATCACCACGATCCGCGGGCTCGGCTACAGCCTGGACGAACCGGATTCGCCGCGGGCGGTGTGACCGACGACTAACGCCCTCGTCCCCGTTCGCCCCGAGCGAAGTCGAGGGGCGGGGCCGGATGGAGCGATGCCTCGACTTCGCTCGGCACGAACGGGTTAGGGAGAGTGCAGATCACCGACGCCGTGCTCCCCCCCGAACCCCACCGTCCGCTCGTCCGCACCACGGGATCGCTCTCACGCCGTATGATCCTGATCGCGGCGGCGTGGATCGGCATCCTGCTGGCGGGCGGCGGGTTCGCGCTCGACCGGGTGCTCACCAGCGCGATCACGCGCAATTTCGACGGGCAGATCGAATATGTGCTGAGCGCGCTGATCGCGACCGCGGAATTCGATTCGGCGGGCGATGTCGTCTTCAACCGCGAACCCGCCGACCAGCGCTTCCTGGAACCCTATTCTGGGCTCTACTGGCAGGTTTCGGGCGCGGGTAAGGAGGATTTCGCCTCGCGCTCGTTGTGGGACCGGCGACTCGCTTATGGCGCGACGCACCGCGACCGCGACGTCCACAGCTTCGACAGCGTCCAGTTTCCGACCGAAAAGCTGCGCATCCTCGAACGCGACGTGCGGCTCCCGGGCTCGCAGGCGTGGTGGCGGTTTCAGGTCGCGCAGAGCCGCGACGGACTCGACGCGCAGATCGCGACGCTCCGCCGTACGCTCGTGCGCAGCTTCCTGCTGCTCGGGGTCGGGCTGATCGTGCTCGCCGCGCTCCAGACCATCTACGGGCTGTGGCCGCTGCGCCGCGTGCGCGAAGAGATCGTGCGGATGCGCGCCGGCCAGTCGGCGCAGATCGACGCGCCGATGCCGGTCGAGGTCGCGCCGATGGTCGAGGAGCTGAACGGCTTGATCGCGCATAACGACCGTCAGGCCGAGGAAGCGCGCCGCCACGCCGGCAACCTCGCGCACGCGCTGAAGACCCCGCTGACCGTCATCATGAACGCCGCGACCGCCGAAGCCGACGATCTCGGGGAAACCGTGGTGCGCGAAGCCCGCACGATGCGGCGACAGGTCGATCACCACCTCGCGCGCGCCCGCGCGGTCGGGCGGCGCGGGTCGGCGCACAGCCGCGCGGAGGTCTGGCCCAGCCTGGAATCGGTCGAACGCGCGGTCGCCCGGCTGTATCGCCACGTCCGCATCGACATCGACGGGCGCCACGACCTGCAGGTCCATGTCGAGCGCCAGGATCTCGACGAAATGCTCGGCAATCTGATCGAAAACGCCGCCAAATACGGCGGCGGCAGCGTGTTCGTGACGGTCCGTGCGGAGGCGGGGTTCGTCGAATTCCTGATCGAGGACGACGGCGCGGGCATTCCGGAGGCCGACCGCAACCGTATCTTCGACCGCGGCGTGCGGCTCGACACCGGCAAACCGGGCACCGGGCTCGGCCTCGCGATCGTGCGCGACGTCGCCGAAATCTACGAAGGCACCGTCAGCCTGGAGGAGAGCGACGATCTCGGCGGGCTGCT
>JAZKGJ010000096.1:0-3245 GCA_040385975.1 Pseudomonadota bacterium | reverse complement strand
ACATATTCCGGAATGCGCCGCGCGTCGTCGACCCGCGCCGCCCATTTCGCGATCGGCGTAAACATCGCGGTGAAGTCGATTTCCTGGAATGCCTCGCGGTCGCGGTGGCCGCGGTCGATGTCGCCGATGAACAGGATCATCGGCTGCGAATCCTGCATCGCGACATGGACGCCGATGCTGGCGTTGGTCGCGCCGGGTCCGCGCGTGACGAAGGCTATGCCGGGGCGTCCAGTCAGCGCCCCGTCGGCGCACGCCATGAAGCCGACGCCGCCTTCCTGACGGCAGGTGACGACGTCGATCCGGGGGGTGTCGTGCAGCGCGTCGAGCACCGCGAGGAAGCTTTCGCCCGGCACGGTGAAGATGCGCTCGCAGCCCTGCGCGACAAGCTGATCGACCAGAATGCGGCCACCGGTTCTGAGATTTGTCATGGCTCTTCCTAACCGTTCGTGTCGAGCGTAGTCGAGACATGTCCCTCGACTACGCTCGGGACGAACGGTGGGAGTGGCGACGCATGACCGAATGGACCACCATTTCCACCGGCCTGCGCTTTCCCGAAGGACCCGTCGCGATGTCCGACGGCAGCGTCGTGCTGGTCGAGATCGCCGCGGGGCGGATAACGCGCGTCGCGCCCGACGGTACCCGGGATGTGGTCGCGACCCCGGGCGGCGGGCCGAACGGGCTGGCGATCGGTCCCGACGGCAAGCTCTATTGCTGCAACAACGGCGGGTTCAACTACGTCGAGCGCGGCGGCTTCCTGACCCCGCATGGCCAGGCCGACGATTATTCGGGTGGGCGGATCGAACGCATCGATCTCGCGACCGGCGCGGTCGAATTGCTGTACGCCGATGGCGATTTCGGCTGCACGTTGCGCGGACCCAACGACATCGTGTTCGATACGCACGGCGGCTTCTGGTTCACCGACCACGGCAAGACCCGCCCGCGCGAGCGCGACGTCACTGGCATCTTCTACGCCAAGGCCGACGGCAGCGCATTGCGCGAGGTCATCTTCCCGAGCGAGAACCCCAACGGTATCGGCCTGTCGCCCGACGGCAAGCGGCTCTACGCGGCGGAGACCTACACGTGCCGGCTGATGGCGTTCGACGTGATCGCGCCCGGCGAGGTCGCGGCGGCGGGCGGCATCCCGCTCTACCGCCCCGCCGGCTACAAATTCTTCGATTCGCTAGGGGTCGAGGACGGCGGCAACATCTGCGTCGCGACGATCGGCGAAGCCGGAATCAGCGTGATCGCGCCCGACGGCAAACTGGTCGAATTCGTCGCCACCGACGACGTCTTCACCACCAATATCTGCTGGGGCGGGGCGGACATGATGGACGCGTACGTCACGCTGTCGGGCAGCGGGCGGCTGGTGAAGGCGCGCTGGCCACGCCCGGGGCTGAGGCTCGCCTATTGAGCGCGCCGCCGTCGCGGCGTATCCGCTGGCCATGAAGAAACTCTATCCCGATGCCGCCGCCGCGCTCGACGGCCTGCTCTTCGACGGCATGACGATCTGTGCGGGCGGGTTTGGGCTGTGCGGCATCCCCGAACGGCTGATCGACGCGATTCAGGCGGCGGGAACGACCGGGCTGACCATCGCCAGCAACAACGCGGGCATCGACAACGAAGGGCTCGGCAAGCTGCTCCGCACGCGTCAGGTTCGGAAGATGATCTCATCCTACGTCGGTGAGAACAAGGAGTTCGAGCGGCAGTATCTGAGCGGCGAGCTGGAGGTCGAATTCTGTCCACAAGGCACGCTCGCCGAACGCTGTCGCGCGGGGGGGGCGGGCATCCCCGGCTTCTACACCAAAACCGGCGTCGGCACGCAGGTCGCCGAGGGCAAGGAAGTGAAGAGCTTCGACGGCCAGGACTATATCCTGGAGCGCGGCATCCGTGCTGATCTGGCGATCATCAAGGGCTGGAAGGCCGACGAGAGCGGAAATTTGATCTTCCGCAAGACCGCGCGCAATTTCAATCAGCCGATGGCGACCGCGGGCAAGGTCTGCGTCGCCGAGGTCGAGGAAATCGTGCCGATCGGCAGCCTGGATCCCGACGCGATCCATCTGCCCGGCATCTACGTGAAGCGGATGATCGTCGGCGCGCCCTACGACAAGAAGATCGAGTTCCGCACGACGCGCGAGCGCACCGCGGCGTGAGCGTGCGCAATCCGTGGCTGATCGCGGGCGGCTGCCTCAGCGCGCTCGCGGCGCTGCTCCATCTCGCGGTGATCGCGGGCGGGCCGGACTGGTACCGGTTCTTTGGCGCGGGGGAGGCGATGGCGCAGGGCGCGGCGCGCGGCGACTGGATGCCGCCGGTGCTGACCCTGGCAATCTCAGCGGTCCTGGCGATCTGGGCGGCCTATGCGTTTGCGGGCGTCGGGCTCATCCGACGCTTGCCGCTGATGCGGCCGGCGCTGATCGCGATCACCGCGATCTACTTGTTGCGCGGGTTTGCGATCGTGCCGGTGGCGATGCAGGACAGTCCGCGCACGTTTGATATCTGGTCGTCGCTGATCGTGCTGGTGTACGGGCTCGTTTACGCCATCGGCACGGCGACGGCGTGGCCATCGCTCAAAGGAAAGACCGCCTGATGCCTTGGGACCGCAATCAGATGGCAGCGCGCGCCGCGCAGGAATTGCGCGACGGCTATTACGTCAATCTTGGGATCGGCATTCCGACGCTCGTCGCCAACAATATCCCGGCCGGGATGACGGTGACACTACAGTCGGAAAACGGGATGCTCGGGATCGGGCCGTTTCCCTATGACGACGAGGTCGATCCCGATTTGATCAACGCCGGCAAGCAGACCATCAGCGAGCTGCCGCAATCGGCCTATTTCAGCAGCGCGGACAGCTTTGCAATGATCCGTGGTGGCCACATCGACCTGACCGTGCTGGGGGCGATGGAAGTCGCCGAGAACGGCGACATCGCCAATTGGATGATCCCCGGCAAGATGATCAAGGGGATGGGCGGCGCGATGGACCTGGTCGCGGGGGTCAAGCAGATCATCGTGGTGATGGAACACACGTCCAAGAACGGCGACCCGAAATTTCTGGACGCCTGCACGCTCCCGCTGACCGGCAAGAATGTGGTCGACATGGTCGTGACCGATCTGGCGGTGTTCCAGCGGCCGATTCACGCCTCGCCGTTTCGGTTGATCGAGCTGGCACCGGGGGTCAGCGCGGACGAAGTGGCGAACAAGACCACCGCGAATTACGTTTCGTGATCCGCCGTTTGCTCGGTGTCGCGCTG
>JAZKGJ010000095.1:27940-35287 GCA_040385975.1 Pseudomonadota bacterium | reverse complement strand
CCCAGCCCGCCGCCGGCGCCGGTGACGATGGCGACGCGGCTGTCGAAGCGAATGGTCATACGAATCCCCTGATTTGATGTTCTCGCGCCTGATAGTGTCCGAAAAGCGCAAAACAAAGCGCGCGCGGCACCGGGCCGCGCGCGCTTGTTCAGACCCGCAGGATTACTTCGGGTCGCGACGCTGCTTGCAGCCGTCGGTCACCGTCTGAGTGCACCACGGATAGTCGGCTTTGGGCGGCGGCGGCGGGAAGGCCTGCTCCACCGTCTGCGGCTGCTGAAATACCACATTCGTGGCGCCGGCGGGTGCGGTGATGGTTGCTGCCGCCGCCTGGCCCTGTGCCGTAGTGTTCGCGGTTTCAGCCGGCATGGCGCCGGGCGCGGGCTGGCTCGGGTCTTGCGGCGCCGATTCGGTCGGCGTCGTCGCACGGTCGGTGGTCGGTTGGGTTTGCGGCGTGGGTTCGGCGGGCGGCGTCATCTGCGCGACGAGCGGCGCGGCGAACATAGCCGTAGCCAGCAAGAGGGCTTTCATCATTCTCTCCCGATACAGTCGCTCCAGGGGTGGGAGCGCGATTGGCAAACGATCAGCGAGATGAATCTATCCCTCGTTTCGCCATCGAATCGGTCAGTTCCCCGCATCCAGCGCGTAGCCGGCCGAACGTACGGTGCGGATGACGTCGGCGTGGCCGCGCTGATTGATCGCCTGCCGCAGCCGCCGGATATGGACGTCGACCGTTCGCGACTCGATGTCCGAATCGTGCCCCCACACCGCGTCGAGCAGCCGCTCGCGTGAGAATACATGGCCGGGATGCTCCAGGAAATGCCGCAACAGCCGGAACTCGGTCGGGCCCAGCGCAATCGTCTCGCCACCGCGCCGCACCTTGTGGCCGACGGTGTCCATCTCGATGTCGGCATAGCGCAATTGTTCGCCCGCCAGCGCGGGTCGGACCCGGCGCAGCACCGCCATCACCCGCGCGACCAGCTCGCGTGGCGAGAACGGCTTGGTCACGTAATCGTCGGCGCCGGTTTCCAGGCCCCGGACCCGGTCCTCCTCCTCGCCGCGCGCGGTCAGCATGATGATCGGGGTGTTCGCGGTCGCCGGGGTGCGGCGCAGCCGGCGGCAAACCTCTATGCCCGACACGCCCTCCAGCATCCAGTCGAGGATCACCATGTCCGGGGTCTGCTCGCGCACCAGGAGCAGCGCCTCTTCGCCATTTGCGGTGCGCGTCACGTCGAAGCCCTCGCGCTCGAAATGCCACGAAATCAGCTCGGCGAGCGCCGGATCGTCCTCGACCAGCAGCATGTTGGCGCGCGTCATTGTCGGCTCCTTGATGCGACGGCCTGCAATGTGACGTTCGTGTTACGACTCCGTGACGGCGGGGAGGAAGATCGTCACGGTCGTCCCGACGCCGACCTCGCTCGCGATCGTCATGCGCCCGCGGTGATGTTCGACGATATGCTTGACGATGGCCAGTCCCAGCCCGGTCCCCGCCAGCGCGCGGCTGCGGCTGGCGTCGGCGCGGTAGAACCGCTCGGTCAGCCGCGGCAGGTGATGCGCGGCGATTCCTTCGCCCTGGTCGCTGACCGACAGCCCGACCGTATCCGGCGACTCCTGCCACAGGCGGATCGTCACCTGCCCCCCCGCGCGACCGTAGCGCAGCGCATTGCCGACCAGATTGTGGAGCAGTTGCGACAATAGCGCCCCGTCGCCCAGCACCAATGCGAAATAGCTGACGATCTCGACCCGGATATCGGCCTTGCTTTCGGTCAGGTTGCGCGATTCCTGCGCCACGGTGCGCGCCACGGTGCCGAGATTCACCTGATCGTGCGGCGGGCGGGTCTTCTCGGCCTCGATCCGCGACAGCGAGATCAAGTCGGAGACAAGCTGCCGCATCCGCGTCGCCTGTTCGAACACCAGCCCCAGAAACCGCTGGCGCAGCGCCCGGTCGCCCCCCGCCTCATTATCGCGCAGCGTCTCGACGAAACCCAGGATGGTCGCCAGCGGGGTGCGCAATTCGTGGCTGGCGTTCGCGATGAAATCGACGCGCATCTGTTCGGCGGCGTGCGCCGCGGTGCTGTCGGTCAGATGGACGTAGCGCGCGCCCTGATAGTCGCTCAGCCGCATCAGCCAGCGTTGCCGCCGATCGGCCAGCCCGACCAGCTCGACCGGTCCGCCGGGATCGCGCGCGCCGATCCGGTCAGCCGCGGCGGGGTGATCGAGTACCGCGCGGGCATCGCGGCCGACGATATCGCGCCCCAGCAGCCGCCGTGCCGCCAGATTGGCATGGGCGACCACGTCGTCGCGCACGACCAGGATCGGGTCGGCGATCGCGCTGAGCGTCATTTCTCGGGTCGCCGCGGCCGCCAGCTTGCCGCGCGCGCGCGACGCTTCCTGGGTGAGCGCGATCGCGCCGATTCCAGACAGCAGGACGATCGGTGCCGCGACCGCCCCCGGGGCAAGTACGACGATGACCGCGGCGACCACGACCAACGCAGCGGCAACCAATTCGGAGCGACGACCCGGGTTCACGCTTTCGCCCCTACCTTTTGCGGCGCAGCGCGGATAGGTTTACGATTGCGAAAGCGTGATCATGCGAGAATTCCGGCGATGAGCGATACCGACCAGCCAGCCGAACCCGAAACCCGCAATCCGGCGCGTCGCGCGTTGATGATCGGCGCGGTCACCGCATCCGCGGTCGTCTCGATCCGCCCCGCGCTGGCGCAGACCACGGCATCGGTCCTCACCTGCGAAATACCGGTGCCGGATCGCAGCCGCGCGGCCAGCTACATCGCCGCCGACGGTAGCGTGGTCGCGGCGGGAACCCCCGGCGCGTTCCCGGGATCGAGCCGCGTCTTCAAGGGCGAAGAGGTCAAAGCCGCGCTGAACGGCGGCAACCTGCCCGGCGTCGATTACGAACGCAGCCGCGCCTACACCGCCTACATTCGCCGGCTTCAGCAGGGGACCAGCGGTTTCACATGCTACGCGTCGCTGCAGATGCCGCGGCGGTAACGCGGGTGACGACCTATCGCGCGGCTCCGGCGGCGCAATTGCGCATCGTCGCGCTCGATGAATTGACGCTCGCCTATCACCGGCCCGCGGGCGCGACCCACCTCCTGGCCGAGCCGGCGCCCGAGGTCATCGCGATTCTGCAAGAGGACGATCTGGATGCGGCGACGCTGCTCGATCGCTTGCGGGATCGATTTGCCCTGGCCGACGGTGACGAATCGACCATCGCCGCGCGGCTCGACGAACTTGTTGCCGCCGGGCTGGTCAGCAGCGCGTGAAGCATTGTTTCGCGGTCCGGATCGGACCGGTCGGGTTCCGGATCGGCAGCGATTGGCGCGAACCCGTCGATACGCTCGCCGGCCTGTATCGTGATTATCCCAAGCCTCGCGATGACATCCCCGACCTGACCGTTCGGCTGTTCGCGGCGCGACCGTGGCGACGGTGGCTCAGGCCCGCGGTCGAGATCGGCGGCGATTTCGTGCTCCCCGACGCCTATCCGCTCCCGCTGGCCCAAGGTCTGCTCGCGGCGGAAATGGCGATGAACCTTCAGGTCGCGCTCGGCTGGCGGCGGCATCTTCTGCTCCACGCCGCCTGCGTCGAGCGCGACGGCCGGGCGCTGCTGATCACCGGCGATTCGGGGTCGGGCAAATCGACCCTCGCCGCGCTGCTATCGGCGCACGGCTGGCGGTTGATGGGCGATGAATTCGCGCTGCTCGACCTTGCGACCGGCGCGGTGCACGCCTTTCCACGCATGATCAGCGTGAAGAACGCCGCGATCCCGGTCGTGGCGGCGGCGTTGCCCGACGCCCGCTCCGGGCCGCTGCTGGCCGGCACGCCGAAGGGCGCGATCCGGCATTTCGTACCCGACGCCGAGGCCATCGCGCGGATGGACGAAACTGCCCGGCCCGCGCTGATCCTCTTCCCCACCTTCGGCCCGCCTGCCGCGATCCGCACCGTCGCGCCGAGTGAAACCTTCGTCCGGCTGACCCAGGCATCGACCAATTACGTCGCGCTCGCCGAAGCGGGGTTTGATGCGTTGACCCGACTGGTGATTGCTACCCCGGCGCGCGCGATCGATTATCCCGATACCGCCGCCGCGTTCGCGCTGGTCGATGCGCTGTGGAGCGGGCTGGCATGAGCGCGCGGCTGCTCGTCGCCGCGTTGCGCGATCCCGAATCGGTCGCGCTGCTCGACAGCGCCGGCTGGACCGCCTTGCTGACGGCGGCGCGGGCGGAGCAATTGCTCGGCTCGCTCGCGCATCGGCTCGACGGTCTCGCCGTTCCGGCCGCAGCCGAAAGGGTGCTGACCGACGCGCGGGCAGGAGCGGTCGAACAGCGACGCGCGGCGTTGTGGGAAGTCGAAATGGCGCACCGCGCGCTCGCGCCGCTCGATGTGCCGGTGGTGCTGCTCAAAGGTTCGGCGTTCGTGGCGGCCGGGCTGAGCGCGGGGGTCGGGCGCTCGATCGGCGATCTCGACATCTTGGTGCCGCAGGGTGCCTTGCCCGCGGTTGAAGCCGCGCTGCTCGCCGCGGCGTGGGAATGGGTCAAGCCCGACCCGTACGATGACGATTACTATCGCCGCTGGATGCACGAACTGCCCCCGCTGATCCACCGCGCGCGCGACCGGATGATCGATGTCCACCACACGATCCTGCCGCCGACCGCGCGGCCCAAGCCCGATGCGGCTGCGTTGATCGCCGACGCGGTGGTGCTCGCCGATAACCTTCGCGTCCTGTCGCCCAACGATATGCTCGTCCATGCGGCCGCGCATCTGTTCGCCGACGGCGATCTGGCGGGCGGTCTGCGCAATTTGTGGGATGTCCACCGCCTGATCGAGGAATTCGGCGAGCACGGGCTGCCCGCGCGGGCGCTGCATCACGGCCTTGCGACGGAGAGCGCGCGGGCAGTGCGACTGGCGCGGCATCTCTACCGCGCGGAGGAATCGCTGAACGCGATCGACCGATTTTACCTCCGCCGCCTGCTGGCGCGGGACGGCTGGGGACGGCAGACCCGGCCCATCACGCGGCTTGGCTTCTACATCCGTTCGCATTGGCTGCGGATGCCGCCCGCGCTCCTTGCGCGCCACCTCTGGACCAAATGGCGCAAGCGTCCCGCGTGACTGCGCCGCTATGGAAATGGCAACACCTTCGTGGCAGGGGGGCGGCTTCATGACGACGTCCCCGCTCGCCGCTATCATCTTGGCCGCCGGCAAGGGCACGCGGATGAAATCCGACCTGCACAAGGTATTGCACCCGGTCGCGGGGAGACCGATGCTGCTTCACCTGATCGCCAGCGTCGCCGAACTGGCGCCCGCGCGCACCGTGGTCGTGACGGGCGCGGGCCGCGAACAGGTCGAAGCGGTGGTGGCGCCGCTCGGCGTGGCGGTCGCGGTCCAGGCCGAACAGCTCGGCACCGGCCACGCCGTCCGTCAGGCCGAGGCCGCGCTGGCGGGCTTCGACGGCGATGTGCTGGTCCTCTATGGCGATGTGCCGCTGGTTCGCGCCGAGACGATGCGACGGATGGTCGCCGCGCTCAATGACGGGTCGCGACCGGCGGCGGTGGTACTGGGCTTTCGACCCGAGGATCCGGGCGCTTACGGCCGCGTCATCGCGACCGATGGTCGGATCGGCCGCATGGTCGAGTTCAAGGATGCGAACCCGGCCGAAGTCGCCGAGACGCTCTGCAATTCGGGGTTGATGGCGATCCGGTCGCGCGACCTGTTTCGCCTGCTGGCGAAGGTGACCAACGATAACGCCGCGGGCGAATTCTACCTGCCCGATGTCGTCGCGCTGGCCGCTGCCGAGGGCAGCCATTCGCTGGTGATCGAAACCGACGCCGCCGAGGTGGCCGGGGTCAACAGCCGCGCCGAACTCGCCGCGGTCGAGGATCGCTGGCAACGCACCCGCCGATTGCAGGCGATGGCGGACGGCGCGTCGTTGCGCGCGCCCGATACGGTCTGGTTCAGTCACGATACGACGCTCGGCCGCGACGTGACGGTCGGTCAGAACGTGGTCTTCGGCCCCGGCGTCACCGTCGCCGACGGCGCGACCATTCACGCCTTCAGCCACCTCGAAGGCGCGCACGTCGGTGCACAGGCGAGCGTCGGCCCCTACGCGCGGCTGCGTCCCGGGACGGTGCTCGGCACAAAGGCCAAGGTCGGCAATTTCGTCGAGACCAAGAACGCGGTGCTGGGAGCGGGGGCCAAGGCGTCGCATCTGACCTATCTCGGCGACGCGGAAATCGGCGCCGACGCGAACATCGGCGCGGGCACGATCACCTGCAATTACGATGGCTTCTTCAAATATCGTACGCAGATCGGGGCGGGGACCTTCATCGGTTCGAACAGCGCGCTGGTGGCGCCCGTGGTGATCGGCGACGGCGCGATCGTCGGGGCGGGTTCGGTCATCACCGGCGACGTCGCCGCCGACGCGCTGGCGCTCGGCCGCGGCGCGCAATCGACCAAAGCGGGTTGGGCGAAGCGCTTTCGCGAACTCATGTCAGCCAGGAAGGCAGCCAGATAGATGTGCGGAATTGTCGGTATCTTGGGGCAGGGCGCGGTCGCCGATCGCTTGCTCGATGGGCTGCGGCGGCTCGAATATCGCGGCTATGACTCGGCCGGCATCTGCACGATCCACGACGGCGAGTTCGACCGCCGCCGCGCCCCCGGCAAGTTGCTCAACCTTGCCGCCAAGCTCGCCGAAAGCCCGCTGCCCGGCAACAGCGGCATTGCGCATACGCGCTGGGCCACCCACGGCGCCCCGACCGAGGACAATGCGCATCCGCACATCGTCGGCGACGTCGTGCTGGTTCACAACGGCATCATCGAGAATTTCAAGCCGCTCCGCGACGAACTGAGCGCCGAGGGGCGGCACTTCCAGTCGCAGACCGATAGTGAAGTCGTCGCGCATTTGATCGCGCGGGAGGTCGAACGCGGTGCCGAACCGCGCGCCGCGGTTGCTGCAGTTTTGCCGCGGCTTCACGGCGCGTTTGCGCTTGGCGTGATGTTCCGCACCCATCCCGATCTGCTGATCGGCGCCCGGCTCGGTGCGCCGCTGACCGTCGGCTATGGCGAGGGCGAGAATTTCATCGGCTCCGACGCGCTGGCGCTCGCCGCGCTGACGCAGCGGATCGCGTATCTCGAGGAAGGCGATTGGGTCGCGGTCTCGCGTGAGGCGGTCGAGATCTACGATGCCGGCAACAATCGCGTCGAGCGCCCGATCGTCGCCTCGGGGGCGTCCGACCAGATCGCCGACAAGGGCAATCACGCGCACTTCATGGCGAAGGAAATCTACGAACAGCCCGTCGTCGTTGCGCAGACGCTGCACAGCTATTTGCGCCCGCTCGA
>JAZKGJ010000095.1:0-27930 GCA_040385975.1 Pseudomonadota bacterium | reverse complement strand
CGCGCTCCCCGACATGGAATTCGATCTCGCCAGCGTCGAACGCGTCGCGATCGTCGCGTGCGGGACCGCCAGCTACGTCGGGATGGTCGGCAAATACTGGATCGAACAATTCGCGCGAATCCCGGTCGAGGTCGATGTCGCGTCGGAGTTCCGCTACCGCGACCCGGTCTACACCCCCAACATGCTCGGGCTGGTGATCTCGCAATCCGGCGAGACCGCCGACACGCTGGCGGCGCTGCGCCATATGAAGGCGGCGGGGCTGACGACCGCGGGGATCATCAACGTGCCGACCAGCTCGATGGCGCGCGAGGTCGACCTGCTGCTGCCGACCCATGCCGGGCCGGAAATCGGGGTCGCCTCGACCAAGGCCTTCACCTGCCAGTTGGCGGTGATGGCCGCGCTCGCCACCAACCTGGCGCGCGCCAAGGGACGGCTGCCCGCCGATGAGGAGCGCGAGATCGTGCGCCACCTTCAGGAAGTGCCCGAGGCGATGAGCCATGCGCTGAGCCATGACGAAGAGATCGCGGCGATGGCCCCCAAGATCGCGGCGGCGCGCGACGTGCTGTATCTGGGCCGCGGCCCCGACTATCCGCTCGCGCTCGAAGGTGCGCTGAAGCTGAAGGAAATCAGCTACATCCATGCCGAAGGCTATGCCTCGGGCGAGATGAAGCACGGTCCGATCGCGCTGATCGACGATCAGGTGCCATTGATCGTGCTCGCCCCCTCGGGACCGCTGTTCGACAAGACCGTTAGCAACATGCAGGAAGCGCAGGCGCGCGGCGCGCAGGTGGTGCTGATCAGCGACGCCGACGGCATTGCGCAGGCGGGCGAGAACACGATCGCGACGATCGAGATGCCCAAGGTCCACCCGCTGATCGCGCCGCTCGTCTACGCAATCCCGGTGCAGCTGCTCGCCTACCATGTCGCGGTCGCCAAGGGCACCGACGTCGATCAGCCGCGCAATCTGGCGAAGTCGGTCACCGTCGAATAGCTAGCGTCTCTCGGTCGCTTCGACCGTATCGCTGAAGGTCAGCTCGAACGCGGCGCCGGTTTCCGGGCCAGTCTTCGCGTGAATTGTGGCGCCCATCGCGTGTGCGAATGCCTCCGCGATCGCGAGACCCAGGCCGCTTCCGCCGACCCGGTCGCTACCCAGGCCCCGCTGGAAGGTGCCGAAGATTTGATCGTGGCCGACCGATCCCAGTCCGGCTCCGAAGTCCCGCACGGTCATCGTCACGCCGGCGGCTTCTTCCCGCCCCGAAAGCTCGATCGGCGTGTCAGCCCCGCCGTGCTGCGACGCATTCGCCAGCAGGTTGATCAGGATGTGATGCAACAGCCGGGGGTCGGCGCGGACCAGCGGCAGGTTCGGCGGGATCTTCAGGTCGATGGCATTGTCGCGCAACGTGACGCGCAAGTCGTGGACCGCACTGGCGATCGCGTCGGTGAGGTCGATCGGCTCCATCGCGACGTTGAGCGCGTCGGCATCGATCCGTATCATATCCAGCAGATTGTCCAGGAAGCGCTTCAGCCGCTGCGCCTCGATCTGCGCGGTAAGGACATCGGAATTCTCGCCAAGCCTGGTCCGCAACGCCTCGATCGCGCCGATGACGGAGGTGAGCGGCGTGCGGAGGTCGTGTCCGATCGACGACAGCAACGCCGTGCGAAGCCGATCCTGTTCCTTCAGGATCAAAAGCTCGCGGGCATCCTTTTCCAGCCGTACGCGCTCCTGAGCCAACGCCGCCTGGCCGATCAGCGTCGCCAGCAATACCGCGCGATCGGGCGTAACGGGCGAGCGGCTGTCGGCCCTGGCGACGCCCAGCACCGCCAGCACGCCCAGTGACGTGGCCAGCGGATGGAACTGCCAGTCCGCCGCGTTCAGCGTCGCGGTGCCGTTGCCGGCGGCCTCGCCACGCGTCCACGTCCAGTCCGCCGCGGCCCGGTCGATTGCACCGAGCGTGGAGATCGCCGGAATGGCCGCGATCACCGTCAGTCCGCCGTCGCCTTCGCCAAGCACGACGGTATCGGTGTCGAGCAGCCGGCCGACCTCCGAACAGATGATCTCAGCGGTGCTTTCCCGGTCTGCGACCCGGGCCAGTTCTTGCGCGAATGCGGCGAGCGCCGCATTCTCCTGGGCCCCGCGCACGCCGATCGACATTCGTGACCGCAGGTTGTCGGCCAGATGGCTGGTGAAGACCGCTACCCCCAGCAGTACGAAGACCGTGACCACGCTCTGCGGGTCAGCGATCGTGAAGGTGTAGATCGGCGGCAGAAAGAAGAAATTGTAGGCGAGCGCGGCGGCGAGACCCGCGGCCAGGCCGGGGCGCAGGCCGACCCGGCTGGCGGTGACGATCACCGGCAACAGGTACAGCAGATCGATCGCACCGACGCCGATGATCGGCGCGATCAGATAACCGATCGCGGTCACCGCTGCGATAAGGAGCGCGATGGTCGCGTAGGACGCCCAGCCGCCCCAATCGCCTCGCCGCCGCGGTTGACTCGGAAACCGTGCGTCCTCGCTCGCCGGGATGACGTGGACGGCCAGCCCGGCGCTGCCTTCCAGCATCGCCTCGACGACCGAGCCGTGGCGCAGTTCGAACCACCAGCTGCGCCGCGATCGGCCGATCACCAATTGCGTGGCGCGGATCGCTTCGACCTGACCGCGCAGGCCGGCGATCACGTTTTCGGCCGGAACCGTCGCAATGGTCGCGCCGAGCGTCGCGGCGAGGGCCAGCGTGTCGGCAATGCGGCGGCGCTGGGCGTCGTCGAACCCCGCCGCCCGGGGTGTCTCGATATAGATCGCGGTCCACGACGCACGGAGCGCATCGGCCAGCCGCTTGGCGGCGCGCACCAGTCCGTCGGCGCCGGGCAGCTCGCTCACCGCGACCAACACCCGTTCGCCGCCCGCGAACGTGCCGCTGACGGCGTTGGCGTCGAGCTCTTCGAGCATCGCCCGATCGACGTTCTGCGCGGCGAAGCGAAGCGCCATCTCACGCAGCGCCGACAGGTTGGGTTTCGAGAAGAAATGCGACAGCGCCCGCGTCGCTTCCTCGGGCACATAGACCTTGCCGTCCTTCAACCGGTCGATCAGCTCGTCGGGCGGCAGGTCGACCACCTCGATCTCCGAGTATTCGAACACGCTGTCGGGCACGGTTTCGCGCACCCGCACCCGGGTGAAGCTGGCGACGACGTCGTTCAGGCTCTCGATGTGCTGGACGTTGAGCGTCGTGTAGACGTGGATGCCGGCATCAAGCAGTTCGGCGACGTCCTGCCAGCGCTTGGGATGACGGCTGCCCTCGACATTGGTGTGGGCAAACTCGTCGACCAAGACCAGTGCGGGCCGGCGTGCCAGCACCGCGTCCAGGTCCATCTCATCGAGCGCGCGACCCAGATAGTCGAACCGGCGCGCGGGCACGATTTCAAAAGGCGTGACCAGCGCCGCGGTGTCGGCCCGGCCGTGGGTCTCGACCACGCCGATCACGACGTCGATGCCAGCGCGCAACCGCGCCGCACCCTCCTCGAGCATCTCGAACGTCTTGCCCACGCCCGGGGCCGCGCCGAGAAAGATCTTGAGCCGACCTTTGCCCTCACGCGCGGCGGCGCGGAGTAGCGCTTCGGGGGAGGGGCGCGGCGGATCGGCCATCCGCCGACCTTGGCGATGACCGACCGGCGCGTCACCCGTCCTTATGGAATCTTTACGGGAACGGCGACTTTCCACCGCGAAGCTTAACGCGGTTTGCGCCTAGGCGGCTGGCCTCCTCCACGGGGCTCGACCGCATGACCGACCTGTTCTGGCTTGCCGCATTGTCCGGCCTGTTCGCCGCGACGCTTGCGTATATTCGCCTGTGCGACCGGGCCTGACGCGATGCCGATCGACCTGATGCTGGCGGCGATCACCGCAGGCGGGCTGCTGCTCTACCTCATCGCCGTGCTGATCCGGCCGGAGCGTTTCTGACATGACCGTCGAAGGCTGGGCGCTGATCGCGCTGTTCGTCGTCACCCTGCTCGCGCTGACAAAGTCGATGGGGCTGTGGCTGCACGCGCTTTACGAAGGACGGCGCACGCCGCTCCATGCGGTGCTGGGGCCGGTCGAGCGCGGCTTCTACAAACTCGGCGGGATCGATCCCGATCAGGACATGGGCTGGCGTCGCTACGCGCTGCACATGCTGACCTTCAACTTCGTGCTGCTGCTGGTCACGTACGCGATCCTGCGGCTGCAATTCTTCCTGCCGCTGAACGACCCCGGCATCGCGGGGCTTGGGCCGGACGGGGCGTTCAACACCGCGATCAGCTTCACCACCAACACCAACTGGCAATGGTATTCGGGTGAGGCGGCGCTGTCGAACCTAAGCCAGATGCTCGGGCTGACGATCCACAATTTCCTGAGCGCAGCGACCGGCATCGCACTTGCCTTTGCGCTGTTCCGCGGGTTCGCGCGGCGGGAGGCCCAGGGGGTCGGCAATTTCTGGGCGGATTGCACGCGGATCACGCTCTACCTGCTGCTGCCGATCTCGATCGTCTACGCGATCTACCTGATCTGGAGCGGGGTTCCGCAAACGCTCGACCAGCAGGTCGTCGCAACGACGCTGGAGGGTGCGCAGCAGACCATCGCGCTCGGTCCCATCGCGTCGCAGGAAGCGATCAAGATGCTCGGCACCAACGGTGGCGGTTTCCTGAACGCCAACAGCGCGCATCCGTTCGAAAATCCGACTGCGTTGACCAACCTCGTCCAGATGCTGTCGATCTTCGCGATCGGCTTCGGGCTGACCTGGACCTTCGGCAAGGCGGTCGGCAACACGCGGCAGGGCTGGGCAATCCTGGCGGCGATGCTCGTGCTGTTCCTGGCCGGGGTCACGATCACCTATTGGCAGGAAGCAGCCGGCAACCCGGTGCTCCACCAGCTCGGTGTCGCCGGCGGGAACATGGAGGGCAAGGAAGTCCGCTTCGGCATCGTCGCATCCGCCTTGTTCTCGGTCATCACGACCGCCGCATCGTGCGGCGCGGTCAACGCGATGCACGACAGCTTCACGGCACTCGGCGGCATGATCCCGCTGTTCAACATTCAGCTCGGCGAAGTGGTCGTCGGCGGGGTCGGGGCGGGGATCTACGGCTTCCTGCTGTTCGCGATCCTCGCGGTGTTCGTCGCCGGGCTGATGGTCGGGCGCACCCCCGAATATGTCGGCAAGAAGATCGAGGCACGCGAGGTGAAGCTGGCGGTGCTGGCGATCGCGATCCTGCCGCTCGTCATCCTGGGCTTTACGGCGATCACTTCGGTCGTGGCATCCGGATTGGCGGGCCCGCTGAACAAGGGGCCGCACGGGTTCAGCGAAATCCTCTACGCGTTCACTTCCGCCGCCGGGAACAACGGGTCGGCTTTCGGCGGGATCACGTCGGGCACGCCCTATTATAACGCGATGCTCGGGGTCGCGATGTGGATCGGGCGGTTTTTCGTGATCGTACCGATGCTCGCCATCGCCGGTGGTCTCGCCGCCAAGCGCTACACGCCGCCATCTGCGGGCTCGTTCCCGACCACCGGTGGACTCTGGGTCGGGCTCCTGGTCGGGATCATCCTGATCCTGGGCGGTCTCACCTTCCTGCCGAGCCTCGCGCTCGGTCCCAGCGCCGATCATCTCGCGATGATCGGCGGTCGGCTTTCCTGAGGGTGACGACCATGGCCGGCGCTGCGACCAAGTCCCTGTTCACCGCCGACCTGATCGCGCCCGCGATCGGCGACGCCTTCAGGAAGCTCAATCCCGCCCAGCTGATCCGCAATCCGGTCATGTTCGTGACCGCGTGTGTGGCGTTGCTGCTGACCGTCCTGCTGCTGGTCGGCGGCGACACGCTGGCCACCGGGTTCAAGGCGCAATTGGTGGTCTGGCTGTGGCTGACCGTGTTGTTCGGCACCTTCGCCGAGGCGCTCGCCGAGGGTCGCGGCAAGGCGCAGGCCGCGAGCCTGCGCGCGGCCAAGGCCGAATTGTTCGCGGTGCGCGCCGACGGCTCGCGCGTGCCGGCCAGCCAGCTTCGCGCCGGCGACCTGGTGATCGTGACGAGCGGCGAATTGATCCCTGCCGATGGTGAAGTCGTCGCGGGCGTCGCAAGCGTCAACGAAGCCGCCATCACCGGCGAAAGCGCTCCGGTCATCCGCGAGGCGGGCGGCGACCGATCCGCCGTCACCGCGGGTACCCGCGTGCTGTCGGACGAGATAAAGGTGCGCGTGACCGCCGATCCGGGGCAGGGCTTCCTCGACCGCATGATCGCGCTGGTCGAGGGGGCCGAGCGGCAGAAGACCCCGAACGAGATCGCGCTGACCATCCTGCTGGTCGGGCTGACCATCATCTTCCTGATCGCGGTCGGGACCGTGCCGGGCTTCGCCAGCTATGCCGGTGGCGAAGTGCCGGTGGTGATTCTGGCTGCGCTGCTGATCACCCTCATCCCCACCACGATCGCGGCGCTCCTGTCCGCGATCGGCATCGCCGGGATGGATCGGCTGGTGCGCTTCAACGTGCTGGCGAAGTCGGGCCGCGCCGTCGAGGCGGCGGGCGACATCGACGTGCTGCTGCTCGACAAGACCGGCACGATCACGATCGGCGACCGGCAGGCGACCGAGTTCCGCGCGGTCGGCGGCGCGAGCCAGGCCGAGCTGGCGGAGGCGGCGTTGCTGTCGAGCCTGGCCGATGAGACACCCGAGGGCCGCTCGGTCGTCGTCTTGGCGCGCGAAAAGTTCGGAGTGACGATCGAGGCGCTTCCGAGCGACGCGGAAGTCATCCCCTTCACCGCGCAGACCCGCATCTCGGGCGTGAAGACCGGCGGCAGTACGATCATCAAAGGCGCAGTGGATTCGGTGCTGAAGGCCCTGTCCCAACCCCCATTCGTCCTGAGCGAGGTCGAAGGACATGCCACGGGCGATGCGCTTGAAACACGTGCTTCGATTTCGCTCAGCACGAACGGCGTAGAGGCCGAACTGCGCCGCATCACGGACGAGATCGCCCGCGCCGGCGGCACCCCGCTCGCGGTCGCGAAAGACGGCCGGCTGCTCGGCGCGATCTTCCTGAAGGACATCGTCAAGGCCGGGATTCGCGAACGCTTCGGCGAACTGCGCGCGATGGGCATCCGCACCGTTATGATCACCGGCGACAATCCGCTGACCGCCGCCGCGATCGCGGCCGAAGCCGGCGTGGACGATTTCCTCGCGCAGGCGACGCCCGAGGACAAGCTCGCGCTGATCCGCAAGGAACAGCAGGGGGGGCGGCTGGTTGCGATGTGCGGCGACGGCACCAACGACGCCCCCGCGCTGGCGCAGGCCGACGTCGGCGTGGCGATGAACACCGGCACGCAGGCCGCGCGCGAGGCGGGCAACATGGTCGACCTCGACAGCGACCCGACCAAGCTGATCGAGGTGGTGGGCCTGGGCAAGCAATTGCTTATGACCCGCGGCGCGCTCACCACCTTCTCCGTCGCCAACGACGTCGCCAAATATTTCGCGATCATCCCGGCGATGTTCGTGGTGCTCTATCCGGAACTCGGCGTGCTCAACGTCATGGGCCTCGCGACGCCCGAAAGCGCGATCCTGTCGGCGATCATCTTCAACGCGCTGATCATCCCGTGCCTGGTCCCGCTCGCGCTGCGCGGGGTGAAGTACACACCGATGGGCGCCGGCCCGCTGCTCGCCCGCAATCTCGCGATCTACGGCCTGGGCGGTCTGCTCGCCCCGTTCGCCGGCATCAAGCTCATCGACCTGGCCGTCACTGGCCTGGGTCTGGCATAGGAGGAATGACCGAAATGAAGTTCGTGATCGGGGCCGCACTGCTGGCCGGCATGTCTGCGCCCGCCTTCGCGCAGGCTGCCGAAGAACCCGCGCTGTGCACCGACCGGCCGACGAAGGCCAATTCGGTGTGCACCGTGCCGACCGGGAAAATCCAGCTCGAGACCGATCTGGTCAATTGGAGCCGCACCCGGGCGGGCGGGGTCCGCACCGACGTGGTCGCCTACACCAATCCGTACCTGAAGTTCGGGCTGGGAGCGGACACCGACATCGAGGCCAACATCGCTCCCTATGTGGAGATTCGCACGAAGGTCGGCGCGACCACCAGCACGATCGGCGGGGTCGGCGACCTGACGCTGCGGCTGAAGCAGCGGTTGACCGACCCGGCCGCCAAATTCCAGCTTGGGCTGGTCCCGTTCGTGAAAGTGCCGACCGCCAAGCGCGGGATCGGCAACCGCGAATTCGAAGGCGGGCTGGCCGTCCCGGTGCAGCTGAGCCTGCCCGGCAGCATGACGCTGACCTTCGGCCCCGAGGCCGACCTGCTACTCGACGGCGATGGCAGCGGGCGGCACGTCCAGCTGATCGGCATCGTCAATCTCGGCAAGCCGGTGACGCCGCGGCTGACGCTTTACGGCGAAGTCTTCACCGCGCAGAATTACGATCCGGCCGGCACGGTGCGGCAATATTCGCTCGATGCCGCCGCCGCCTACGCGCTCACCGCCCGGGTGCAGCTCGATCTCGGCGGAAACTTCGGGCTGAACCGGAACACGCCCGATACCCAGCTCTACGTCGGCATCTCGACGCGCTTCTGAAGGGACCGAACTATGGGAACCGATTTCAAGACCGCGCTCCGCCCCGCACTGGTGCTCACGCTGCTGTTCGCGCTGCTGCTCGGCGTTGCTTATCCGCTCGCGCTGACCGGGATCGGCCAGGCGCTGTTTCCGGCGCAAGCCAACGGCAGCCTGATCCACGACGGCGGCAAGGTGGTCGGCTCCGCATTGCTGGCGCAGGGCTTCGCCGGCGACCGCTATTTCCAGCCGCGGCCGTCGGCGGCGGGCAAGGGCTATGACGGCCTCGCCTCCGCCGGGTCCAACCTCGGCCCGGCGTCGCAGGCGCTGCACGACCGGGTGCAGGCCGATGTCGCGGCCAAGGGGGCGGGGGTGCCGGCCGATCTGGTGACCACGTCCGGCTCGGGCCTCGACCCGCACATCACGCCCGAGGCCGCCTATTTCCAGGTCGTGCGGGTCGCAAAGGCGCGCGGCCTGCCGGTCGCACAGGTTCGCGCGCGCGTGGACAAGGCGGTCGAGCACCCTCTGCTCGGCGTGATCGGCGAACCGCGCGTCAACGTGCTGTTGCTCAACCGCGCGCTGGACCGGGCGCGCCCCACGCCTTAGCCCGCGCGCCATGAGCAAGGTTCTGATCGTCGAGGACGACGCGCATATCCGCCGGCTGTTGAGAACGACGCTGATCCGCGCCGGACACGATGTCGGCGAGGCCGAGACCGCCCGCGCGGCGTTGTCGCTGGCGGCGATCGAGCGCCCCGACGTGATCCTGCTCGATCTCGGCCTGCCTGATCGCGACGGTCTGGAGCTGATCCAGCAGCTCAAGGCACAAGGCGACGCGACCCTGATCGTCGTCTCGGCGCGCGACGAGACCGCCGACAAGGTCGCGGCACTCGATCTGGGTGCGGACGATTACCTCGACAAGCCGTTCGACACCGAGGAGTTGCTCGCCCGGATCCGCGCCGCGCTACGCCACCGGCTGGCGGCCAAGGCCGAGAGCGCTGCGGTGCGGTTCGGCGACGTCCTGATCGACCTCGAACGGCGCAGGGTGTCGCGGGCGGGTATCGAGGTGCACCTGGCACCCAAGGAATTCGGCGTGATCGAGGCGCTCGCGACCCGGCCCGACCGGGTGCTGACCCACGCGGCGTTGCTACGCGCGGTCTGGGGCGAAGCGCACATCTCGGACGTGGAATATCTCCGCGTCGTCATCCGCGGGCTGCGTCAGAAACTGGAACAGGATCCGGCCCGCCCGGCTCATCTCGTCAACGAGCCTGGCGTCGGCTATCGCCTCTCGCCATAGGTTATCGCTCGCGGATTATGCTCGCGGGCGACGTGCATGAAGGGTCATCGGCATCGCAGGGCACCATGCGCACCACGGTCACGCTCACGGTCATGACCACGCCGCGGGGGCGCCCGCGCGCAGCCTGACGCTTGCGTTGCTGCTGACCGGCGCCTTCCTGATCGCGGAAGCCGCCGGGGCGTTCTGGTTAAACAGTCTCGCTTTGCTGTCCGACGCCGGGCACATGCTGACCGACGTCGCAGCGCTTGGCATCGCACTCGCCGCGATCAAGGTCGGACAGCGGCCTGCCGACGACCGCCGCACCTTCGGCTATCGGCGGCTCGAGGTGCTGGCGGCGGCGTTCAACGCGCTGCTGCTGTTCGCGGTCGCGATCTACGTGATGATCGAGGCGATCCGTCGGTTGCAGCAGCCGCAGCATGTCGCGACGACCGGAATGCTCGTCGTCGCCGGGCTCGGGCTGGTCGTCAATCTGATCGCGATGCGGCTGTTGAGCGCGGGCAAGGACGAGAGCGTCAACGTGAAGGGCGCGTATCTGGAAGTATGGGCCGACATGCTCGGCTCGCTCGGCGTGATCGCGGGGGCGGTCGCGATCAAGCTGACCGGGTGGCTGTGGATCGACATCCTGGTCGCGGTCGGAATCGGTCTGTGGGTGCTGCCGCGGACCTGGACGCTGCTCAGCCATACCGTCCACGTGCTGATGGAGGGCGTGCCGCCCGGCATCGTCCTGCCGCAGGTGCGCACCGCGATCGTCGCGGTACGCGGCGTCGCCGACGCGCATGACCTGCACGTCTGGGCCACCGCCGACGACCAGATCACGCTCACCGTCCACGTCGTGCTGAGCGACGGTGCCGAGCCCGACGAGGTGCGCCAGCGCGTCACCGCTCAGCTTCACGCCGGGTTCGGGATCGATCACGTCACGATCCAGACCGAACGCATTCCCTGCGCTCACGCGGCGCACGCATAGGGTTTACGCCGCTTTAACCGCGTCCGCTTACGCCCGGGCCATGACTTTACGGGTGATGGTGCGGCTATGCGGATTCTGATCGTCGACGACGAACCCGGAATGCACGATTCCTATCGCATCGCGTTCGGCTCGCGCCGGCCCGAGGGCGGCGACGCCGCGCTCAACAGCCTGGCCGCCGATCTGTTCGGCGACGACGAGGTCACCCCCGACGCCGATGCCGCGCCCGACTTCGAATGCACCCACTGCAACCAGGGCCTGGACGCGGTTGCAGCGGTCGAGCGCGCCATTGCCGACGGACGGCCCTATGCCGTCGCCTTCATCGATGTGCGGATGCCGCCGGGCATCGACGGCAAGGAAACCGCAACCCGCATCCGCGGGCTGGACGCCGACGTGAACCTCGTCATCGTCACCGGCTTTTCCGACTTTTCGCCGGTCGAGATCTCGAAGGCCGCCGGCCCGCTCGACAAGATCTTCTACATCGCCAAGCCGTTCGAAGTCGCCGAAGTCGTCCAGACCGCCACCGCGCTTTCCAGCCGCTGGCACGTCGATCGCGAACTGAGCGCGGCGCGCGAGAAGCTCGGGCAACAGGTCGTCCAGCTCGAAGAACAGGGCCGCGAACTCGCGCTGAACGAGAGCCGCGCGTTTCACCTTGCCACCCACGATTCGCTGACCGACGCGCCCAACCGGCTCGCCTTCACCCGCGTACTGGCGGATTGCTGCGAAAGCGGCATCACCTTTGCCACCGCAATGGTCGATCTCGACCGCTTCAAGATCGTCAACGATACGCTCGGCCACCTCGCCGGCGACGAATTGCTCCGCGCGCTCTGCGACGTGCTCGAAGCCAACATTCCCGAAGGCGGCTTCGTCGCGCGATTGGGTGGGGACGAGTTCGGCATCCTGTTCGAAACCCCCGGCGAAGACGCGGGCGTCATGGCGTGCGACCGCATCCTGCTGGCATGCGGCGGGACGTTCGAGATCCTCGGCCATACGGTGCAGGGCGGCGCGTCGATCGGCGTGGTCGTGACCCCACCCAACCCGCTGCGGGATCCGGTCGACATTCTGCGCCGCGCCGATCTTGCGCTCAACGACGCCAAGCACGCCGGGCGCGGTCAGGTGAAGCTGTTCACCGAAAGCATGGACGAAAGCATCCGCATCCGCAGCCGCATTGAAAACGGCCTGTCGGAAGCGATTGCGAAGGGCGAACTCAGCTTGGCGTATCAGCCGATCGTCGCCAGCGATGGCTTCGAGATCGCCGGGTTCGAGGCGCTGCTGCGCTGGTCGAGCCCAGAATACGGCAATATTTCCCCCGCGGTCTTCATCCCGATCGCCGAAGAGTCGAACCTGATCCACGAACTCGGTGAATGGGTGCTCGACGAAAGCCTGAAAGTCCTGCCGCAATGGCCGGGGCAATATGTCTCGGTCAATTTCAGCCCGCGCCAGTTCCGCCGCCAGAACTTTGTCGGCTACATTGTCGAACGCGTCCAGCGCGCCGGCGTCGCGCCCAGCCGCGTCCAGATCGAGATCACCGAAACCGCGATCTTCGACGATGCCGACCGCGCCGCGGAGACACTCTACAAATTGCGCCAGATGGGCTTCCGGATCGCGCTCGACGATTTCGGCACCGGCTATTCGTCGCTCTACAACATCCGCAAGTTCGCGCTCGACGCGCTGAAGATCGACCGCAGTTTCATCGACGGGATGGGCCGCGAAAAGGAATCGGCGGCGATCGTCCATTCCATCGTCCACCTCGGCCGCGCATTGGGGCTGGGCGTGATCGCCGAGGGTGTCGAAACCGAAGCGCAGTTGCAGGCGCTCCGGCTCGCCGGCACCAGCCACCTCCAGGGGTACTATTTCTCGCGCCCGGTCAGCGAAGCCGCGGCGCGCGACCTCGCCGAGCGGCGGGTAATGGCGACCGAACTCGACGATGCGCCGCTAGCCGGAACCGGGACCGACGGCTGATGAGCGCCGCGCTGCGCCGCGTTGCGCAGATGACGATGGCGGGTTCGCTCGGCCGTAAGCTGCTTGTCATCCTGGCTGCGGTCGGGATCGCGGGTTCGGTCGCGATCGCCGTCTTCCTCGCGGCGATCATCGTGCCCAGCTTCGACAGCTTGGAGCGCGGCGCGGTGGCTGGACATGTCGAGCGCACCCGCGCCGTCCTGACCGACTACGCCGCCAAGGTCGAAGGCGCGGTCCGCGATTATGGCGACTGGAATTCCAGCTACGATTACATGGCCAATCCGACCAAGGCGTTCGAGGAGGAGAGCTTTTCGACGCTGGCGATGACCAATCTGGCGGTCAACGGCATGGCCTATGTCGCACCCGACGGCCGGATCGTGATCGCGCGCTGGATCGACGGCGAGCGCGAACAGCCTGCGATGCGAACGCAGCTGGCCGCGACGATCGCCCATACCGACTTCGCGCGCGTCGTCGGAAACGACAGCTCGGGCAAATTCTACGCGCGGCTTGGTAGCGCCTTGGTCGCGATCGGTGTCGCGCGGGTACGCAAGAGCGACGGCAGCGGCACTCCGCGTGGCTTTGTGCTGATGGCGCGGCAGGTCACGTCGCGGCAGCTTGCCGATCTGCTCCAGCTCGATGCGCGGCTCGATCTGACCGCGCCGCCCGCGAACGTGGTCACGACGCCGCACCGCGATACGATGGAGATTTCGGTACCGGTCGCGGGCGCGGACGGCAGGCCGGTCGCCGCGACCCGCTACGCGGTGCCGCGCGACGTGTCGCTGCTTGGTCGGCGGATGCTGTTGCTCGCGGTCGGCGGCGCGGTGGCGCTGCTTTTCGTCGTCCTGTTTGCATTGCGTCAGATGATCGCCCGGCTCGTGCTCCGTCCGCTCCACCGCGTCGAACAGCATATGCAGGTGGTTCGCGCTTCGGGCACGCTCAGTATGCTCGACGACGAAGCGCGCAACGACGAGATCGGCTCGCTCGGCAAAAGCTTCAACGCGATGTTGAATCAGCTGAAGGACCTGCGCGAACAATTGGAGGTGCAGAGCTTCGCGCTCGGCAAGTCCGAAAGCGCGGTTGCGGTGATGCACAACGTCCGCAACGCGCTGAATCCGATCAGCGCGATCCTGAGCCAGGGCATCGCGCTCGCGCCGCCGGTCGATCGCGCGCTGCTCGATCGCGCCGTCGCCGAACTGGCGCAGGACGACCTTCCCGCGGCCCGCCGTCAAAAGCTCGCGGCTTTCGTCAACGCGGCGTTGTCGGCGGAGGCGGGCGACCGCACCGAACGCACGCGCCAGCTTCAGACCGGGCGCGAGGCGATGGGCCACGTGCTCGAGATCATCGGCAGCCAGCAGGCGGCCGCGCACGAGCGTCCTGCGCTGGAGGTCTGCGACGTGACCGAGTTGGTAGCGCGCAACGCGACCATCGCGCGCTACTCGGGTCAGCGCTCGGCCGCGATCAGCTTCCCGGCGCGCCCGCATCTGGCGATGGCCAACCGTTTGATCCTGAGCCAGGTGATCGGCAACATCTTTGGCAACGCGACCGAGGCGATCGCGGCGTCGCCGACCGGCGGCACGATCATGGTCGAGATCGACGAACTCGACGGCGCGGTCACGATCGCAATCCGGGACGACGGCGAGGGTTTCGATCCGGAGACCGCGACGCAATTGTTCCAGCGCGGCTATTCGACCCGCTCGCATAAATCCGGCGGCCTTGGTCTCCATTGGTGTGCCAATTCGATGGTCGCCATGGAAGGGTCGATGCGCTTGATCAGCGAGGGGGCGGGCAGGGGGGCGACCGCGATCCTGACCCTTAAGGCGTCGGTCGCCGCCGCCACCGCACAGGAAATCGCCGCTTAGGCTGCGCGATCCCGGCGGCCCGGCTCGTCGCGCCGGCGCAGATACGGCGCGACCAGATTGTGGCTGCGGAACCATTCCTGCCGTTCTTCGGTCAGCGTCGCGAAATTGCCGATCACGCGGCGGCAATCGGCGCTGCGGCACTGACAGATCATATGCCAGTTCGATTCCTTCAGCGTCGTCGAATAATCCCACGCGATCTCTTCATCCGCCGCGATGTCGCGAATTGCGACCAGCACGACGCCGTCGGCCGCGAACCGCAGTCCGGCGTTGGGTGCGCAGCTGTGGTTGATCAGATCGTCGATCCGCCCTGATGGGCCCATGTAATGATCGGGCGTCACCTGCACGAACCGGTCGGACTGGCCGCGCATCAGGCTGGGGATGCGGTCCGACCGAAAGCGCCGCCCGGTGAATTCGACGATGGTCTCGCCGCGGGCAAAGCCGTGCGCCGCGAACACCGCTTTGCCCAGATGCGTGTCGGCGATGCGGAATTGGATGGCCGGGGCCGGTGCCTTTCCCGTCCCGCCGAAGCCGAGCGAGCGCAGCGGATTGATCGTCGCCAGCCCGATCATGAACCACACGCTGGCGTGGCACAGCAATTCGACGCCGATGTAGGCGAATTCGCCGACGCCTTCGTTGGCGAAGCGGCCCGCGACGATCAGCGTGGCGAGGTCGCCGACCGTCCACAGCCCCCAGGCCGGCGACTTCTCCCGCCGCCGGTCCTGCCAAACGCTGACCCAGGTCGGCCAGAAGCTGACCGGCACCGCGACGACCACCAACATATGCGCCCAGAAAGTTTCGCGGAAACCCAGCCAGACCACCAGTGCCAGCAAGGAAACGCCGATGCAGACGAGCTCGGTGCGGGTCGGCACCTGCCACGCCGAGCGGCGCCAGATCCCGATCATGACCGCGACGCACGCGATCGCCGACATGACGAAGACGATCGCCTGTGGGGAGCCCGGATTGACCGCGGCATAGGTCGCCGCCTCGACCCCGGTCGATGCCGACCAGATCAGCCACGACGCGCGGTTGGGCTGGACAAGGTCGCGGCGCAGCCCGCTCAGATAGGTCGCATACCCCGCAAAGCTGCAGGCGAGCGCGACCAGAAACCACGGCTCTGCGAACAAGCGAATGTCCCCCTGTGGGACACATTACCACGCCGCTCCAGAATCCGTCTATTCAAAAATGGCGGAATTGCGCGAGTCGCTAAGTGTTTGTGTTTCGATTCTCTTTCGTTCCCGGAATAGGTTGGGCGTTCAACAACTTCGCCAAATGCGCCGCGTTCCTCGCGCACATCGCCGCGGTTTCGGCGACCTTGGCCGGGGTCGTCTCCAAATCCTTGAAGTCGACAGAGCCCATCGCCTCGCCGACCCAATAGCAGGCGGCGACCGGTGCGATCGTCCAGCCGGTGTCGTTGAGCGATTGAAAGATCTGCGCCGACGTGGCGTGTGCACCATCCTCGTTCCCGACGATCGCGGCGACCACCACCTTGCCATAGCTTGGCATCCGCCCGGCATCGTCGGTCTCGTCGAGAAATGCGTCCATCCGCTCCAACACGCGCTTGGTGATGCTCGACGCCTGACCCATCCAGATCGGCCCACCCAGGATCAGGATATCGTGCGCCAGGATCTTTGCACGCAATGCCGGCCATTCGTCGCCATCGCCTTCGTCCGACGTCACCCCCGGTTTGATGTCGAGCGCTGCCACCCGCACGGTCTCCGTGATGGTCACATCGACCTTGGCAAACGCATCCGTCAGGACTGCGATCATGGCATCGGTGGAGGATTCCCCGGTCGCTTTGAGCGTGCAGTTCAGGGCGATGGCTTTGAGCGTCATGCGCAGTCTCCTTCGTCGGCGAGACGCCTGAGCCGCAGCCGCCGTTCCGTGAAGGAAAACGGGCAGGGCGCTTGATCGCACCCCGCCCGCCACCACTGACCCGGGATTGCCTACATATTGTACGCGCGTTCGCCGTGGACGTTGATGTCGAGACCTTCCTTCTCGATATCCGCCGTCGGCCGCAGCCCGATGGTGTATTTCAGCACGAGGAACAGCAACGCGCTGACGACCCCGGTCCAGACCACCGTCGTTCCGACCGCCCACAGCTGGGTAAGGACCTGTCCCGCCAGATCGTATTCGCCGGCTTTGGCGACAGGCGCGGTGTAGTCGATCCAGCCTTGTCCACCGAGCGCCGGGGCGGCGACGATACCGGTCCCGATCGCGCCGATAATTCCGCCGACGGCGTGAATGCCGAAGACGTCCAGCGTATCGTCGTATTTCAGCGCGTTCTTCACCGTCGTTACGAAGAAGAAACAGCCGATGCTCGCGACCGCGCCGAGCAGGATCGCGGTGCCCGGATGCGCAAACCCCGCCGCCGGGGTGATCGCGACCAATCCGGCTACCACGCCCGATGCACCGCCGAGCAGCGACGGCTTCTTGTGCACGATCTGCTCGATGACGGCCCAGGTCACACCCGCCGCCGCGGTGGCGGTGAAGGTGTTGATGAACGCCAATGCGCCAAACGCATTGGCTTCCAGCCCCGACCCGGCGTTGAACCCGAACCAGCCGATCCACAACAGCGACGCGCCGATCATCGTCATCACCAGCGAATGCGGCGGCATCGGTTCCGACTTGTAGCCGATCCGCGGTCCGATCACGAGGCAGCCGACCAGCCCGGCGATCCCGGCGTTGATGTGCACCACCGTGCCGCCCGCATAATCGAGCGCGCCCCAGCCCCATAGCAGGCCGCTGTCGTCCGGCGCGGCCGGCAGGAAATCGGGGCCCGCCCAATACCAGACCATATGCGCGATCGGGAAATAGGCGAGCGTCAACCAGGCGACCACGAACAGGATCAGCGGGGTGAACTTCACCCGTTCCGCGAACGCCCCGACGATCAACGCGGGGGTGATGCACGCGAAGGTCATCTGGAAGATCACGAAGACATATTCGGGCAGATACACCCCGTTCGAGAACGTCGCGGCGAACGTACTCGGGCTGACCCCCGCCAGGAACGCCTTGTCGAATCCGCCGACGATCTTGGGCCACGGCGTGCCGGTGGAGGTGAACGCCATCGAATAGCCCCAGCCGAACCACACCAGGGCCGCGACGCAGACGATCGTCAGTACCTGCATCAGCACACTAAGCATGTTCTTCGCGCGAACGAGCCCGCCGTAAAACAGCGCCAGCGCGGGCACCGACATCATCAGCACAAGCGCTGACGCAATCAGCATCCAGGCGACATCGCCCTTGCTGACCATCTCGGCGGTCGGCGTGAACGCCGCGGTGGTCGCCGCGACCGCGGGGGCGGCGGCATCGGCGGCGTTTGCGGCCGCTTCCTGTGCCCAGGCGATGCCCGGTGTTAATATCGCGCTCAGCGCGCCAAGCGCCGCCGCGGGTTTGATCAGTCGGTTCATCACTGGTCCCCTCACAATGCGTTTTCGCCGGTTTCGCCGGTGCGGATGCGGACCGCGCTGCCCAGCTCCACGACGAAGATCTTGCCGTCGCCGATCGCGCCGGTCGCGGCGGTTTCCTGGATCGTCTCCACCACCCGCGCCGCCAGATCGTCGGCGCACGCGATCTCCAGCTTGACCTTGGGGACCAGGCTGACCTCGTATTCGGCACCGCGGTAGATTTCGGTGTGGCCCTTCTGGCGCCCGTAGCCCTGCACTTCGGTAACGGTGAGCCCGGCGATCCCGATCGCGGTCAGCGCTTCGCGGACCTCGTCGAGCTTGAACGGTTTGATGACCGCTATGACCAGCTTCATCGCTGTCCCTCCCTTTTGTGAAAGTCGCGCGGCATCAGAAGGCGACCGCCACCGATGCGACCACGCCGGCCTTGGCGATGTCGCGGTTCTTCCCGCCCCCCGCGGGATAGCTGAACAGCTTCTTGTTGGTGTCGACATAGCCGACGCTGAACGTCGCCGGCCCCGCCGTGTACGCCGCGGTCAGGCTCCAGTCGGTGTATTTGGTGCCGAAGGTGATGTAATTTTCGTTGAACGACCGCCCGACGTGCCCGGTCAATGTCACCGGCCCGACCGCGCCCGACAGGTCGCCATAGCCGTAGAAGGCGCTTTCCCGGCCCGCACCGATCCCCAGCGCGTTCTGCTTCCACGCAAAATTGCCGCCGACCTTCGCGGTGACCGGCCCCAAGGCGGTGGAGACATTGGCATAAGGTTCGAAGAAGTCGGACGTAATCCCGTCGGAATCAGGGTACCAATAATAGAGGAGGCCAACGTCGAAGGTCGTGCCGCCTTCAGTGGTCTTCTTGAAGCCGCCGTACAGGTCGACCTCGGCCGGGCTGCCGTTCGCGACGTAGTTCGAGATCGTGCTGGCCCAGGTGCCGACGTAGAAACCCGAGGAATGCGTGACCCCGACCGTGCCTTGCAGCGCGGGGCGCTTGTTCGACTGCGACAGCCCGCGAAAGCGATAGTCGCTCGTACCGGTCACGCCGACGCTCAGGTCGAACCCGGTCGCCGGTTCGGCGGGTCCGGGCGTCGCCACTTGCGCCGGTGTCTGCGCAGCTTCCTGCGCGTGCGCAGGAGCGGTGAGCGCGACGCCCGCCGCCGTGATAGCAAAGATCGTCTTCCGCATGATTGGCTCCCTTTTTATCGAGCCAGTCAGGTCTTCCCCCGGTTGTCGCGCGCCGTCCGGCCGATGTTTTGGCCGGCGGCGCGTCTGTCGTTGTCTCTCGGCCGTCCTCAGCCCGAATAGTACATGTCGTATTCGACCGGGCTGGGCGTCATTTCCCAGCGCGCGACCTCTTCGTATTTCAGCTCGATGTAGCTTTCGATCTGATCCTTCGAGAACACATCGCCCTTCAGCAGGAAGTCGTGGTTGGCGGCCAGGCTCTCGAGCGCCTCGCGCAGCGACGCGCACACCGTCGGCACATTGGCCAGCTCGGCAGGCGGCAGGTCGTACAGGTTCTTGTCCATCGCCTCGCCCGGGTGGATCCGGTTCTGGATGCCGTCGACCCCCGCCATGAACAAAGCAGCATAAGCGAGGTAGGGGTTGGCGAGTGCATCGGGGAAGCGCACCTCGACCCGCTTCGACTTCGGACCTGTGCCATAGGGGATGCGGCACGATGCGGAACGGTTGCGGCTCGAATAGGCCAGCAGCACCGGCGCCTCATAGCCCGGGACCAGCCGTTTGTAGCTGTTGGTCGACGGGTTGGTGAACGCGTTCAGCGCCTTAGCGTGCTTGATGATGCCGCCGATGAAATAGAGGCACATGTCGCTCAGGCCGGCATAACCGTTGCCCGCGAACAGCGGCTCCTTACCGTCCCAGATCGAAAAGTGGGTGTGCATGCCCGAGCCGTTATCCTCGGCGATCGGCTTGGGCATGAAGGTCGCAGTCTTGCCGTACGCGTGCGCGACTTGGTGGACGACGTATTTGTAGACCTGCATCCGGTCGGCGGTCTGCGTCAGCGTGCCGAAGGTCAGCCCCAGCTCGTGCTGCGCGGCGGCGACTTCGTGGTGATGCTTGTCGCACGGCAGCCCCATCTCGATCATCGTCGAGACCATCTCACCGCGGATGTCGACCGCGCTGTCGACCGGCGCGACCGGAAAATAGCCGCCCTTGACGCGCGGGCGGTGGGCAAGATTGCCGCCTTCGTATTCACGGCCCGAATTGCCCGGCAGTTCGATGTCGTCGATTTTGTAATAGCTGGTCGAATAGCTGTTCTCGAACCGCACGTCGTCGAACATGAAGAATTCGGCCTCGGGTCCGACATAGACGGTGTCGCCGATGCCCGTGGTCTTTAGATATGCCTCGGCGCGCTTGGCGGTCGACCGCGGGTCGCGCGCGTAAAGCTCGCCGGTCGATGGCTCGACGATGTCGCACACCAGGATCAGCATCGGCGTGGCCGAGAACGGATCGACATAGACCGCGTCCAGATCGGGCTGGAGCACCATGTCGCTCTCGTTGATCGCCTTCCACCCGGCGATCGACGACCCGTCGAACATCAGCCCGTCGGTCAGCTCGTCCTCACCGATCAGCGAGGCGACCATCGTCAGATGCTGCCACTTGCCCTTGGGATCGGTGAAGCGCAGGTCGACCCACTCAATCTCCTGATCCTTGATCATCTTGAGGACGTCGCTGGCCGTGTTGGGCGCCGAATTCGCCATGTCGTGAGTCTTCCCTTTGGAGTTGAAAATCAGATTGCGTTTTCGTCGCGTTCGCCCGTGCGAATGCGCAGTACGGTCTCGACATTGGTGACGAAAATCTTGCCGTCGCCGATCCGCCCGGTCTGTGCCGCCGCAGCGATCGCCTCAACCACGCGCTCGGCCAGCCCGTCCTCGACTATGACCTCCAGCTTCACCTTGGGCAGGAAATCGACGACATATTCGGCACCGCGATAAAGCTCGGTGTGGCCCTTCTGCCGCCCGAAGCCCTTGGCCTCGGTCACGGTGATGCCGCTGACGCCGACTTCGTGCAGCGCTTCCTTCACCTCATCCAGCTTGAATGGCTTGATGATGGCCTCTATCTTTTTCACAGGCTACGGCGCTCCCTTGCGGATTTGCGCAGTGCAGCAATCGTGCCAGATTTTGCCAAGGTGTTAATCAATCCGGGCGAGGCAGGGCACTGCTCAAATTTTACGCAGATGGGCCAAAGCTGCCCGCAAAAGCATCAATAGGGCGGGCAATCGAACCCCGCCGGGCTGCCCGTGAAAATTTCGCAGCCGTCATCGGTGATGCCGACCGAATGTTCGAACTGCGCGCTGAGGGAGCGGTCGCGGGTCACAGCGGTCCAGCCGTCTTCGAGCAGCTTGACGTCGGCGCGGCCGATGTTGATCATCGGTTCGATCGTGAAGAACATGCCGGGCTTCAGCTCGGGACCCGTGCCGGGCCGGCCGACGTGGACGACTTCGGGCGCGTCGTGGAACAGCCGGCCGAGGCCATGCCCGCAAAAATCGCGGACCACGCCGTAACGGTGTTTTTCGGCGTGACGCTGGATAGCGTGCGCGACATCCCCCATCGTGTTGCCCGGCCGCGCTTGCGCGATCCCCAACATCAGACATTCGTAGGTCACATCGACCAGCCGGCGCGCTTTTACCGGCACGTTGCCCGCCAGGTACATCCGGCTCGAATCGCCATGCCAGCCGTCGACGATCACCGTCACGTCGACATTGGCGATGTCGCCGTCCTTGAAAACGCGTTCCGACGGGATGCCGTGACAGACGACGTGGTTGATCGAGATGCAGGTCGAATGGGTATAGCCGCGGTAGCCGAGCGTCGCCGGCACACCGCCTTCGCGCACGACGAAGTCGCGGATCATGTCGTCGATCTCTCCGGTCGAGACGCCGGGCCGGACGTGCGGTGTGATATGGTCGAGCGTGCGCGCGCACAGCTGGCCCGCCGCGCGCATTCCGGCGAATGCGCTGTCGGGGTGAAGCTTGATCGCGCCGTCGCGGATCATCGGCGCGTCGCTGGTCACGGTCACATAGTCGGTCATCGCCGCGATATAGCGGTCCGCGCCGCGCTCCGCTACGGTCAGACGTATGACGCCTGCTACCGACCGCATCTGGACCGCCGCATTGGTCGTGATCGGTGACGAAATTCTGTCCGGGCGTACGCAGGACAAGAACGTCGCGCAGCTCGCGGCGTGGCTCAACGTCCAGGGGATCCGGCTGGCCGAAGTCCGCATCGTCGCCGATGTCCAGGACGCGATCGTCGAGGCGGTCGACACACTGCGCGCGCGCAACGACTATCTCTTCACCACCGGCGGGATTGGCCCCACTCACGATGACATCACGGTCGATGCGATCGCCGCGGCGCTGGGGGTAGGGGTCGAGCATCACCCCAAGGCCGTCGCGGTTCTGACGCGGTATTACGAGAGCCGGGGTGGAGTGACCGAAGCGCGGCTGCGGATGGCGCGGGTGCCCGCCGGCGCCAAGCTGATCGAAAACCGCATGTCGGGCGCGCCGGGCATCCGGATCGGCAACGTCTTCGTGCTGGCCGGGGTGCCGCACATCGCCGCCGGGATGCTCGACGCGCTGACCGGCACACTGGAGGGCGGGCGGCCGGTCGTGTCGCGGACGATCGGCTGCTGGGTCGCGGAAAGCGAAGTCGCCGACCTGCTGCGCGAGACCGAACGTACTCACGCCGGAGCGGACGCGCGGCTGGCGATCGGCAGCTATCCGTTCTTCCGCGACGGGCGGGCCGGTGCCAATTTCGTCGTGCGCAGCGGCGATGCGGCGCTGGCCGATGCCTGTGTCGGCGATCTCGGCGCGCGCCTGACCGACACCGGGCTTCAGATCGTCGCCGGCGGAATCTAGCACCACCGTCCGAGTTATTTGCATCAGCGTTGGGCAAATGTGCCTTTTCGACGCGGACGCAAAGGGTTGTCGCCACCAAAGCCTTGACTCGGCATCGGCTGGCACGGCAGGCATCGCGCATCCGCCACAATCGAGGCGGGCGTTGACCGGCGTGTCGGGTTTGCGACACGGGGTCGGGGCACTTTTGGGGGAATATTACATGGTCGTCGATTTCGCTGGCGTCAGCGCCCGTCGTGGCACGTTTCGTACTCTCGCGCTGGTCGGCACCGCGCTCGGTTCGACCCTGGTCATTACCCCCGCGGCGACCGCGCAGAACCTGATCTCGACCAACAACACGACCGACGTCACGATTACCGAAACCGGCACGCGCTCGGGCGGCCCGCGCACCGTCGACATCGCCACCAGCGGCGGCAACATCGCGCTCGATTTCGGCACGGTGAATTCGGACAACGTCCCCGCCAACAACCCCAGTAATCCGCCCGTCATCGGAGTCGCGATTTCCGCGGTCAACACCGGCAGCGGTTCGGTGTCGGTCATCACCGATGCCGCCAACACGACCGGTTCGCTGTCGAGCACCGCGATCGTCGCCAGCGCGATCTCGGGCCCGATCATGATCGACGCCGGCCCGGTCAACGCCAATAACACCGCGACCAGCCGCGGTATTCAGGCCGCCAGCGGTGCGGGCAACATCTCCGTCATCTCGACCGACGTCGTTGCCGGCTATCGCGGAATTTTCACGACCAGCAACGGCGCGGCCCCCAACAACACCTTCTTCACGACCGGTACGACGACGATCAACGCGGGCAACACCACGGTGACCGGCGTCAATATCGGCGGCACCGGCCCCAATGCGATCATCGCGCAGGGCTTCCGCGCCGAACTGACCTCGGTCAACGCGGCGATGACCAATGCGGCGGCGGTGTCGGGCGCGGCCATCTTCGTCAACACCGGCACCGGCGGTGCGCTCGTCAACGCGGGCACGACCACCGCGCTCGGCCAGAACGCATCGGCGTTGCAGGTGTTCTCGAGCGGCACGGTCGATGTCACCAGTGGCACGATTCGCACGACGCAGAGCTCGGACGGGCTCAGCATCCAGAGCGGCACCGACGTGATCGTGCGCAGCACTTCGGTCACGACTGAGGGCGGCAATGGCGCCTATGGCATCGTGCTTGGCGCCAATCGTGGCGGCGGCGGGTTCAACGGCGGGCCGAACGGCTTCGCTTACACGTCGGCGAACGTGATCAGTGGCACGGTCACAACCGCCGGACCCAACTCGCACGCCATCTATGCGACCCCGAATGGCTCGGGCAGCACGACCATTACCTCGAACACCATCTCGACCGCGGGCGCGAACGCGAATGGCATTTTCGTCGCGCCGATCGGCAGCGGGACGCTGACCGGCTCGGTCGCGATCAACAGCACCGGCGCGCTCAACACCGCCGGCACCGGCTCGACTGGCATCCTCACCCAGAATTCGACCGGTGTCGTCGCGATCAACAATTCCGGGACGATCACCACCGCCAATGCGCGTGGGATCAGCGTCCAGGCGAACAGCGGCGATGTGTCGGTCGTCAGCAACAACATTTCGACCGGCGGCGCCAATCAGTTCGGCATCATCGTCGGCGGCTTCTCGCAGGGTGCAACCGCCGCCAACGTTGCGATCACCAACAATGGCACGCTGACCACCAATGGGGCCACCGCGACCGGCATCCAGGTGCAGGGCGGCGCCGGTACGACGCTGATTACCAACAACGGCAGCATCAACGCGACCGGCTTCGGCATTTCGGTCATCCCGACTACGGGTTCGGCAACGATCGCCGGCACCGGCAGCATCACCAGCACCAACGTCGGCGTGCTGATCAATTCGGGCACTGCGCCGGTTTCAGTCACCACTGGCGCGATCACCACCACCGGCGCTTCGGGCACCGGGGTTCAGGTATCGAACAACGGCACGACCTCGATCACCACCGGCGCGATCGTGACGAGCGGCGCGCAGGCGAGCGGCATTTCGGCGACCGGCATCAACGGCGCGATCACGATCAACGCGTCCGATACCCGGACCTCGGGCGCGAATGCGAACGCGGCGATCGCCGCGAACCAGGCGAACGGCGCGGTCGGAGCGATCAACGTAACGACCGGCATCGTGCGCTCCGCCACGACCGGGATCAACGTGTCGGGTGGGACCGGTCCAAACGTCGTCACCGTCAACGCGACCGACACCCAGTCGGTGCTCGGAGCGATACAGGCGTTTTCGGGTGGCGCGGTTTCCGTAATCAGCGGCACGGCGCGTAGCACCACCACCAACGATGTGACGACTATCCTAGCTCAATCCAGCGCCGGCGCGGCGTCGGTTTCTTCGACTAATCTCACCTCCGCCAGCAGTCGCGGCATCTTTGCGTTCGGGCTCAACGACGTAAGCGTCGTATCGGGTACACTCACCGCTACGGGTGGAGCACCTGGCATATTCGCATTGGCTGCCAATACTGTCGGCAGCCCGCAGAACGGCGGTGCTGCCGGCTTTGTTACTGTGCAAAGCGGCACGCTGACTTCCACCGGGGGCGGGATCAATGCGTTTGGTCCGCGCGCGACGGTCAACGTCGACAGCATCACGCTGACCGCCGGCAATACGAACAGAGGCGCGCTGGAGGCTTATGGCCTCGACGTGCTGGTTAACAGCGGCACGATCGTGACTGCCAGCAACGGGATCAATGCGGGCAACGCGGACGGGGCGGTTCGCGGCGCGAACGTCGTGATCAACAGCGGTTCGGTGACGATGAACGGCGCTGACACAGGCACGTCGTCGGGCATCTTTGCCAATGGCGAAAACATTCTCATCAGCAGCGGCACGATCATCGGCACCGGCACCGGCAATCGGGTCGGCATCAACGCGGTAATTGGTCTTCCGGCGAGCGCTACCACCCCCGGACCGCTGCCTGGCGCACTCACGGTCAACAGCGGCTCGATCACGACTGTCGGTGACGGCGCTTACGGTATTCGCGCGCTGAGCGACGCGGGGTTGGTCACGGTGAACAGCACCGGCACGATCACGACCATTGGCGGCGTGCGGCCGATCAGCGCGACCACGAACCGTTATTCTGACGGCATCACCGCGACCAGCTTCAACGGCTCGGCCGCCGTTACCTCGAACAACATCACGACCAGCGGAACGGAAGCGGTCGGTATTCGCGTCGAAATCGGCAGTGGCGTGACCCAGAACACTCCGGCGACCAATCCGGTCGCCGGTACGGCTACCGTTACCAGCAACGGCGCAATCACCACGCAGGGCACGCAGAGCGCGGGCATCTTGGTTCAGGCGGGGGCGGGCGTCGCCAACGTCACGAACACGGGCTCTATTTCTACCACTGGCGCGGGTGCAACCGGCATTCAGGTGAACGGCACGACTGGCGCGCTGTCGGTCACGAGCCGCCAGATCAACACGCAGAGCACCAGCGCAACCGGCATTGCAGTCAACAGCACCAGCGGGTCGATCACGATCAACGCGACGAATGTCGCTACCACTGGCGCCGAGGCCACTGGCTTGCTTGCCCAGTCGACGACCGGTGCAATTTCCATACAAGCAGGCACGGTATCGACAGCAAATGATACAACCGGCATCCGGGCGAACTCGACCGACGGCAACGTGTCCATCACGGCCGAACGCTCGACGGTTGCCGGGTCAGCGCCTGCAGGTGGCGGAATTGCTGTAATCGGCGGGAATGCGGTCGACGGGCGTAGCACCAATGGTGCCGTTACGATCAATTCGAACGTTGCTATCTCAGCCAACGGATCGGCGGTCAGCGCGATCGCGGGCGGTACCACTCGCATTGAAAGTGGGTTTGCATCGAGCGCTGCAGCTCAAGCTGCAACACTTTATGGCGTTAGCAATGTGGGCAACGTCTTCATAACTGCCAACGACACGTCTGCGACCGGTGCAGGCGGCACTGCGGTGGAAGGCCACGCGGCCAGCAATCTCAGCATCTTGCTGACCCGAGCCCGCGCGGCGCAAGGCAACGGTATATTCGGCGAAGCCGGTGGGCTAGCTACGGTCAACGCATCTATCGCATCGGCGATGGGGGACGGCAACGCGGGTGTGGAAGTCATCGGTGGCACCGGCGTCGACCTGAGCGTCTCTCAAGCGTCTTCGACCGGCGCGTTGGTGACCGATGCCGCGACCGGTCAGGTCGCACGTGCTGACGCTATTTTTGCGACGGCAATCAACGGGACAATAAACGCGCGAATTTTGGACGCAAATGCGCTTGGTGCAAATGCCGATGCAGTGCGTCTGATCGCAAATGGCACAGGCGGTGCCGTAACGGCTCTAATTCAGGGCCGGGTCACTTCGGAGGGCGGGTACGCCTTATTTATCGATCCGCCCGGCGCGGTGAATATCGCCGTCGATTCAAGTGCGATCGTTTTGGGCACTCTCGGCGGAATCAACACAACCGGCGGCTCAAACACGATTGTAAATAACGGCCTCATCGGTAGTTTCGTGAATTCTGGCATTGTCGCCTCGGGACAAACCATACTCGACAATCGCGGTAATATTTCGGGCGGCAACGGTGTTGCGGTCCAGCTTGGCGCCAGCAACGACATGGTCACGCTGCGCACCGGTTCCATAATCACCGGCGCGATTGCCGGGGGCGGGGGCACCGACAATTCTGTTCTGATCGGCACCGGCACCGCGCCGGTCACGACTCAGACTGTCGCGACGTTCCAGGGCTTCAACAACCTGACGGTTCAGAGCGGGTATTGGACCGCGCCGACCACGACCGGCACGACCGTCGCCAGCACGACGATCGCCAGCGGCGCTTCGCTCGAACTCGCCAACGGCGTGACCGGGCTGGGCTACGTCAGCCCGACGATCACGAACAACGGCGCTTTGATCGTGCGCAGCCCGGCGGCCGCGGCGGGCAGCATCTTGGCCGGGACCAGCGTGACCGGGACCGGCACCACGCTGTTCACCGGCCCCGGCACGGCGACGCTCGGCGGCACGACCAGCTTCGCCAACACCGGTGCCAACACCGTCGATACCGGCAGCACCGTGCTGG
>JAZKGJ010000094.1:5441-17780 GCA_040385975.1 Pseudomonadota bacterium | reverse complement strand
CCCGCTGGTAGTCCGGCTCGAAGGCACCAATGTCGAGCAGGGCAAGGCGATCCTGGCCAATTCGGGGCTGGCGATCGTGCCGGCCAACGACCTGGGCGACGCCGCGCAGAAGATCGTCGCCGAGGTGAAGAAGGCGGCTTGAAGTTTAACCGTCATGCCAGCGCACGCTGGCATCTCATGCGGCATGAGACCCTAGCCTGCGCTGGGGTGACGTCCCAAGAGAGGGTGTCGGAATGAAGGTCTTGGTCCCGGTCAAGCGCGTGCTCGACTATAACGTGAAGCCCCGCGTCAAGGCGGACGGCACCGGCGTCGATCTCGCCAACGTCAAGATGAGCATGAATCCGTTCGACGAAATCGCGGTCGAGGAAGCTATCCGGCTAAAAGCGAACGGCGTGACCGAGATCGTCGCGGTATCGATCGGCGAGCAGAAATCGCAGGAGACGCTCCGCACCGCGCTGGCGATGGGCGCCGACCGCGCGATCCTGGTGGTCAGCGACGAGAAGATCGAGCCATTGGGCGTCGCCAAGCTGTTGAAGGCAATCGTGGACGCGGAAAAGCCCGACCTGATCATCCTGGGCAAGCAGGCGATCGACGACGACAACAACCAGACCGGGCAGATGCTCGCCGGATTGCTCGGCGTCGGTCAGGCGACCTTCGCGTCGAAGGTCGAGCTCGAGGCGGGTTCGGTCACCGTGACCCGCGAAGTCGATGGCGGTTCGGAAACCGAGAAGCTGCCGCTGCCCGCGGTGATCACCACCGACCTGCGCCTGAACGAGCCGCGCTATGCGTCGCTGCCCAACATCATGAAGGCAAAGTCCAAGCCGATGGAGCAGAAGACGCCGGCCGATTACGGCGTCGACGTCGCTCCGCGGCTGACCACGCTCAAGGTGGTCGAGCCCGCGAAGCGCACCGCGGGCGTGAAGGTCGCCGATGTCGACGAACTGGTGGCCAAGCTGAAGGCGATGGGCGTCGCCAGGTAACGATCCGGGGATGATCCCCACCCGTTCGTGCTGAGCGAAGTCGAAGCACCAGCGCGGAACTTGTCCTTCGACTTCGCTCAGGGCGAACGGAGGGAAGAATGAAGGAAGTGAAGCAATGAAGACTTTGGTCTGGGTCGAGCATGACGGAACCACCGTCAAGGACGCCACGCTCGCGGTCGTCACCGCCGCGGCGAAGCTCGGCGAAGTGCATCTGCTGGTGGCCGGATCGGGCGTCGATGGCGTCGCCGCCACGGCTGCGAAGATCGCCGGTATCGGCAAGGTCCATGTCGCCGACGACGCAGCCTATGCCCACGCGCTGGCCGAGAATGTCGCGCCGCTCGTGGTCCAGTTGATGGGCCATCACGACGCGGTGCTGTTCCCCGCCACCACCAACGGCAAGAACATCGCGCCGCGCGTCGCCGCGTTGCTCGACGTGATGCAGATCAGCGACATCCTGTCGGTCGAGAGCGCCGACACCTTCACCCGCCCGATCTATGCCGGCAACGCGATCGCGACCGTGCAGACCATCGACAAGAAGCTGGTCATCACCGTGCGCGGTACCGCGTTCGAGAAGGCCGCGGCCGAGGGCGGGTCGGGCACCGTAAAGACGGTCGCGACGACCGGCGACACCGGCGTCTCGAGCTATGTCGGCAGCGAAATCGCGAAGTCCGAACGCCCCGAACTGACCAGCGCCAAGATCATCGTCTCGGGCGGCCGCGCGCTCGGCTCGGGCGAGCAGTTCCACGCGCTGATCGATCCGCTCGCCGACAAACTCGGCGCGGGGGTCGGCGCCAGCCGCGCCGCGGTCGACGCCGGCTATGCCCCCAACGACTATCAGGTTGGTCAGACCGGCAAGATCGTCGCCCCCGAAGTCTATGTCGCGGTCGGCATCTCGGGTGCGATCCAGCATCTCGCGGGGATGAAGGACAGCAAGACGATCATCGCGATCAACAAGGACGAGGACGCCCCGATCTTTCAGGTCGCCGACATCGGACTGGTCGGGGATCTGTTCAAGCTGGTGCCCGAACTCACCGAAAAGCTCTGACAGCGACCGAGCGGACGGCACCCTTCGCCGCCCGCTTCGTTGCAGCACGATGCGCTACCTCCTGCTTGCCCTCGCCGCCACCGCTCCAGCGCTCGCTGCCGAACCGCCGACCCATAATCTTCGCGTGGTCAACGATACGTCGGCGGCGGTGAATCAGCTGTTCGTGACCGGCGGCAAATCGGGCTTGAAGGCAAAGGTCGGCGGAATCTTCGGCGGCGGCAACGACGATCGCGATCGGCTCGACGCGAAGATGCTGCCGCGTTCGGGCTCCATCGTCGTCATCCTGAAGGGCGAACGCTGCCGCTACGATTTGCGTGCGGTGCTGGAAGACGGGCGAACCTATCTCACCGAGGATTTCGACACCTGTGCCGCTGCCAGCTGGTCGATCTCGACCGGGCGGCTACGTTAGATCGCCAGCCGCGGAAACCCCGCGCGAAACGCCGCCAGCTTGGGCTTGTCCCAGGTGACGATATAGGGGTGATCGGGATTACGCCGGAAGAAATCCTGGTGCTCCGCCTCAGCCGGGAAGAATCGCCCGGCTTCCAGCCGGGTGGTCAGCGCGCGCGGATAGGCCCGAGCCTTACTCAACTGCGCCAGATACGCCGCGGCGACCGCGCGCTGCTGCGGGGTCTGCGGAAAGATCGCCGACCGATAGCTCGGGCCCGAATCGGGACCCTGGCCGCCGACCTGCGTCGGATCGTGCGCGACCGAGAAATAGACGCGGAGCAGCGTCGCATAGCTGATCTGTCGCGGGTCGTAGGTGATGCGGATCGCCTCGGCGTGACGGGTGCGCTCGGTCGAGACCGCGGGATAATTGGCGGTCTGCGGTGTGCCGCCCGCATAGCCGCTGACGACCGATTTGACGCCGCGAGTGTGTTCGAACACGGCCTCCATCCCCCAGAAACAGCCGCCTGCCAGCACTGCGGTCTGCAAATCGGGCGCGACAGGCACATCCTTGAGCGCGGCGGGAATCGGCACCGCGCGTTCGGCAGTGGCGGGAACGGCGAACATCGCGACAGTGGCTGCGGTACCAGCGGCAAGGGCGAACAGGGCGGGGCGGATCAGGGTCATGACAACAGGTTCGGACAGCGATGCCAAACGGTTACACCTCAGCCGCGATACGCGACCGGCTCATGCTGCGCGCTCAGCTTGGCGGCGACTGCGGCCGGCTGCAGCGCGACCAGCGCGGCCGCGCCAAGCGCGAACCCGCCGGCGAAGCGGAGAAAGAAATGGGACTTGAACACGCTACGCATCGGTCTTTCCTCGTCGGACAGCGACAGATGGTAAACACCCGGCGCGATTTCCAGTTGCGTGCTGAGTACGACAGCGCGCGCTGAGCTCCGGTGATAGTCCTGGGCGGGTTAAGGTCGGCTGACCCGCGCGTTCAGCTGAGCGCCAGACACGCCGCGCGGATCCGCGCGCACGCTTCGCTCAATAATTCGGTTGCAGTCGCGTAGCTGATCCGCATCGCCGGCGAGAGCCCGAATGCCGCGCCCTGCACCGCCGCGACCCGCGCGTCATCGAGCAGATAAGCGACGAAATCCTCGTCGCTGGCGATGGTCTTACCGGCGGGGGTGCGCTTGCCGATCAGCCCGCTGAATTCGGGATAGACGTAGAATGCGCCGACCGGAATGGGGCAGGTCATCCCCACGATCCGCGACAATTCGCCGACCACCAGGTCGCGGCGGCCCTGGAACACCGCGGCGCGCTCCTTCAAGAACCCTTGATCGCCATTCAACGCCGCAACCGCCGCGGCCTGCGCGACCGAACACGGGTTGCTGGTCGATTGCGACTGGAGCTTGGCGATCGCCTTGATCAGCCACGCCGGCCCGCCCGCGAACCCGATCCGCCAGCCGGTCATCGCATAGGCCTTCGAACAGCCGTTGACCGTCAGCGTGCGTTCGTAAAGCTCGGGACAGACTTCGGCGATGGTCGCGAATTCGAACCCGTCATAGACGATATGCTCGTACATATCGTCGGCGAACACCCACACGTGCGGATGCCGCGCCAGCACGTCGCCGAGCGCGCGCAATTCGCCCCGGCTATAGCCCGCGCCGGTCGGATTCGATGGCGAATTCAGGATGAGCCATTTGGTCTGCGGGGTGATCGCGGCGTCGAGCTGTTCCGGGGTCAGCTTGTAACCCTGCGCCGCGCCGGCCGCGACGAACACCGGGGTCGCGCCGGTGAACAGGACGACATCGGGATAGCTGACCCAATACGGCGCCGGCACGATCACCTCGTCGCCCGGGTCGAGCGTCGCGACCAAAGCGTTGAACAAAGTCTGCTTCCCGCCGACGTTCACGGTGATCTGGTCGCGGGCATAGGTCAGCGCGTTGTCGCGTGCGAACTTGGCGGCGACCGCTTCCTTTAGCTCGGGGGTGCCGTCGACCTGGGTGTATTTGGTCTTGCCGTCGCGGATCGCCTGGATCCCCGCTTCCTTGACGAAATCGGGGGTGTCGAAATCGGGTTCGCCCGCGCCCAATCCGATCACATCGACCCCGGCGCGCTGCAATTCCATGACGCGCGCGGTGATCGCCAGCGTCGGCGACGGCTTGATCCGGGCGAGCGCGGCGGATGGCGTCATAGCGCCGCTATAGCCGGCTTCGCAGGTGCAACAAGCGCCGGGATCAGCCCGCGCAGTGCGTTGCCGATGAAGAAGCCGTCGGTCAGGTCGGCGCTGGTCAGCTCGGCTTCGACCGCGCGTCCGCTCGCCAGCAATTCGGCGCGCAATACGCCCGGCAGGCCGCGCCCTGCGGGCGGGGTCAGCAACACGTCGTCGCGTTCGACGAACAGGCTGGTGAAACTCCCCTCGGTCAGCCGGCCCGCGGCATCCTCGAACACGACTTCGGACGTTCCCGCTGCGGCGCGGGCGGCGTCGTAGAAACGGCGGTTGCTGGTCTTGTGCGCCAGCCGGAAATCGGTGGGCGCGACCGGCAGGGGTACGATCGCGATCGCGACCGGGGCGGGCGGCGTGGCGGGCAACTGCGCGATTTCGATCGCGATCGCGCCGCCCGGCGCCAGCACCAGCCGCACCCGCCTCGCCTCCCGCAGACGAAAGGTCGCCGCCTGCAATTCGTTGCGCGCTTCGTGCCGGTCGAAGGCGAAGCCGAACGCCGCCGCGCTCGCCTTCATCCGCGCCAGATGGCGGTCGAGCAGTGCGATTCCGGCGACGGGATCGAACGCCATCGTCTCGATCAGGTCGAAGCCGCGTTGCCCGGCGGTGACGAACGCGGCCTTGGCGAGACATTCCGCCCATTCGTCGCGCGGGTGCGAATCGGCAACCACGCCCGATCCCAGCCCCAAACGTGCGGTCGGCGTGCCGTGCGCAAGCTCGAGCGTGCGAATCGCGACGTTGAACATCGCGTCGCCGGTCCCCGAACCATCATCCGGATCGATCCGTCCGATCGCGCCGGTATAGACCCCGCGCGGTTCGTCCTCGATCTCGGCGATCACCTCCATCGCGCGCCGCTTGGGCGCGCCGGTGATCGATCCGCACGGGAACAGTGCGCTGAGCACGTCGATCGCATCGCGCCCCGGCGCCAGCGTGGCGGTCACCGTCGAGGTCAGCTGATGGACGGTCGGATAGCTCTCCAGAGCGAACAGCTCAGGCACTGCGACCGAGCCCGCCAGCGCGACCTGCGACACATCGTTGCGCATCAGATCGACGATCATCAGGTTTTCGGCGCGCTGCTTGGGATCGCCCGCCAGCTCCGCCGCCAGTCCGCGATCGACCGCGGGGTCGGCATCGCGCCGCGCGGTCCCTTTCATCGGGCGGCAGGTCAGCACCCCCCGTTCGAGCGAAAAGAACAGCTCAGGCGACAGCGACAGCAAGCGCACCGCACCGGTGTCGATCAGCGCGCCATAGCCCGCCCCCGCCGCGCGCCGTAGCCGCGCGTACAGCGCCAGCGGATCGCCGAGCACCGCAACGTCGGCGGCAAAGGTCAGATTGGCCTGATAGATGTCGCCCGCCGCGATCAGCTCCAGCACCCGCGCGAGCTTCGCCTCGTAATCGCGCCGCGCGACCTGCGGCACGACCGGTCCCGCCCACGCGCCCGCCGGATCGGGCAACCGCGCCGCGACATCGGCAGCGGCGATCTCTTCATAGCCGTCGAACAGCCCGAACCAGAGCAAATCCCCCGCACCGCGCGTGGGTGCCCCGACGACCAGCGCCGCTCCGGCCTGATAGGCGAGATAGCCGGCGGCATGGCGTCCCGCATCCACCGCCGCGCGCAGCCGTTCCAGCGCGGGTGCGACCGCGCCCGGCGTGCCGGCGGTCACGACCTCGACCGGGTTGCGGTACAGCCGCGCCGGTGCGCCGCCGGCGCGCGCGTCGTCGAGCAGGACGAAGGGAGCGGGACCGAGCGTCATGGCGTCAGCGGTCGCGCATCGCACCGCTTCCCGCAAGTTGGTTTGTCGCCTATCTTCGGCGGCATGACCGACGCCGCTCCACCGCTTCGCGCCGCCATCGTGCCGGTGACTCCGTTCCAGCAGAATTGCACCCTGTTATGGTGCACGAAGACCATGCGCGGCGCGTTCGTCGATCCCGGCGGCGATCTGCCCAAGCTGAAGGCGGCGGCGGCGCAGCACGGGGTGACGGTCGAGAAGCTGATCCTGACCCACGGCCATATCGATCACGCGGGTGAGGCCAAGCCGCTCGCCGACGATCTCGGTGTGCCGATCGAAGGACCGCACCGCGCCGACGAGTGGCTGCTCGACGCGCTCGGCGACAGCACCCACAGCTTCGGGCTTGTCGGCGTTCCCTTCACTCCCGACCGCTGGCTGGTCGAGGGCGATACCGTCACCGTCGGCGATCTCGTGCTCGATACGTATGAGGCACCGGGCCACACGCCGGGTCATGTCATCTTCCACCATCCGCCGTCCAAGCTCGCGCTGGTCGGCGACGTATTGTTTGCCGGCAGCGTCGGCCGCACCGACTTCCCGCGCAGCAATCACCAGGACCTGATCCGCTCGGTCGTCGAGAAATTGTGGCCGCTCGGCGACGATACCGCCTTCATTCCGGGCCACGGCCAGCCCAGCAGTTTCGGCCACGAACGCCGCCACAACATGTTCGTGAGCGACGCCGCGCTCGCCGCCTAGCGTTCTGACTTTAGGCGCTCGGCGGGACCGCTTCGGTCTCGATCGCGTGCTGGCTCCCGCATTCCCGATACGCGGCGGCCAGCGCCCAGACGCCCAGCGCCAGCAACAGCCCCATGCTGATCGCGGTGCCGATCATCCGGCAGTATTTCACCCCGTCCATTCCGAACGCGTGAAGCACCCGCCCGACCAGGAAGAGCGCACCCGCCGCCCATAGCCACGCGCTGGTCCCGCAGCTGAGTTCGATCGCCAGCACCAGCGCCAGGATGAACGGCGCGTTCTCGACGAAATTGGCCTGTGCGCGCATCCGCCGGATCAGCGGCTCGCTGCCGCCGTCGCCGATGCTGACCTTTTCCCGCTGCCGCATCCGCCCGACCCGGACCTGCAGCCACAGGTTCAACGCGGCACAGCCGCCCGCGACCATCAACGTCACCGGTATCGAAACTACCGCCATCTCGTCATTCCCCCTTGGTCCCCACCCCGGTTCGCACGCGGCGGCTGCGCTTGCAACCGGACCGCAAATCGCTATAGGCGCATCGCTTCGCGACGCCTCCGGCCCCCCGCGGTCGGCCTGGCCGGCTGACAGGATGCCGGGCGCTCGTCCCTTTGAGATTCGTGATTAGAAGGTTGCCGCAATGGCCGTCCCCAAAAGAAAAACCTCGCCCTCCAAGCGCGGTATGCGCCGCGGGCACGATTCGCTGACCCCGGCGGCGTATCAGGAATGCCCGAACTGCGGCGAGTTGAAGCGCCCGCACAACCTCTGCAGTTCCTGCGGCCATTACAACGGCCGCGAGATCGTCTCGGTCGAGGGCTGAGCCGACAGGCCGCCAGCAGATGAGCGCCCGTCCCCGGATTGCCTCCCCTCGTATAGCGATTGACGCGATGGGCGGCGACGACGGGCTGGCGGTCATGCTGGCCGGTGTCGCGACCGCGCGGCGTCGCTATCAGGATGTCGACTTCATCCTGGTCGGCGACGAGACCGCCATTCGCGCCGGCCTGGAAAAGCATCCCAATCTGAGCGCGCACAGCGAGATCGTCCACGCGGCCGAGACCATTGCCGGCACCGAGAAGCCGTCCGCCGCGATCCGCCGCGCCAAGACCACCAGCATGGGCGTGGCGATCGATCAGGTGAAGCAGGGCCGCGCCGCCGCGTGCGTATCGGCGGGCAATACCGGCGCGCTGATGGCGATGGCGAAATTGTCGCTGCGAACGATGCCGGGAATCGACCGGCCGGCCCTGGCGGCGATGCTGCCGACGCTCGGCGCTAACGACATGATCATGCTCGATCTCGGCGCGAATACCGAGTGCGAGGCGAAGAATCTGGTGCAGTTCGCGGTGATGGGGGCGGCTTATGCGCGCACCGCGCTCGAACTCCCGCGCCCGCGGGTGGCATTGCTCAACATCGGTACCGAGGAGCTGAAGGGCACCGGCGAAATCCGCGACGCCGCCACCGCGCTGCGCGCCTCGGACCACCTCCACCTCGAATTCACCGGGTTCATCGAAGGCGACCGGCTGTCGCGCGGCGATGTCGACGTGATCGTGTGCGACGGCTTTTCGGGCAATATCGCGCTCAAGACCGCGGAGGGTACCGCGCGGTTCGTCGCGGACCTGTTGAAGCGCGCCTTCACCAGCTCGATCCGCTCGAAGATCGGCTTCCTGATCTCGCGCCCCGCGACCGAATTGCTCAAGCATCACCTCGACCCCAACAACCACAATGGCGCGGTTTTCCTCGGCCTCAACGGCATCGTCGTGAAGAGCCACGGCTCGGCCAGCGTCAGCGGGGTCGCGACCGCGATCGGCGCGGCGGCGCGGATGGTCCGCAACGACCTGACCCGCCGGATTACCGACGATCTGGCCCTGGTCGAAAGCGCGGTCGCGTGATTCGCGCGGCGATCACCGGCACCGGCTCGGCGCTGCCCGCGCGGCGGGTGTCGAACGCCGAACTGGCGCAGACCGTCGATACCAGCGACGAATGGATCGTCGAGCGCACCGGCATCCGCTTCCGCTATCTCGCCGGTCCCGAGGAGACCACCGCGACACTCGGCGCCGCCGCGGCCCAGGCCGCACTGGCCGCCGCGGGCCGTTTGCCCGCCGAGATCGACCTGATCGTGCTGGCGACCGCAACCCCCGATCAGACCTTTCCGGCCAGCGCCACCAAGGTGCAGGCGTTGCTCGGGATCGACGATTGCGTCGCGTTCGATGTCGCGGCGGTCTGCTCCGGCTTCCTCTACGCGGTCCAGGTCGCCGACAGCATGATCCGCGCCGGGGTGCACCGCACCGCGTTGGTGATCGGCTCGGAAACGTTCAGCCGCATCCTCGACTGGGAGGACCGCGGCACCTGCGTCCTGTTCGGCGACGGTGCGGGCGCGATCGTCTTGGAAGCGACCGAGGAAGCGGGACGCGGCATCCTCGCGACCAAGCTCCATGCCGATGGCCGCCACAACGAATTGCTTTATGTCGACGGCGGGCCATCGACCACCGGCACCGTCGGCAAATTGCGCATGAAGGGTCGCGAAGTGTTCCGCCACGCGGTCACCAATCTGGCCGCGGTGATGGACGAAGCGTTGAGCGCGACCGAATACACCTCCGCCGATGTCGATTGGGTCGTGCCGCATCAGGCCAATGCCCGCATCCTCGATGCCACCGCGCGCAAATTGTCGCTGCCGGCGGAAAAGGTGATCGTGACGGTCGATCAGCACGCGAACACGTCCGCCGCCTCGGTCCCGCTCGCGCTCGACGTCGCGGTGCGTGACGGCCGCATCAAGCCGGGTGACCTGATCGTGCTCGAAGCGATGGGCGGCGGCTTTACCTGGGGTGCCGCCGTCGTCCGGATGTAACGGGCGCGTAACTAACCCCTTTTGTGCAACGCCCGGCTTTGTTACAGTCGCGCGAGTTTCCCGGGGGGGCGATATGTTGATGCAGACTGCAGGCACCTTGACCAGGGCCGATCTGGCCGATTCGCTGACCCGCGAGGTCGGGCTGTCGCGCGCCGATTCGGGCAAGGTCGTCGAAAAGATCCTGGCGTGCATGTGCGGGGCGTTGTCGGACGGTGAGAACGTCAAGATCTCCGGGTTCGGGACGTTCGTGCTGCGCGACAAGGGCGAGCGGGTCGGGCGCAATCCCAAGACCGGGGTCGAAGTGCCGATCGCGCCGCGCCGGGTGCTGACCTTCCGCGCCAGCCAGATGATGCGCGACCGCATCGTCGCGGCCGGCTGAGCCCAATGCCGCCGGGCCCCAGCGCGGTGGCCCCCAAGGCTGCGGGCGCGTTTCGAACGATCGGCGAACTGTCCGCCGAGACCGGGCTGCCGCAACATATCCTGCGCTATTGGGAAACACGGTTCGCGCAGCTGCGCCCGCTCCAGCGCGCCGGCAACCGGCGCTATTACCGAACCGAGGACGTCGCGCTGGTCCGGCGGATCGACCAATGGCTCAACCGCGACGGCTATACCGTGCGCGGGGTGCAGCAGTTGCTGGCCGGAAAGGCGGTTGCGCCGCCGCCGGTGAGCGGCGCGGACGTGAACCCTGGCGACGGACTTGCGCGCGTCCGGACGATCCTGACCGACGCGCTCGCCGCCGACGCCGCTTAGTTTGCGTCGGGACCCAGCGCCGAATCGAGATCGCGCGGCCGCACGAACCGGGTCAGCTTGGCGCCGCTTTCGCCGATATCGGCCCACCGCGCGACATCGAACCGCAGTTCGGCGATGCTTGCGGTCGGGAATTTCTCCTCGATATCGTCACGCAGCCGGTCGTCGCCGGTGCCGGGGGGCGAATCGGGCACGAGCAGCAACACCAGGTCCTCGAGCCCCGAATTGTGCCCCGCCACCAACAGCCGGTCATGCGCGTCGTCGGCGGCGCGGATCAGTTCGAGCAGGACGATCTCGGAGGCCAGATAGGCGCGCTTGTCGTACGCCGGCGTCGGCAGCGCCCCGAAGCCGCGCTGGAAATGGTCGAGCGTCGCTATCACCCGCGCGGCGGGCGACGCGATGACATGGTCGAACCCCGCGCCCAGCCCGCGCCAGTGCCGCCCCATCGTCGCGGCGGCGCGCTGGCCCTTGGCATTCAGCGGCCGGTCGTAATCGCGCAGGCCCGGCTCGCCCTGATCGGATTTGGCGTGGCGAAGCAGGGTCAGCGTCTTCATGCCGGCACGTCATGCCCCAGCGCCGCGGCGTTTGAAAGCGATTGGGGGGACGACCGCGCCGCCGCCAGCCGCGCCGCAACTCGCGCAACGGCTTCGTCGAGCCCGACCCGGCTGACCGCGACGCCCGGCGGAAAGGCCGTCAGCAGCCGCGACGGCACCGCCGCCGACAACAGCACGAACGCGCCCTTGTCGTCGGCGCGGCGGATCAGCCGCCCAAACGCCTGCGCCAGCCGCGCACGGACCAACCGGTCGTCATAGCCCGCCCCGCCCGCCCCGTGCTGAGCGGCGGCCAGCCGTCGCGCCGCGTGGAGCACGCTCGGCTTCGCCCACGGCACCCCCTCCATCACCACCAGCCGCAGCGAATGGCCGGGAATGTCGACTCCGTCGCGCAGCGCGTCGGTGCCGAGCAGCGAGGCGTGCGCATCGTCGCGGAAGATATCGACCAAAGTCCCGGTGTCGATCGGATCGACGTGCTGCGCGTGGAGCGCCAGCCCCTCGCGTGCCAGCCGGTCGGCGATCCGCGCGTGGACCCCGCGCAGCCGCCGGATCGCCGTGAACAATCCCAGGGTCCCGCCCCCCGCCGCGACGATCAGCCGCGCATAGGCGTTCGCCAGCGCCCCCAGATCGCCGCGGGTCACGTCGGTCACGACCAGCACCTCGGCATGGGCGGGATAGTCGAACGGCGAATCGACCTGGAACCGCTCGGCCGGGCGGAGCAGGTGCGGCGCGCCGCTGCGGCTTTCCGCAACGCCCCATCCCTCCTCGCGGTCGGCTCCGCCACCGGTCAGCGTCGCCGAGGTGACCAACACGCCATGCGCCGATTTCAGCACGGTTTCGGCGAACGGCCGGGTCGGGTCGAGCCAGTGCCGGTGCAGCCCGACGTCGAATTCGCGCCCTTCGTGCCGATCGACTGCGAGCCAGTCGACGAAATCGGGATCGGCCGGTCCGCCGACCCGTGCCAGCAACGCCAGCCACGCCGCGACGGTCTCCGCGCGCCAGCCGAGCGAGGCGATCGCGCCCTCGACCCGCGCCCGCGCCGCGCTGTCGAGCCAGTCGGGGCCGTCGGCCAGCACCGCCTCGAG
>JAZKGJ010000094.1:0-5431 GCA_040385975.1 Pseudomonadota bacterium | reverse complement strand
GCGCGGCGTCGGGCTCGGCGAGTTCGGTCTCGAGCCCATAGCCCGCCTCGCCCTTCTGGTCCGCACGCGCGAACACCAGTCCACGCACCCCGGCCAGCAGGCGCTCGATCGGCCCGAACGGATCGCCTTCGCTCAGCCGCTGCAGCCAGCCGTCCGCCGCCAGCTGCCGCGCGGCATCGACGATCTCGCCGATCGCTTGGCCCCCTGCCTCGTCATAGCTCGCGATGTCGGACAGCCGCGCCGCCAGCCCGCGCCGCCGCCCGCGTCCGCCACTCTCGGGTCCGACGATCCAGCGCCTGAGCTCGATCGTTTCCTGCCCGGTCAGCGCGGTCGCGAACATCGCGTCGGCGGCATCGAACAAATGATGACCCTCATCGAACACATAGCGGGTCGGTCGCGTCGCCGCCTCGCGTCCGCGCGCGGCGTTGACCATCACCAATGCGTGGTTGGCGATGACCACGTCGGCCTCCGCACTCGCCCGCGCCGCGCGTTCGATGAAGCATTTCCGGTAGTGCGGACAACCCGCATAGACGCACTCGCCGCGCCGGTCGGTCAGCGCGGTCGGGCCGTTGCGCCGGAACAGCGTCGGCAGCCAGCCGGGCAGGTCGCCGCCGACCATGTCGCCGTCGGCGGTGTACGCCGCCCAGCGCGCGACCAGCTGCGCCAGCACCGCCGCGCGCCCCGCGAACCCGCCCTGCAACGCGTCCTCCAGGTTAAGCAGGCACAGGTAATTTTCTCGCCCCTTGCGGGTCACCACCCGCGCTTTCCTGACCGCGGCATCGGGGAACAAGCGCGCGCTTTCGTGCGCCAATTGCCGTTGCAGCGCCTTGGTGAAGGTCGATACCCACACCGCACCCCCCGCCTGTTCGGCCCACAGCGACGCCGGCGCGAGATAGCCGAGCGTCTTGCCGATCCCGGTGCCCGCCTCGGCCAGCACCAGATTGGGTGCCTCGCGCACCATCCGCGGCGCGAACGCCTGCGCGGCGGCGGTGGCATAGGCGCGCTGCCCGGTCCGCGTCTCGGCATCCCGGCCGGTCAGCGCGGCGAGGCGCTCCTGCACCGCTTCGCCGGTCAGCGTCACCGTGCGCGGCTGCGGACGCGGTGCCGCCTCGTTCCATTCGGGCAGCGTCCCGAACAGCCAGCGCTCGGCCTGCGCGGGCTTCGCGATCCGCCCGGCCAGCACCCCCGCCCATGGCCAGCGCAACCGCCCGAGCGCCTGCACCGCGCTCCACGCGCCGTGCCGCTCCGTCCAGTCTCCGTCGGGCACCGCCAGCAAGGCCGCCGCCGCCTCGCGCAGCAATCCCGCGACCTCACCGTCGTTTTCTGGCGGCGACAGATCGACCGCGCGCGCCAGCCCCCCCGGGGTCGGCACCATGAACCGCGCCGGATGCAGGAATGCGAACAGTTCGAGCAGGTCGAGCCCCGACAGCTCGGCATAGCCCAGCCGCTGCCCGATCAGCGGCGCGTTGAGCAGGATGACCGGCGTATCGGCGGCGATCCGGATCGCCTCGCCGCGCCCGATCGGCCGGGTTCCCGCATCGTCGGCGATCCAGATGCCGCCATGGCTGGCGTGGAGCGCTGGGTAGGGATGCGACATGACGCCGTCCTAACCCGGCGGAACAGATAGGCAACCACCGGCTTGCTTTCGCTGGCGGAACGACTGGGTTAGGAGCGGCGCGACATGACAACCGACCTCCGCCCTTTCGCGCTCGAATCCAAGGCCTGGCCCTACGAAGAAGCGCGCAAGCTGTTGAAGCGCTACCCCGCCAATGAACCGGGGGGCGGCAAACCCGGCGGTGCGCCGATCATCTTCGAAACCGGCTACGGGCCGTCGGGGCTGCCGCACATCGGCACCTTCAACGAAGTCCTGCGCACGACGATGGTCCGCAATGCCTTTCATGCGCTCAGCGACACGCCGACCCGGCTGATCGCGTTCAGCGACGATATGGATGGTCTCCGCAAGGTGCCCGACAACGTCCCCAATCAGGCGATGCTGGCCGAGCATCTCGGCAAGCCGCTGACCCGCATCCCCGACCCGTTCGGCACCCACGACAGCTTCGCCGCGCACAACAACGCCCGGCTGCGCGCCTTTCTCGACGACTATGGCTTCGATTATGAGTTCGCGTCGTCGACCGAATATTATGAAAATGGCCGGTTCGACGACGCGCTGAAGGGCGTGCTGCGCAACTGGCAGGCGATCCTCGAGGTCATGCTGCCGACACTGCGCGAGGAACGCCGGCGCAGCTACTCGCCGGTGCTACCGGTCAGCCCGACCACCGGCGTCATGTTGCAAGTGCCGGTCGAGGTCGTCGATCCGCAAGCAGGCACGGTCCGCTTCACCGATACCGACGGCCAGGTGATCGAACAGTCCGCGCTCGGCGGCTTGGCCAAGCTGCAGTGGAAGGTCGACTGGGCGATGCGCTGGGTCGCGCTCGGGGTCGACTACGAGATGGCGGGCAAGGATCTGATCGATTCGGTCACCCAGTCATCGAAGATTGCGCGCGTATTGGGCGGTCGCCCGCCCGAGGGGTTCAATTACGAAATGTTCCTCGACGATCAGGGCGAGAAGATTTCGAAGTCGAAGGGTAACGGACTCAGCATCGAGCAATGGCTGACCTACGGCCCGCAGGAATCGCTCGCCTTCTACATCTACCGCGAACCGAGGCGCGCCAAGCAGCTCCACGTCGGCGTGATCCCGCGCGCGGTCGACGATTATTGGCAGTTCAAGGGCAATTATGTCGGCCAGGAGTGGCCGCAGCGGCTCGGCAACCCGGTCCACCACGTTCACGATGGCAAGCTGCCCGACGACGAATTGCCGGTCACCTTCGGGCTGTTGCTGAACCTCGTCGGCGTGCTCGGCGAAGCATCGCGGGAACAGGTCTGGGGCTATCTCGGCAACTATCTCGCCGACGCCACCCCCGAGCGGTATCCCGCGCTCGACCGGTTGATCGGCCATGCCCTGGCCTATGCGAAGGACTTCATCGCCCCCACGCTCGAGCGCCGCGCGCCCGATGCGACCGAGCGCGCCGCACTCGCACGGCTCGACGCCGACCTCGCTGCACTCCCCGACAACGCGAGCGCCGAGGACATCCAGACTAGCGTCTACGAGATCGGCAAGAGCGCCGGATTTTCCGAACTGCGCGACTGGTTCCGGGCGCTGTACGAAACCCTGCTCGGGTCGTCGCAGGGACCGCGGATGGGAAGCTTCATCAAGCTCTACGGAATTGCGAATAGCCGCCGCTTGATCGGGGAAGCCCTCGCGCGAACAGGTTGACGGACGGCGCACAATACCTTACTAACACCACTGTCAGTAAGGAATCGCAGCGATGGCCACCAAGCTTCCCCCGTTCCCCGGCACCACCGGCAAGCGCGACTGGCGCACCGCGGTCGACGGCATCAAGAAGCTGATGGCGAACGGCGACGACACGACGCAGGTCTTCCGCATCATGCGCGCGTTGAACGTCGGCAATGCGCCGATGAACTATGCCCGCTTCATCGCGACCGAGGACGGCGGGCGGATGGCGTACGAGCGCGCCGAGCTGGCGCAGGTGTTTTCCGCGCCCGGCTTCGCCAGGCAATTCGCGCCCGGCACGGTCGGCGCGGCCTACCGCGACTTCCTGGAAAGCACCGGCTATTCCGCCGACGGCCTCGCCGAGGTCAGCAAGATCAACCAGGAGGAGGACATGCTCCACCCCTATGCCTGGTTCGGTCGCCGGATTCGCGACAGCCACGATTTGTGGCACATCCTGACCGGCTACAAGGCCGACGAAAGCCTGGGCGAAGCGTGCCTGGTCGCGTTCAGCTACGCGCAGGTCGGCGGATTGGGCTGGGCCTTCATCGGCGGCGCCGCGGCGCTCAAGAGCGTGCGGGTGACCGGCGGGACCTTGTTCGCGAAGGCGGTCTGGGAAGGTTATCGGAACGGCCGCAAGGCGACTTGGATCTCGGCCGAGGATTACCTCCAGCTGATGCACGAGCCGATCGACGCGGTGCGCCAGCGGCTCAACATCGCGGCCCCGGTCGCGTATCTGAAGGCGCAGCGCGAATTGGGTCCGGCGATGGCCAGCTATCTCAGCGCACAGAAAACCGACCACGCCGCGCCCGAGCGCCTCGCGGCCTGAGCCGGACCCGGCTAGGGCGGTCGCATGATCGCCCGGCTGGTCCTGACCGATTACCGCAATCACGCCGCGCTCGCGCTGAGCGGCGGAGCGGGCTTTGTCGTGCTGACCGGGCCCAACGGGGCGGGCAAGACCAATGTGCTCGAAGCGCTGTCGCTGCTCGCGCCGGGTCGCGGGCTGCGCCGTGCGGGCCTGGGGGAGATCGCGCGGCGCGACGGAGCGGGCGGGTTTGCGGTGGCGGCGACGCTCGCCGACGGTGTCCCGTTCGCGACCGGCAGCGACCCCGACCGGCCGGAGCGCCGCATCGTCCGGATCAATGGCGCCGCGGCATCGGCGACCGCGCTGGCGGAATGGCTGACGATATTGTGGCTGACCCCGGCGATGGATCGGCTGTTCGTCGAGCCCGCGGGGGAGAGGCGACGGTTTCTCGACCGGTTGGCGCTCGCGCTCGCCCCGGGCCACGCAGTCCATAGCAATCGCTACGAAGCCGCGATGCGCGCGCGCAACCGCTTGTTGGCCGAGGACGGGGCGGACACCGCCTGGCTCGGCGCGCTGGAACAGCAATTGGCCGAACACGGCGCGGCGATCGATACGGCGCGGCGAGAGACCGTCGCGTTGCTCGACGCCCGGCTGGCCGAGCGACGCGGCGCCGGTTTCGCGCAGCCGGCGCTGGCGCTCGCGGGTGGCGCGGTCGATGCCGCGACATTGGCGCGCGAACGGTCGCGCGATGCCGCGGCGGGGCGGACGCTGAGCGGCCCACATCGCAGCGACCTGATCGTCACCCATGTCGAGAAGGCCGGGCCGGCGTCGAGCGCTTCGACCGGCGAGCAAAAGGCGCTGCTGCTGGAAATCATGCTCGCCCACGCCGGGCTGGTCGCCGATCGCACCGGGCGCGCGCCCGTGCTGCTGCTCGACGAAGTCGCCGCGCATCTCGATCCCGCCCGCCGCGCGGCGTTGTTCGCGCGCCTCGCCGGGATCGGTCAGGTGTGGATGACCGGCACCGAAGATGCCCTCTTCGACGGCTTGCCCGCCGCGCCGACCCGGATCACGCTCGCCTGAACCGTAGCTGTCGGCGGCGGCGGGACCCGGTTCATCGATCCCGCGTTAGGTCGCGGGTGCCGGGGGGCGTGTAACAGGAGTATGACCATGTTTCGCAAGACCATCATCGCCGCCGTGTTGGCCGGCACCGTCGCAGCCCCCGCGCTGGCGCAGGGCCGCTGGGACTGGAGCGGCGGACGCCCCGACGACCGCGAGTATCGCCTGGTCGGAGCCGGCGTGCCGACGCTGTACCGCGAACTGCGCGTGACCAACCGCGG
>JAZKGJ010000093.1:0-2993 GCA_040385975.1 Pseudomonadota bacterium | reverse complement strand
CGGGGCGCAGCGCACGGCGAATCAGGGTCAGCGCGCCGGGCAGGTCGTTGACGGTGTCGAGCGTCCCCACCGCGACCACCAGGTCGAAGCCGGCCGCGGTGAAGGGCAGAGCATCCTCATCGGCCTGCATTCCACCCGCCGCCGCCGCGAAGGCTCCGCCCGGGTCGCAGCGGACGATCGCCGCACCCGGCAGGGCGAAGGTCGCATCGGCGCAGCCGAGATCGAGCACGTCGTGAAAGCTGCGCTTCACCACGCCGAGCCGGTCGGCAATCCCTTCGATCATCCAGTCGCGCAGGAAGCTGTATCGCGCCCAGTCCGGCGCTGCGCGGTCGCGGCGCAGCCGGCGTGCAGCGGGATCGAAGATGCGGGGGGGCGACACCGCCGCGCTTGTGCCGCCGCGTCGCTCACGCGACAAGCGGCGAGATGGTTTCGCTCAGCGCTCCTTTTCGCGCCATCGCCGATTTCGCGCTGCCGCCGCGCTGTCCGGAGTGCGGCGCGCTGACCGCGGCGGACCATCGTTTCTGTGCCGACTGCTGGCGCGCGCTCAGGTTCGTCGGGCCGCCGTGGTGCGCGTTATGCTGTGCGCCCTTCGCGTTCGATCGCGGTGACGACGCGGTGTGCGCGAAATGCCTCGACGACCCGCCGCCGCACGACGGAACCCGCGCCGCGGTCGCCTATGGCCCGGTTGCGAAGACCGTCGCGCTCCGGCTGAAATATGCCGGACGAACCGCGTTTGCGCAGACCGCGGCTCGGATGATGCTGCGCGCGCTGCCGTCGCACGCGGAGCTGCTGGTGCCGGTACCGCTCGACCGCTGGCGGCTGTGGGGGCGGGGATACAATCAGGCCGCGCTGATCGCCGACGCGCTGACCCGGCTGAGCGGCGTGCCGACCGCGCGCGCGGCGCTGGTCCGGACCCGCGCCAGCGGCGGGATGCGCGGGCTGAACCCGCGCCAGCGCCGCGCTGCGGTCAAGGGCGCGTTCGCGGTGCCCGACCGTTCGCTCATCGCAGGTCGCAGCATCATCATCGTCGACGACGTGCAGGCGACCGGCGCAACCGTGGCCGGGTGCGCGCGCGTGCTGACGCGGGCGGGGGCGGCGCGGGTCGGGGTGCTGTGCTGGGCGCGGGTGCTGGACGGCGACGCAGCTTGACAGGTTCGCGCCCGCGCCACACCTAAATGCTATGGCGACGGTCGAAATCTACACCAAGGCCTTCTGTCCCTATTGCACCCGCGCGGTGCAATTGCTGGGTAGCAAGGGTGTCGGGTTCGAAGAAATCGACATCACGATGGGCGGCCCGCGCCGGGGCGAGATGATCCAGCGCGCGGGCGGGCGGACGACGGTGCCGCAGATCTTCATCGACGGGCGGCATGTCGGCGGGTCCGACGATCTGGCCGCGCTCGATCGCGCCGGGAAGCTCGATCCGCTGCTGGCGGTGTGACCCGCGACGCGGTGACCATCGCGGTCGTGCAGATGACGAGCGGGATCGACCCCGCCGCCAACGCCGCAGTCATCGTCGCGGCGATTGCCGAGGCGAAGGCGGGCGGCGCGGCGATGCTGTTCATGCCGGAAATGTCGGGTTTGCTCGACCGCGATCGCAGCCGGGCGGCGGGCAACATCGTCGCCGAAGCGGACGATGTCGTGCTGGCGGCGGCGCGCGCAGCTGCGTCTGACCACGGATTGTGGGTTCATGTCGGCTCGCTCGCGGTGCGCAGCGGCGACCGGCTGGCGAATCGCGGCTTCGTGATCGACGCGGCGGGCGCGATCCGCGCGCGCTACGACAAGCTGCACCTGTTCGACGTCGACCTGCCGACCGGCGAAAGCTGGCGCGAATCGGCGGCCTATGCCGCGGGCGATGCCGCGGTGGTGGCGGCGACCCCAGCCGGGGCGCTCGGGCTGTCGATCTGCTACGATCTGCGCTTCCCCGATCTCTACCGCGCGCTGAGCGATGCCGGCGCGGAGGTGTTGGCAGTGCCGTCGGCCTTCACCCGACCCACCGGCGCGGCGCATTGGCACGTGCTGCTCCGCGCGCGGGCGATCGAGGCGGGCTGCTTCGTGGTCGCGGCGGCGCAGACCGGCGAACACGCCGACGGCCGCGCGACGTTCGGTCATTCGCTGGTGGTCGATCCGTGGGGCGAGGTGCTGCTCGACATGGGCGCGGCGCCAGGGCTGGGGTTCGCGACGCTCGACCATGCGCGGCTCGCCGACGTACGGGCGCGGATCCCGGCGTTGCAGCACCGCCGCGCGATCCCGGCGGTCGCGCGCGCATGATCGTCTTCGACCTGAAATGCGGCGCCGGCCATGTGTTCGAGGCGTGGTTCGGCTCGAGCGCCGACTATGACGACCAGCAGGCGCGCGGGCTGGTCGGCTGTCCGCTGTGCGGCGACGGCGCGATCGAGAAGGCGGTCATGGCGCCGCGGGTCGCCGCCAAGGGCAATGCCGGCGACGATGCGCCTACTCCTGCGGCGATGAAGGCGGCGATGCGCGCGCTGGCCAAGGCGCAGGGCGACGCGCTGGCCAAATCGACCTGGGTCGGCCGCGATTTCGCGACCCAGGCGCGCGCGATGCACGACGGCGAGCGCGACCATGCCCCGATTCACGGTCAGGCGACCCGGGCGGAGGCGAAATCGCTGGCCGACGACGGGGTCGCGGTCGCGCCGCTGCCGTTCCCGGTCGTCCCGCCCGAACAAAGCAACTGAGCTTTACGGGTGGCGCGCAAGTCCGGTAGGCCGGGCGCAGTGGTCCCGTAGCTCAGCAGGATAGAGCATCAGATTCCTAATCTGAGGGCCAGTGGTTCGAATCCACTCGGGATCACCACTCCGCCACGACCGCGCAATGCGTGCGTCGGTGGCCGGGGGGCGCGAGCGGCCCCCCGGCGGGAAGGCGTTACGCCTTGACGTGCTTCGAGATGTGCTTGTTCATCTCGAACATCGAACAGCTGTCCTTGCCGAAGATCTTCTTCAGCTTGTCGTCGGCCAGGATCTCGCGCTTGTTGG
>JAZKGJ010000092.1:0-20380 GCA_040385975.1 Pseudomonadota bacterium | reverse complement strand
CGCGGCGACCGCGATCCGGAATCTACTGAATGAGCGGAGGCCGATCAGGCGGTAGGCAATGACGGTTAACGCCCAATTGCAGACATTTGGCTATTAACCGCGAGAAGTTTCGCAACGCTCACATGAAAGCAATCCGCTTATTGGTCTTGAGGTAGGTTGGGGTTTGGATCGTATGCGACGAACGGAGGCCCCACGTCGCCGATTTCCCACCATCGCCCGCGCCCTTCCGCACATTTGCCGAAGCTGCAATCGAGTGTGTCCGACATCAGCTGACGCAAACGTAAGACTGTTCCGCAGGCAACGCCCGGCTCAAATTTGATGTGCGTCACCGGCGATGGGGTCAGCGCCCGTGTCTGTTCTAAATATGTGCCGATCTCAGCTTCAGAAACATCAACCCCATTCCACGTCATGCTGCCGTTCGAAGTCACTGATATCACGTTCAGGATTGACATCACGCCACGCCCGTGACGCGGAGTGATCCAGTTTACAGGCAGTGAGCCGCATCCTTCAACGTATGTCGCCCGATCATCGCAGCCGCCTGAGAGTATCGCGGCAGCTAAAAAAAAGGGCCTTTTCGTCATCGTCCAACCGTAACTCGGCTCGCCTACGAGCGCTACTAAGGTCTGCTTTCCACCCAATTGCGGACGCTCAGCTTAGATATGCGGCGTCAACCATAAGCCTACTTTCATTCCATCCGGGCACCGCTTCCGGGCGCATCGGGACCATGAAGCGTTTGCCGTCGGGGCGTTCGATCTCGATCACGTCACCCGCGCCGAAGTTGTCGATCGCGACGACCCGGCCGACCGCGGTGCCGTCGGGGGTCTCGACCGGCAGCCCGAGCAGGTCGGCGTGGTAATATTCGCCCTCGCCCAGTGGGGGCAGCGCGGCGCGGGGCACGGTCAGCGCGGTGCCGCGCAGCGCCTCGGCGGCGGTGCGGTCGGGCACTTCGGCGAAGCGCGCGATCGCGCCTTGCGGGGTCAGCTTCAGCGATTTCAGCGTCAGCGCGCCGTCGTTGAACGTCTTGAACGGGGTCAGGTCGTCGGCGAAGACCTTCAGCCGCACCTCCCCCGCCACGCCGTGCGCGCCGATCACGGCGGCCAGCGTGACTGAAGCCCTCTCCCCTTCAGGGGAGAGGGTTGGGAGAGGGGGTTGGAGGGGCCGCTTGGTCATCATGCCCCTCTCCCCAACCCTGTCCCCGGAAGGGGAGAGGGAGATTGATTACGCCTTCGCCTCGTCCTCGGCGGTCGCGTCCGCACCCTCGGCCGGAGCGCTGGCCGATGCGTCGGTCGGGGCTTCCGCGGCGGGCTCTTCGGCAGGGCCTTCCGCCGGGGCGTCGGCCGACACGCCGTCGTTGGTCGCATCTTCGGTCGCGGCGGTGGTCACCGGCTCGTCGGCCGCGGCTTCGGCGACGGCCTCGCCCTCGGCGGTCGGCGCTTCGGTAGCGGTCTCGACCGCGTCGGCGACGACAGCCTCGGCTTCCTCCTGCGCGGGGGCCTCGGCCTCGACTTCGGGCTCGGGCTCGGGGGCCGGAGCAGCAGCCGCAGCGGCCTTGGCCTCTTCGGCCGCAGCCGCCTTGGTCGCCTGCTCCTCAGCGCGCTCGACCGCCTTCTCGCCGGGCTTGCCCTTGTTCGGGTTGTTGCGCGCGGCGCGTTCGCGGATGCCCGCGACGTCGAGGAAGCGCGCGACGCGGTCGGTCGGCTGCGCTCCGACGCTCAGCCAATGCTTGGCGCGGTCGGTGTCGAGCGTCACGCGCTTCTCGTCGCCCTTGGCGAGCAGCGGGTTGTAGGTCCCGATCTTCTCGATGAACTTGCCGTCGCGCGGGCTGCGCGCGTCGGCGACGACGATCTTGTAATACGGCCGCTTCTTGGAACCGCCGCGGGTGAGGCGAATGCTGACTGCCATGATGTCTTCCTTCTGAAATCCGTCACCCCGGCGGAGGCCGGGGTCGCTGTGTGTTGAAGTCGTCCCTTGCGGCGAGCGGCCCCGGCCTCCGCCGGGGCGACGACGGTTATTTCTTGCCGAACTTGTCGAAACCGGGGGGCAGCATCGCGCTGCCGGGCATCCCGGGCAGCCCGCCCGGCCCGCCGAGCTTGCTCATGATGTCGCCGAGGTCGGGCGTGCCGGAATTGCCCAGGCCACCAAGCCCGCCGCCGCCCTTGCCGCCCATCCCGCCGAGCATCCCCATCAATCCCTTCAATCCGCCCATCTTCTTGATGCGCTTCATCGCGGTCGACATTTCCTGATGCATCTTCAGCAGCTTGTTGACGTCCTGCACCGTCGTCCCGCTGCCCTTGGCGACGCGGATCTTGCGCTTGGCGCTGATCAGCTCGGGCTTGCCGCGCTCCTTGGGGGTCATCGAGGTGATCATGGCGTCCATGCGCAGCAGGATGCGTTCGTCGACCGCCCCCGAGGCCATCGCCGCCTGCGCCTTCTTCATGCCGGGGATCATCCCCGCCAGCGCACCCAGCCCGCCCATCCGGCGCATCTGCCCCAGTTGCGCGCGCAGGTCGTTCATGTCGAACTGGCCCTTGGCCAGCCGCTGCGTCATCCGCTCGGCGTCTTCGAGCTGGATCGCTTCGGCGGCGCGTTCGACGAGGCCGACGACATCGCCCATGCCGAGGATCCGGCCGGCGACTCGCTTCGGATCGAACGCCTCGAGCGCGTCGAGCTTTTCGCCGGTCCCCGCGAACTTGATCGGCTTGCCGGTGACCGCGCGCATCGACAGCGCCGCGCCGCCGCGCGCGTCGCCGTCGAGCCGGGTCAGCACCACGCCGGTGAGCGCGACCTGCGCGCTGAAATTCTCCGCGACGTTGACCGCGTCCTGCCCGGTCAAACTGTCGACGACGAGCAGGATTTCGGCCGGCGTCGCGATATCCGCGACCGCCTTCATCTCGTCCATCAGCGCCTGATCGACGTGGAGCCGCCCCGCGGTGTCGAGCATCAGCACGTCGAAGCCCTGCAGCTTCGCCGCCTGCAGCGCGCGCCTGGCGATCTCGACCGGCTGCTGCCCGGCGATCACCGGGAGCGTCGCGACCTCGACCTGCGTGCCAAGCGTCGCCAGCTGTTCCTGCGCGGCGGGGCGATTGACGTCCAATGACGCCATCAGCACCTTCTTGCGCTCACGCCCGCCCTGCCCCGACGACAGCCGCTTGGCGATCTTGGCGGTGGTGGTCGTCTTGCCCGACCCCTGCAGCCCGACCATCATGATGACCGCGGGCGGCGTGACGCCGAGCTCGAGCTCGACCGCGTCGGAGCCGAGCATCTCGGTCAGCGCGTCGCTGACCAGCTTGACGACCATCTGCCCCGGGGTGATCGAGCGCAGAACGCGCTCGCCAACCGCCAATTCGGTCACGTCGTCGACGAACTTGCGCGCGACCGGCAGCGCGACATCGGCTTCGAGCAACGCGACGCGCACTTCGCGCATCGCCGCGCGCACGTCGGCTTCGGTCAGCGCTCCGCGCCCGCGCAGGCGGTCGAAGACGCCGCCAAGCCGGTCGCTGAGACTGTCGAACATCCGCGTGCTAACTCCGGGCGGGCACGCAACGCAAAAATCGCCGGCGGACGAAACCTCGTCGGCCGGCGTCGCCCCCGGATGCACCGTGGGGCGGCAGTTGCGTCACGTTTCCGATTGAAACGATCGCCGCGCTCCTAACGGACCGGCGCGCACCGCGCAAGGTGACTGAGATTTAACGCGATCTACACCTAATCCCGGCCAAGACGAGGACGATGCGCGGCTGGAACACTTTGGCGGGACGCGGTGACGACGTGCGACCCCACGTCCGGCGCGTGGTCGGCATGGCGATCACGATCGCCGCGGGACTGCTGTTCGTCGGCATCGCCGCGATCTCGATCCCCGCGATTCTCAAGGGCGGAATTACCAACCCGACCGACCGCACCCTCGTTATTCCGCTGCTGCTCAGCCTCGCGCTCGTCATCTTCGGCTGGCTGCGTCACCACCGCCTGTCGCGCGAAGTCGCCACCCGCACCGTCGCCGAAGAACGCGCGCAGCATCTGGCGGCACGCGATCCGTTGACCGGCTTCCTCAACCGCCGCAGCCTGGCCGAAGAAGGCGGCGCGATGTTCGACCGCGCTCGTCGTCGCCGCAAGGCGATGGCGCTGCTGATGCTCGATCTCGATCATTTCAAGACGATCAACGACATGCACGGCCACGCCGTCGGCGACGCGCTGATCCGCGCGGTCGCGAAAGAAATCGGCGATGCGATGCCCGCAATCGCGCTGACCGCGCGCTTTGGGGGCGACGAATTCGCCTGTGGCTTCCTATTCGATTCGGATCATCCCGAAACCGTCGATCGGATCGCCGAACATTTGGTCAGCCGGATGGCGCAGCCGTTCGAAGCCGACGGGCTGCAACTCCATATCAGCGCCTCGATCGGGGTCGCGCGCTCCGATTTCGAGGTGGCCGGAATCGACGCGCTGATGCGCGGCGCCGACATCGCGATGTACGCCGCCAAGAACGCCGGCCGTAACCGCTACGCCTGGTTCGATCAGTCGATGGAACGCGACCTGCAGGCCCGCAACGAAATGGAAAACGGACTGCGCCAGGCGATCCCGAAGCAGCAGATCGTGCCGTATTTCGAACAGCAGATCGACCTGACCACCGGCCGCCTCCACGGGTTCGAAGTGCTGGCGCGCTGGGAGCATCCGACCCGCGGGTTGATCCCGCCGGACATGTTCATCTCGATCGCCGAAGAAACCGGCATGATCGGCGAATTGTCACTGTCGATCATGCGGCAATCCTTCATCGCGGCCCGCGATTGGGACCCGGCGCTGACGCTGTCGGTCAATATCTCGCCGTGGCAGCTCAAGGACGCATGGCTCGCGCAGAAGATCATCAAGGTGCTGACCGAAACCGGCTTTCCCGCCAGCCGGCTCGAGATCGAGATCACCGAAAGTTCGCTGTTCGACAATCTCGCGCTCGCGCAGTCGATCGTCGGCAGTCTGAAGAATCAGGGCATCCGCGTCGCGCTCGACGATTTCGGGACCGGCTATTCCTCGCTCGCGCATCTGCGCGCCTTGCCGTTCGACCGGATCAAGATCGACAAGAGCTTCGTCACCTCGATCAACACCAACCCCGAAAGCGTCGCGATCGTGAAGGCAATCGCGAGCCTCGGCGAAAGCCTCAACCTGCCGATCACCGCCGAGGGGATCGAGGACGAACAGATCGAGGAGCGGCTGCGCCAGCTCGGTTGCAGCAAGGGGCAGGGCTATTATTACGGTCGCCCGCTCAGCATCGCCAATGTCCGCCGCGGGCTGGCCGAGCGGCGGCTGCTGGTCGTCCCGCCCGCGCCCGTCCCGGCGCCCGAGCCTACCAGCCAGCGCCTGGCTGGCTGAGATATTCGACCTCCGCCGGCGTCGAAGTCCGGCCGAGCGCCGCATTGCGCGACGGAAAGCGCCCGAAGCGCTCGATCACCGCGGCATGATCGCGTGCATATTTCAGATTGTCCGATGCCGAGGCAGCGAACGCCGTCACGCTGGCGGCCTGATCGGCTGAATCTTCGGAATGCATCAGCGGCATGTAGAGGAACGCGCGCTCGTTCCCGGTCATGCCGCCGTCCCAGCCGCTACGGACCGCCGCTTTGGTCAGCGACCGCGCCAGCGCATCGCCCGCGAACGCCTCCGCCTGCCCGCGAAACAGGTTGCGCGAGAATTGATCGAGCAGGATGATCGCGGCCAGCAGCGTGTCGGGCTCGTCGGTCCAGCCCGCCGCCTTCGTGCGCAGGACGGTATCGCGCAACACCCCGAACCGCTCCGCAATCGCCGCATCGAGCCCGTCGTTCTTCGCATAGTGAAGCTTCGCCGGCGTCTCCTCCAGCCAGAAGCGCAGCACCGCGCGCGCCGCCGCGTGGACTTCGCTCGCGCTCATCCCTAGATCGCCCGCCATGCCGCCGTCTCCCTTGCCTGAGATCATAACGCTCGGGTGCCGCCTGAACATCGCCGAAAGCGAAACGATCCGCGGATTGGTGGCGGGTCGCGACATCGTCGTCGTCAACAGCTGTGCGGTGACCAACGAAGCCGTCAAGCAGACCCGCCAAGCGATCCGTCGCGCGCGCCGTGCTCGGCCAGGTGCGCGGCTGGTGGTGACCGGCTGCGCGGCCCGGATCGACCCCGCCGGCTTCGCCGCGATGCCAGAGGTCGACCGCGTAGTCGCCAACGACGACAAGCTCGACCCCGCGGCATGGGCCGACAATCGTGCACCCCGTTCCGCCCCCGCCCCGGTCGTCGCCTTTGCCAGCCACGCCCGCGCCTTCGTCGGGGTGCAGACCGGCTGCGAACATGCCTGCACCTTCTGCGCCATCCCCGCCGGGCGTGGTCCGAGCCGTTCGACCCCGATCGAGCAGGCGGTCGAGCGGATCACCGCGCTGGTCGAAGCCGGTCACAACGAAGTGATCCTGACCGGCGTCGATCTGACCAGCTTCGCGCCGTCGCTCGGCGCGCTGGTCGCGCGCATCCTGCGCGATGTCCCGGCGCTGCCCCGCCTGCGCCTGTCGTCGCTCGATTCGATCGAGATCGATGACCGGCTGTTCGAATTGGTCACGCAGGAACCGCGGGTGATGCCGCATCTGCACCTCTCGCTCCAGCACGGCGACGACCTGACCCTCAAGCGCATGAAGCGCCGTCACAGCCGCGCGCAGGCGGTCTCCCTGGTCGAACGCCTCAAGCGCGCCCGCCCCGACATCGCGATCGGCGCCGATCTGATCGCGGGCTTCCCGACCGAAAGCGATGCAGCGTTCGCGAATACGCTGGCACTGCTCGACGACTGCGACGTCGTTCACGCGCACGTCTTTCCCTACTCGCCCAGAGAAGGCACTCCCGCCGCGCGGATGCCGCAGGTCGCGCCCGCTTCACGCCGCGAGCGCGCCGAACGCCTGCGGGCGGCGGCGACTGCGCGTAAGGCGGCGTGGCTCAAGTCCTTGGTCGGGACCACCCAGCAGATTGTGATCGAACGCCCCGGCGACCGCGGCCATGCCGGCAATTTCGCCGACATCATGCTTACCCCCCGTCCCGTTCGCCCTGAGCGAAGTCGAAGGGCCGAAGAAGTGCTTCGACTTCGCTCAGCACGAACGGTTGGACGGGTGGAGCGCGTCACCGTGACCGCCGCCACCCCTACCCAGCTGATCGGCATATCCGCATGAGCAGTTGGCACGAAAAGCTGCTCGGCGGGTTCAAACGCACCTCCGACCGGCTCGTCGGCAACCTTGCCGGCCTGGGCGGCGCGCGGCTGACCGACGAGACGCTCGACGAGATCGAGGAGGCGCTGATCGCGTCCGACCTCGGCCCCGACACCGCCGCCCGGATCCGCGCGCGGCTGGCCGAGGGCACGTTCGAACGCGACATGGAGGAACTCGGCATCCGCCTGATCGTCGCCGAGGAAATCGAAAAGGCGTTGGCGAAGGTCGCCAAGCCGATCGAGATCGAAGCGTTCCCGCGGCCGCAAGTCATCCTGGTCATCGGGGTCAACGGCTCCGGCAAGACGACCACGATCGCCAAGCTGGCGCACACGTTGGTCGAGCAGGATTACGGCGTCATGCTGGCGGCCGGCGACACCTTCCGCGCCGCCGCGATCGGGCAATTGCAGACCTGGGCCGACCGCGTCGGGGTCGAACTGGTCAGCGGCAAGCCGGGCGGTGACGCAGCGGGGATCGTGTTCGAAGCGGTCAAGCGCGCCACCGAACAGGGGATCGACGTGCTAATCGTCGACACCGCCGGACGGCTGCAGAACAAGCGCGAGCTGATGGATGAATTGTCCAAGGTCCGTCGCGTGCTGGGGCGGCTCAACCCGGCGAGCCCGCACGACGTCGTACTCGTGCTCGACGCCACCACCGGCCAGAACGCGCTGTCGCAGATCGAGATCTTCGGGCGCGATGCGGGCGTCACCGGGCTGGTCATGACCAAGCTCGACGGCACCGCGCGCGGCGGGGTGCTGGTCGCGGCGGCGGAGAAATTCGGGCTGCCTATCCACGCGATCGGGGTAGGTGAGACGATTGACGCCCTGCGGCCGTTCGACGCGCATGAAGTCTCGCGGATCATCGCGGGGGTCGATCGCGTACGATAGCCCCTTACCACACCGTTCGCCCTGAGCTTGTCGAAGGGTCGCTCTTTCGTGCGTGAAGGAAAGAAGGACGGTGCTTCGACAAGCTCAGCACGAACGGAATTTGCTTTGACCACCCGTCCCCCGCTTTCCCCCGGCGTCCGTCTGCTCGTCGATTTCGGCCCGCTCGCGGTGTTCTTCGCGGTCAATGCGCTGACCAGCGGGCCGCAGATCGGGCGCGTGCTGATCTCGACCAGCGCCTTCATGCTGGCGACCGGGGTCGCGATGGCGGTGTCGAAGTGGAAATCGGGAAGCATCTCGCCGATGCTATGGATTTCGGGCGCGCTCGTGCTCGTGTTCGGCGGGCTGACGCTGTATTTTCACAACGAGATGCTGATCAAGGTCAAGCCGACCATCGTTTATTCGCTGTTCGCCGCGGCGCTCGGGTTCGGGCTGCTGACCGGGCGCCCGCTGCTCCAGTCGCTGCTCGAAACCGCCTATCCGGGACTGAGCGACGCGGGCTGGCGCAAGCTGACGATCAGCTGGGCGATATTCTTCGTGGTCATGGCGGTGCTGAACGAAGTCGTCTGGCGCAACACGAGCTGGGACTTCTGGGTCAATTTCAAGCTGTTCGGCGCGGTCCCGCTGACCCTGCTGTTCGCCGCGGCCAACGTGCCGATGCTGCTGCGCCACGGTCTCCACGATGGCGAGGCCGCGGTGGAAACGGCGCCACCCCCGCAATAGCCGTCGCCCCGGCAAAGGCCGGGGCCGCTGCGCGACATCAGCGACCCCCTTCCACCAGCAGTCCCGGCCTCCGCCGCGACGACGGTGTTCAGCGCGCGTCGTAGCGCCGCCCGGCCTCGTCCCAGTTCACGATGTCCCACCATGCCTTCAGGTAACCCGGCCGGTCGTTCATGTAGGTCAGGTAATAGGCGTGTTCCCACACGTCGTTGCCCAGGATCGGCGTGCCCGGCTCCTTGGCGTCGTCCATCAGCGGATTGTCCTGATTGGGCGTCGAACTGACCTTCAGCGCGCCGCTGTCGTCGGCGATCACCCACGCCCAGCCCGAGCCGAACTGGCCGACGCCCTTGGCGTTGAAATCTTCCTTGAGCTTGTCGAGCCCGCCGTAGGCTTCGACCGCCTCTGCTAGCGCGCCCGACGGCTGGGTCGAACCCTTCGGCCCCATGATCTGCCAAAAGAAATCGTGGTTCCAATACCCGCCGCCGTTGTTGCGCACGCCCGCGGGCAACGTCGAGATCATGCCGAGGATATCCTCGATCGACTTGCCGTCCAGCTTGGGGTCGGCGGCGACGAATTCGTTCAATTTGTTGGTGTAGGCGGCGTGGTGTTTGTCGTGGTGAAAATGCATCGTGTCCTTCGAAATAACGGGCTCGAGCGCGTCGTAACCGTAGGGCAAGGGGGGCAGTTCGAACGCCATGATCGTCTCCTGTGGTTGCCGGCTTAACGCGACCGGCGCCGGTTGGTTCGTCTACGCCGAAGTACCGATCAGGTCGTGGCGCTTCAAGGCGTGGCGAAGCTGATCGTAACTGAGGTTGAGCGCCACCGCGGTCGCGCGCTGGTTGAAGCGGTTCGCGGCCAGCGCCTTGGTCAGCAGGTCGCGTTCGAACCGCTCGACCCGCTCGCGAAAATCGGTCCCGGCGGGCTCCGGCGCCGGCGTCGCTGCCGCGGGGGCATCCGCGACCGGCGGGGGTGCGGTGGGTGCACCCGGGCGATACGGTGACTGGAACGGGTCGAACTCGATCGTTTCGATCGGTCCGCTGCGCTCCCAGCGATAGACCGCGCGCTCGACGACGTTACGCAACTCGCGGACGTTGCCCGGCCATTGATATTCGATCAGCGCGTCGATCGCGGCGGGACCGAACCCGCCCCAGGCGTCGCGCCCCAGCTCCGACGCCATCCGCCGCCCGAAATGCTCGGCCAGCACGATCACGTCGCCGACGCGGGCGCGCAGCGGGGGCAGGGTAACGACCTCGAACGAGAGCCGGTCGAGCAAATCGGCGCGAAACTGATGCCGCGCGACCTTGTCGGGCAGATGTTCGTTGGTCGCGGCGACGATCCGCACGTCGACCCGGATCGGCCGCGACGAGCCGATCCGCGTAACCTCGCCATATTCGACCGCGCGCAGCAGCCGTTCCTGCGCCCCCATGCTCAGCGTGCCGAGCTCGTCGAGGAACAAGGTCCCGCCGTCGGCCTCCTCGAAGCGCCCGACCCGTGCCTTGGTCGCGCCGGTGAACGCCCCCGCCTCATGCCCGAACAGCTCCGCCTCGATCAGCGTCTCGGGGAGCGCCGCGCAATTCATGATGACCAGTTCCTGGTCCCACCGCGGGCTCAGCCGGTGAAGCCGCTCGGCGACCAGCTCCTTGCCGGTGCCGCGCTCGCCGATCACCAGCACCGGCCGGTCGAGCGCGGCAGCCCGGCTGGCGAGTTCGAGCGCGTCGAGGAACGCGCCCGACTGCCCGATCACCTGCGACGTTCGCTCCATTCCCAATTCTTGGTGCAAATTCCCAATCGTTCGCAAGTGGGAAATCATCGCCGATCTGCTTCGGACATAGTTTTTGGCGCAAATCCGCCACAAATTCGAATTGGCACGGCAGATGCAAAGCTACCGACAACGGCACATGACGCCGCTTCGCAACACCAAGGAGACTACAAATGACCACTTTCACCAGCAAGCTCGCCGCGGTCGTCTGCACCTTCGTGCTCAGCACGACCTGCATCCTGGCAGCGGTCGGCCCGGCCGAGGCCGGCGCCGCGCACGCCGTGGTCAGCGCCGCTCGTGTCGCCTGATCGACCCTCTCCGTTGTATCGAGGAGTAGCCGTACCGATGGGTATCTTTTCCCGGACCCGCGACATCATCGCCGCCAACTTCGCCGACCTGCTCGACAAGTCGGAGGACCCGGCGAAGATGATCCGGATCATCATTCTCGAAATGGAGGAAACCCTGGTCGAGGTCCGCGCGTCCGCCGCGCGCACCATCGCCGATCAGAAGGAAATGCGCCGCCACGTCGCCAAGCTGAATGGCTTGCAGGACGGCTGGACCGAGAAGGCCGAGCTGGCGCTGTCGAAGGATCGCGAGGATTTGGCGAAAGCCGCGCTGGTCGAGCGCCAGAAGGCGGTCGACATGGCCGATCAGCTGACCGCGGAACTCGCGGTGCTCGACGACGCGCTGCGCGCTTCGGAGGAAGACATCGCCAAGCTCCAGACCAAATTGCGCGACGCCCGGTCGAAACAGAATGCGATCGCCACCCGCATGGAAAGCGCGACCAACCGTGTGAAGATGCGCGAAATGTACGCCGGCAACCGCACCGCGGAGGCCTTCTCGCGCTTCGAACAGCTCGATCGCCGCGCCGATGAGGTCGAGGGGTATGCCGAGGCGCTGGGGCTGGGCACGGTCAAGAGCCTGGAAGAGGAAATGGCCGAGCTGAAGGCGTCGGACAAGATCGACGCGGACCTGGCAGCGCTCAAGGCGCGCCTGAACAAGGAGGGCTGAGCCCGTGGAAGATATCGTAACCGTCCTGGTCGTCGGCATCCTGTTCATCGGAATGCCGTGGCTGATCTTTCACTATGTGACGAAGTGGAAGACCGCGCCCAAGATCACGCAGGAGGACGAGGCGCTGCTCGACGAGATGCATCAGCTCTCGCGCCGGCTCGAAGACCGTCTGAACACGGTCGAGCGTATCGTCGCCGCCGACAATCCCGACTGGCGCCCCGGGCTCGAAGCCCCCGAACCGCGCCAGCCCCACCGTATCGAACGGAGCAATTGAGATGACCGAAGAAAGCCGCACCCGCTTCTACCGCGACAAGCACAACGCCCGCTGGATGGGGGTCTGCGCCGGAATTGCCGATTATACCGGCATCGACCTGACGCTGGTCCGTGTCGGCATGGTCCTGCTGACCTTCGCGACCGGCGGCTGGACCATTCCCGCCTATTTTGCGGCAGGGTTCCTGGCGCCGATCAAGCCGATCGATCTCTACCGGACCGGCGACGACCAGCGCTTCTGGCAGGGCGTGCGCACCAACACCAAGCGCTCGGCCGCCGAAATCCGCTCGACCTTTCGCGACATCGATCGCCGGCTGGCCGACATCGAGACCTATTACGTCAGCAAGAACACGCGGCTGACCGACGAGATCGAGAGCCTGCGCTAGGCGCCGGCTCGCTCTAAAAGGGGATTATTGCAATGAGCTGGTTTGGATCGGGCTTCGTCGTCGCCATCGTCGCGATGAGCATGGGAGCCTGGGTAATCACGACCTGGATCAGGGCGAAGCACGGCTATCCGCTCGACGACGACTGGACCGGTTTCAGCACCGCCAAGAGCCACAAGAGCGAACCCGACGCCGAGCGCAAGGTCAGCCTGCTGACCAACGAGAACGAGCGGCTCACCGGTCAGGTCTCGCGGCTCGAGGAGCGGATCGCGGTACTCGAGCGAATTGCGACCGACCCCGCCGAGCGCACCGCGCGGGAGATCGAGGCGCTTCGGACCAAGGACGCCTGAGATGGAAAATCAGACCGACAAATTCGAGTTCCTGATGAACATCGCGCCGATCTTCGTGGCGGGCTGCGTGGCGATCACGCTGGGCTGGGTGATTACCACCTGGCTCCGGATCCGGCACGGCTATCCGCTCGACGGGCAATGGGGCCAGGCGCTCTATCCCAAACGCGACGACGAGACGGTCGAGCGGGTGAAGCTGCTGACCGGCGAGAATGCGCAGCTGCGCGCCGAGCTGGGGTCGATCAAGGACCGGCTGGCCAACGTCGAGCGCATCGTCACCGACGCACCGGCCCGGCTGGCGCACGATATCGAAACCCTGCGCGACCGCGCGAACTGAGGACAAGACGATGGACGGACTACGATTTCTCATCCCCATCCTCGGCATCAGCTGCGGCTTGTTGGCGATCTTCGGCGGGGTTTTCCTGCGCCCCTGGTTCAAGCTGAAGGAAAAGCAGCTTGCCTCCGAAGCGACGCTGGTCGCCGAAAAGGCCGCGCAATATGCGGCACAGACCGAACGGCTGGAACAGCGCGTCCGGGTGCTGGAACGGATCATCACTGACCGCGGTCAGGATCTGGCCGGCGAAATCGAAAACCTGCGCGCGACGCCCGTCGCGGCACTGACCGATCGGGAGCATTGAAATGGGACCGTTTGAAATGGTGGTGGCGATCGTCGGAATCGGCGCGGTCGTGAGCGTCATCCGCGCCAAACACGGCATCCGTCGCAACAAGAACGGCGATTGGACGCGACAGGATGACAATCTGACCGCCGAAAACACCGCGTTGAAGGACGAGATGCGCGGGCTGAAGGAGCGCATCCAGGTGCTCGAACGGCTCGCGACCGACGATGAAAGCGACGCCAAGCGGCTCGACCGCGAAATCGAAAAGCTGCGCGATCGCCGGCCGAGCCGAGACTTGGCCAGAGACCCGGCTGGGGAGTGACGACGATGAGCAATCCCGAATTCTACATCACGATGGCGATGTCGGGCCTGGCCGGTCTGGCGATGCTGGTGGTCGCGGGCTTGAGCGGCTGGCGCGGCTGGCTGGCGCTCAAGCGGCAGGAACTGGCTGCGCAGGGCGAGACGCACACCCCCGCCCCAAACAACGCCGCAGCGCGGATCGAAATGGCGGATCTGAAGGAACGGCTGAAAAAGCTGGAGGCGATCGCGGCGGGGGTGGAGCTTTAGGCGCGGGGCCGGTAGCGCCCCGCCATGCAATCGCTCGCCGACCTTCACGCCGAGTACGACTTCCTCGACCCCGACGACCGCTACCGCCTGCTGATCGACCTCGGCCGTCAACTCGAGCCGATGCCCGACGCGCTGAAGACCGACGCAACATTGGTGCGCGGATGTTCGGCGTCGGTGTGGGTCTATCCGACGATCGCGGGCGAGCGGCTCCATTTCCTCGCCGACAGCAACGCCGCGATCACCAAGGGCATCATCGCGTTGGTGCTCGCCACGGTCCAGGACGGCACGCCCGACGCGATCGTCGCAACCGACATTTCCGCCGCGCTCGCACCATTCGACCTGGCGAACCAGCTCAGCTCGAACCGGACGCAGGGTATCCCCAACATGATCGCGCTGATCCGCGAAACCGCGCAGCGCTACGCCTAGAGCGGCTTCCAGTTGCGCGCGTCATCGGCGGCCTTGAGCACGTCGTAGGCCGCCTGAATTTCCCGAAAACGCTGCGCCGCCGCAGCGTCATCGGGCTTCAGGTCGGGGTGATGCGCCTTCGCCAGCGTGCGCCAGGCGGTCCGGACCGCATCGAATTCGGCGTCGCTGTCCAGCCCCAGCACGTCGAGCGCACGCATTTCGTCGCGGCTGCGGCTACCGTCGCCCGGCCCGCCCCAGCCATAATATTTCGAGTCCGAAAAACCGCCCGCGTCGCGGCGCTCGTCGGCCTCGCGCGCTACGGCTTCCTCGGCGGTCAGCCCTTCGAAATAGTCCCAGCTGCGATTGTATTCGGCGGCATGGTCGCGACAGAACATCCAGCGTTCGGGGCTGTTGGGCGATTTCGGCGCCGGACACTCGCCGCGCTCCTCGCACCCGTAGCGGTCGCAAATCCTGACCGTCGTCGCCTCGCGCGCCGCACCATAGCCGCCCCAGCGGGGAAATCCCCAATTGTCCGATCTCGTCGCGCGCGCCATCGCCGCTTCGCATAGAAGCCGGGCCCGCGAAGGCAAGCGCAGCGAAATAATTTCGGCGCGTCTCATCCAAACCGCGCGGCGGCGGCGTCTAGTCTGCATAACCAGCCGATGAAGGGGCAAATCGATGATAGACGTTCTACTGAGTGCAGTGTTCATGACCGCGGCGGTGCTGGTCGTGACGCAATTCGCGCGGCTGGTCCGCACCAAGGTCGAGCACAATACGATCCGCGAGGCGATTAGCCGCGACAACCAGTCGGTGTCGCAGATGCTGAGCGCGATCGAGGAAAAGCCGCAGCCGACCGGTCAGAACGACGATCGCACCGCGATGATCCTGATCGCACTTGGACTCGCGATGGTCGGGATGGGGCTGGTCCAGGGCGATCAGGACGACATCCGCAATTTCGTCGGCGCCGGGCTGTTCCCCGGGCTGGTCGGCATCGCGCTGCTGATCCGCTACTATCTCGTCCAACGCCGCGGCGCTTGAAGCGCACGGTCTGGGGGCGGACAGCGTGGCGGACGGGGTGGATGAACGCGATCTGGCAGCAGGCGCGGCGGCAGGAAATGCCGCCGCGTTCACTGCGCTGGTCAGGGTGCACGAAGGCGCGGTGCGGCGCTTCCTCGCCCGCCTCACCCGCGGCGACGCCGACGATCTGGCGCAGGAGGTCTTCGTGAAGGCGTGGGCGCGCGCCGACCGCTACCGCGGCGACGGCAGCTATCGCGGCTGGCTGTTCCGGATTGCGTTGAGCGCGTTCCTCGATACCCGCCGCGGCGACGGGCGGCGCGATGCGCGCGAACAGGCGTTCGATGCCGCACCGGCCGCGGGCGACCACGACCTGCGCATGGACCTGGACCGCGCGCTCGACCGCCTGCCGGCGCGGGAACGCGCCGCGGCATTGCTCTGCTTTGCCGAAGGCTGCTCGCACGGCGAGGCCGCGGCGGTGATGGTAATCCCGCTCGGCACGCTTAAATCGATCCTGGCCCGCGCCCGCACCGCGCTGACCGCGGAACTGGAGACGGCGCATGGATGACATCGCAATCGACGCCCGGCTGAGCGCGCTGATGGGCGGGGCCGACCCGACGCCCGACCCGGTCTTTGTGAACCGTGTCGCGCGCGCGATCGTCGCCGATCAGGCGTTGCGGACGGCGCGGGCGCGGGCGTGGCGGCGCTTTCGCGGCGAGGCGCTGGCGACCGGCGCGCTGGCCGCGGCGCTGGCGGTGTTGGTATGGGCGGTCGGCGATACGCCGATCATCGCCGAACACGGCTTCACCTTCGGTCCGGCGGCGGCGGGGTTGGCGATGCTGTTGCTGTGGCAGGTGGTGGAGCAGCGTTCCGCGGGCGCGCGGTAGGCTGAGCTCCTTTCCGACGCGAGCACGGGAGCAGTCCCATGCTCGTCGGACTTCGTTGCACGAGGCCAGCCGCGCTTTCGTGCGCGCTGCGCGCGCCGGCGATAAGCTGACGCTAATCGCCCCACGAAAGCGCCAGAGGGTCTGTAAGCCGGGTTCTGTCCACCGCCCCTCCCGAAAGAGAAAAGCGGATGGGCGACCATTCCTCTAGGCACGCCGTTGCCGACGCGCTCCAGCAACCAACCCGGGCGACGAGCTGAAACGAAGCCCATATGCCGCCCCTATTCGGTCTTGCTCCCGGTGGGGTTTACCTTGCCGTTCCTGTCACCAGGCCCGCGGTGCGCTCTTACCGCACCCTTTCACCCTTGCCTGCCGAAGCAGGTGGTCTGCTCTCTGTGGCACTGTCCCTGGGGTCGCCCCCGGCGGGCGTTACCCGCCACCGTCGTTCCGCGGAGCCCGGACTTTCCTCGCGTGCTGTAAGCACCCGCGGCCGCCCGACCCTCTGGCGCCGCGACCCTAGCGGCGATCGAAATATAACGCCACTGCCTGCGGCGGACGGTCAGGTCGCCAGGAAACGAGCCAGCGAGGCGGTGTCGGTTGCGCAGTGCCCGCCGTAAATCGGGTGCCATTCAGTGCGCACACCGCGCTGGCGCGCGCGGGTTGCGAGCATCTGCGAACCTTCAAAATTGCCGTAAGTGTCGTAGAGGCCATTGGACAGGTACAGCTTCGACGAGCGCGGCCCGGCGCGCTCGATCAGCGCCAGCGGCGATATGCGTTTCCATTCCGCGTCATCGGCGGCGTACTTCCGCGCCATCATCCAAATCCCGAAGATGATCTTCGGATTCGCCCCGGTGCGCGCCATCGACGCGCGCAGCGTCGACAGCGATGCGAACGGCGAGTCTCGATACACGCCCGGACAAAGCGCAGCGACCTTGGCGAAGCGCGCCGGATACGTCAGTCCGGCGATCAGCACGTTGAGGCCGCCCATCGATTCCCCGAGCAGCAATCGGCGACGCGGGCGTCCGATCCGTGCCTCGATCAGCGGCAAACGCCGCATCAGGTCCTCCAGCAGCCCGCTGTCCCGCTTCCGGCCCCGCGGTGCCAATAGCCAGACACCGCCGTAGCTGACGGTGACGACGGTGGGGGGTCGAAGGCGATTTCGTTGCCACTCCGCTTGGATCAGGGCGGTGAGATAAGTGTCGTCGTTCCAGACACGTTCGTCGAGATTGCGGCCATGAAAATGATAGACGATGTCGCCGTTGCTACCGGCGCGGGCCGTATAGACACAAAAGCGCAGCGGCCCGGTAACACCGCATTTTTCCTCTGCGGGGCGGAATGCGACCTTTTGGTTGCCCCGCGGCTGGGCGAGCATCGTCCAGGTCAGGTAGAGCGCCACCGCCACCAGCGCCGTCAGCAACCAATATAGCTGCCGGCGTCGCAACCGGAATCTCCTCACTCATCCCCCTGCGGCTTTGGCAACAGCAGCGCGAGCAGGATGCAGCGGCATTCGGCATCGACCTCGCCGTCGACCAGTTCGGGGCGAAAGCGCCGCTGGAACGCCATGATCGCCGCCATCTTGTCGGTCACGTCGTAACCGAACCGTTCGAGCGCGAGCAGGAATCCGCCCTCGGTCCATTGCGGATCCATCAGATTCTTCGTTGGACGCGGCAGCGCGAGCCGCAGCTTGGCCAGCGTCGCCCACGGAAACAGCTCGCCCGGGTCGCGCTTGCGGGCCGGGGCGATGTCCGAATGACCGACGACATTGCCGCGCGTGATGTGGTGGCGGTCCTTTATTTCGTAAATCAGCCGCGCGAGCGCGTCGATCTGTTCGTCGGGGAACGGTCGATAGCCGAATTCGTGGCCGGGATTGACGATCTCGATCCCGATGCTCGCCGAATTGATGTCGTTCCAGTCGCGCCAGTGCGACTTGCCCGCGTGCCAGGCGCGTTTGTCCTCGGGCACCATTTCGAGCACCGTACCGTCCTCGGCGACCAGATAATGGCACGACACTTTCGCGGCCGGGTCGCGCAGCCGGTCGATCGCGGACTGGGCGTCCTGCATCCCGGTGTAGTGAAGCACGATCATCGTGATCGGCTGCGCGCGCTCGTCGAAATTGGGCGAAGGCGTGCTGATCCGGTTCACGCCCGTATCAAACACGCGCCCGCGGCTACCCGCAAGCCGCAATCAGGCCCGCCGCGCATCCCGCGCCGCCGCGCTCGCCACATCATACGCGCCGCGAAAGCGCTGGCTCGGCACGAAGCGCTCGGTCTGGCCGATCGTCGTCTCGCCCGCGCCGAGGATTAGCAGCCCGCCGGGACGCAGCGCATCCGCCAGCCGGTCGAACACCCCGCGCCGCACCGCCGCCGAAAAGTACAGCAGCACGTTGCGGCACAGAATCACGTCGAACTGACCATAAGGCGCGGGTTCGGCGACCAGATTGTGGCGCCGGAAGGACACCCGCCGGACCAGCTCGCTCCGCGCGACGAACGTCTCGCCGTCCTGTTCGAACCACGCCAGCATCCGCCGGATCGGCAGCCCGCGCTGAATTTCGAAGTGTGTGTAACGCCCGGCCCGTGCGCGCGCGATGGCGGCTTCGGACACATCGGTGGCGACGATGTCGGGAAACGTCTTGTCGTCGGTCTCCGCGCGGTCGGCCAGCAGCATCGCGAGCGAATAGGGCTCCTGCCCCGCCGAACATCCCGCCGACCAGATCCGCACCCGCCGCATCGGGTCGTCCTCGCGCCGCGCCGCGACCACATCGGCGGCCAGCTCGATCACTCCGGCATCGCGGTAGAACGAGGTTTCCTGGTTCAGCAGCGCATCGGTAACCGCGCTGGCCAGCCGTCCGCTCCCGTCGCTGGCCAGCGCCGCGACCAGTTCGTCGAGGTCGGCGAAATCGCGTTCGCGCAGCAAAGGTTGCAGCACCGAATCGATCCGCCATGCGCGGCTAGCCATCACGTCCTGACCGGTGCGCTGGCTGAACAGCCCGGCGATGACGTTCATCGCGCCGCTCACCGGCTGCGCGCTCGGCAGGTGTTTCGATTGGGGGTTCAGCACGGGCGCTTCCGGCTCGCGACCAGCCGCCCGATCGCGTCGGGCGGCAGAATCGCGTCGGCAATCCCGGCCGCGGCGATCGCGCCCGGCATTCCCCAGACGACCGAGCTTTCCTTGTCCTGCACGACCACGGTCCCGCCCGTTCGCGCGATGCTGGCCGCGCCGATCGCGCCATCGCGCCCCATCCCGCTCAGCACGATCGCCAGTGCGCGCGCGCCGAACACCTCGGCAGCGCTTTCCAGCATCGGGTCGACCGACGGTCGGCACCCACTCGGCGCGGGCTCGCGCGACAGGCGCACCGCAGCGCCATCGACGGTCTTGACCAGCCGGATGTGCGCATCGCCCGGCGCGACCAAGATCTTGCCCGCTTCCAGCCGGCAGCTCTCGGTCGCGACCGCGCACGGCCGCCGCGCGACCAGCTGAACCTGCGTCGCGAAATAGGGCATGAACGATTCGGGCAGATGCTGGGTGATGACGATCGGCTGATCCTGATCGGGCTTCAACGCCGACAGAATCCGGCTGAGGGCGTGAATGCCGCCGGTCGATGCGCCGATCGCGATCATGTCGAAATCGGACGCGACCAATCCGACCGGGGTCGCCGCAACCGGCGTCGTTGCCGCGTCGAGCACCAGCCGCGACAGCCGCTCTTCAAGAATTTGGCCGAACCGCCCCGCGAAATTGCCGATGCCCGGCTTCACCAAAGTATCGGCGGCGCCCAGCGCGAGTGCGCGGATGGTCGAGGCGGCACCTTCTTCGCACGCCGACGACACCACCAGCACCGGCGCGCCCGCGCTGGCCGCGAGCAGGTCGGGCAGCGCGGTCAGCCCGTCGATGCCCGGCATTTCCAGATCGAGCACGATCGCGTCGACCGCGCGACGGCGCAGGAAATCGAGTGCCGCACCGGCGTCGTTCACCGCGCCCGCTACCGCGAATCGTCCGCCCGCTTCGACCGCACGCGCGATCACCGCGCGCGCGACCGCCGAATCGTCGACGATCAGCACTTCGGGCTGCACGCGCGCCAGGGCGGGTTTGGGGTTCAAGGGGTCGGTCCCGGTCCAGCCGTCCGGCTCAGGCGACGCCGACGATCTGCAATTTGCTTTCCAGGGTGTCGCGGTCGAACGGCTTCATCACATATTCGTCGGCGCCCGCTTCGATCGCGGCGCGGATATAGGCCATGCCGTTTTCGGTCGTGCAGAACACCACCTTGGGCTTGGCACCGAGTGCGGTCTCGCGCAGCGCGCGCAGGAAATCCATGCCGCTCATCACCGGCATGTTCCA
>JAZKGJ010000091.1:884-2177 GCA_040385975.1 Pseudomonadota bacterium | reverse complement strand
CCGTTCATCCATATCTCGATCAGCGGTGCGGCCCGCATCGCCTCGGCCAGCGCTTCGCCGTCCTCGGGGACCACCGCAGCTGCGGCCTGCTTGGGCAGGCTCAGGTCGGGGAAGTCGTCGCGACCCGCGGACGCGCCGAGCGCGGTCGTCACCTCGCCGAGCAGCGCAGGGCACACGCTCTTCGCTCGGCACCAGCGGCACTGCTTCTCGCCGGGGTTGAGATCGGGTCCGACCATCCCGGTCGGTGCCAGCGCAATGATCGCGTGGCAGCGCTGCGCCGCTTCGCTCAATTCCCAAAGCCGCTCGCGCAACTCGCCGACCGTGATCCGCTCCTCGCTGATGTGGTCGCGGCGCGGCTGGACGATGACCGATGTGGCCCACTCGAACGGGCCGTGGAACAGGTCGTGCTCCTCGAGCGCGCCGCCGATGTACATCGTGGTCTGCTCGTTGTCGTCGGCGTAGACCTCGACGCCTGCCCCGCCCTTCAGGTCGATGCAGACGATCTCGCGGCGCTTGGGCTTGATGATGATGACGTCGCTGGTCCCGGTCGCGCCCTTCTCGCCCGTGATGTGCTCGAGCGGTACGCTCTGCTCGATCAGCAGGATGTCGCCCGGCTCCCAATACTCCTCGACGTGCGCGACGTAGGTGTTGACGCAGTCCGCCATCTCCATGTCGACTTCGATCTCGTGGCCCTCGACCTCGATGATCCGTCCGAGGTAGCCCTCTGCGTTGGCGGGGTTCCAGACCGGCGGGTTGGGAATGCCGGGACGCTCGTCGATAGCCGTCTCGAGGCACCAGCTCGCCAGCTCGTGGGCAGCGGTGCCCCAGCGCGCGTACTTCGAGGTGTCGTTCGGGAACGGTGCCTCGAGCACGACGCTGCCGGGGCAACGCGACCAGCGGGCTGCGCCACTCGGGGAGAGCAGGGCGTGGGTCTTCTCTGCGACTTCGGTCATTCGGTTCGTCCTCCTGAGACGGCTTTGAAGGGCGGTCAGCGATCGGACCACACGAGGGTCGCCCGCAGCTTTTCAGATCAGGCGCATCCTGACCGCCCACCAAAGCCCCGGGGCGAACCCCGGAGCAGTGTCTTAATACGCGAACCCGCCGTTCTTCAGCGGGATGGGCAGCACCGGCACCAGCCCGTCTGCCGGACGATCCGACATCGGCGTGTACTCGTGCGGCCCAGTGACCGCAGGCTTCTCCGCCGCGGTGCGGACCGGGCCGTAGACCTTGTCGATCAGCGCCTTGGCCTTGGCGGTATCGCCAGCGCCAGCGGCGAAGTACTCGAGGGAGCGG
>JAZKGJ010000091.1:0-874 GCA_040385975.1 Pseudomonadota bacterium | reverse complement strand
GTGCACGAGCACCGTGATCGATCATCACATCGGGCAGAACGATGTCGTGCTCGCCGTGTCGTCCGGGGTGCACGAGCGGGGCGTTCACAAGCTGACGATGGCGATCGAGGAGAGCTGGAGCTGCTGCGAGCGGATTACCTGAAGGTCGTGCAATGTACTTACTCCTGCAGCCGGGCGATGATAGTGTCGAGCTGATCCGCCGGGACGGTGGACGGGTTGGTTGCGCCGTACTCGGCGAACAGGGCGACGAGCGCTTCGCGACCGTTGGCCTGCGCGAACTTCATCGCGAGGCTCTTGAGCAGTGCGATCTTGTCCTCGGCAGGCTCGGCGGCGGGGGTCTCTTCGACCTTGGGTTCGACCTTGGGTTCGGCCTTGGGCTCGACCTTCTTGGGCTCGACCTTGGGCTTCGCGATTGCAGCGGCAGCGCTGGCTTCGGTCGTTGCGCTGTACGGCGCGCCGCCGAGTGCAGACATGACAGCTGCGAAACGCGGGTGGCTGTCGTCGATTTCGATGTTTACGCGGACGGGCATTGGGTCTTCTCCTGAGTTGAGCCGGTAGGATATACAACCGGCGGGTTGTGGTCAAGCGTTACCTCGCAATGACGATGACGGCGTTGTTGTTATCCCAGATCGGGCCGGGCAGCCCGCCGCCGTTGTAGAAACCGCCCGCGGTCGGGCTGGTCTGCGCTCGCGCGATCCGCTGGGCCATAGCGAAGCCAGCGCTGCGCGTCTTGCTGTACCCGAGCGGGATGATCCGCCCGCCCGGGAACCGCGCCTGTATCTGGAACCGCTTGCCGAGCATGATCTCGCGAGCGGTGCGGGTCGGCACGATGCGGAGCGTGGTCTGGATCATCGGGTGCTCCTATCGGGCTGGG
>JAZKGJ010000090.1:0-2756 GCA_040385975.1 Pseudomonadota bacterium | reverse complement strand
TCGAGGTCAAGATTCTCCGCCGAGATATCGAATTTGGGCAGCTTCAGCTCGCCCTTAAACCCCGGCACATCGATCTTCGCGGTGCCGTTGGTGATTCCGGCGCTGCCGTTGTCGCCGGTGATCGAGACCGACGTGCCTTCATTATCGCTGCAGGCAGCGGGCGCGAACGCGAGGACGAGCGCGGCACGGTACATGGCAGCCTCCACTGTATTGTATCAGCAATACACTAAGGCGGTCCCGCGCCCGTCGTCAAATCATTTCAGCAGCCGCTCCATGACCTTGCCGTGCAGCCACACATTCATCGTCGCCGAATCGTTCTGGTCGCCGGTGTAGCCGAGTTCGGTCGCCAGCTTCTTGCGCTCACCGATGCTCGAATCGAGCCCGAGCGCTTTCATCAGGTCGACGATCGAGGTCTTGTAGTTGAGCGGTTCGCCGCGCGCTTCGGCCTTGGCGGCGAGAACGCGGTCGATCGCGTCGGGGCTGGGCGCGGGCTTGGCGGCGGGGGCAGGGGCCGCGGCCGGCTTAGGGGCGGCGGCAGGCGCGGCCGCCGCGGGCGCGGGGACCGGGGCGGCGGGCTTGTCGTCGTCGCCGCCGAAGATCGCGTCCTTGATCGCTCCGAAAACACTCATCGTCACTCTCCTCATCAGGAACCGGTTGAATGTTCGGCGGCGCGCGCGTGTTCCGTGCCGCAAAGGGGTGACGCGGCGTACTGCGGCTGCGAAGGGGGCCGCGATGGCCGACTCCGAACGCCCCCAGCACTTCTCCGACGCGCCCGAACGCCGCGCCGGGATCGGCTTTCCCGAATTCGTGGCCTTGTGCGCGGCGATCATCGCACTCGGCGCGCTCGGGATCGACACGATGCTGCCCGCGCTGCCCGCGATCGGGCAGGGGCTGGGGGCGGCGAGCCCGGCGGACTGGCCGCTGGTCATCACCGCCTTCGTATTGGGGTTCGGGCTGGCGCAGCCGATCCACGGCCCGCTCGCCGACCGCTACGGGCGTCGGCCGGTGCTGCTGTGGTCGCTGGGCATCTATATCGTCGCGACGCTGGTGGTGACCGCGTCGAGCGACTTCACCTTGCTGCTGGTTGCGCGCTTCGTCGGCGGGGTCGCGGTCGCCTCGACCCGGGTGGTGCCGATCGCGATGGTGCGCGACCTTCATGCCGGCCGCGCGATGGCCAAGGTCACCAGCCTGATCTTCATGGTGTTCATGGCGGTGCCGGTACTCGCCCCGGCGCTGGGGCAGGGGATTCTGGTCGTCGGGTCGTGGCGGCTGATCTTCGGGGTGATCGCGGTCTTCGCGCTGATCGTGCTCGGCTGGTTCGCGTGGCGGATGCCCGAGACACTGACCCCCGAGCGACGGGTGCCGATCAGCGTCCCGGTCATTGCCGCCAACTGGAAGGTGGTGCTGACCGACCGGCTGTCGCTCGGCTACATGCTGGCGGCGACCGCGATGCAGGGCGCGCTCTACGGCTATCTCAACACGATCCAGGCGATCGTCGACCGGACCTTTGGCGCGCCCGATATGCTCGCCGCGGTGTTCGCGGGCGCGGCGGTGCTGCTGGCGTGCGCGAACCTGCTCAATTCGCGGATCGTGATGCGCTTCGGCACGCGGCGGATTTCGCAGACCGCGGTGCTGGCGCTGATCGTCACCTCGCTGGTCGCGCTGGCGGTCGAGGGCGCGGGCTATGAGACCCTGTGGACCTTCACCGCGCTCCAGGCGGTGACGCTGGCCTGCTTCGGACTGACCGGCTCGAACTTCTCGGCAATGGCGATGGAGCGGATGGGCGACATCGCCGGCACCGCGTCGAGCGTGCAGGGCTTCGTCAGCGTGACCGGCGGCGCACTGCTGGGCGCGGCGGTCGGGCTGGCGTTCGACGGCACCACCACGCCGCTCCACCTCGCGTTCCTGATCGCGTCGGTGACCGCGCTCGGCATCGTCGCGATCGTCGAACGCGGCCGGATGTTTCAGCCGACCGTTCACTGACCGGAACCGTTCGCCCTCCCGCGCCGTTCGCGCTGTCGGACATCAGGAGAGTGACATGGGCGGCCATCAGGTGACGGGCGTAGGGTCGGGCGACGACGGCTATGACGAGGACGGCTATGACGAGAGCCAGCGCGCTGAAATCTTGGAGGCGACCCGCGACGGGCCGAGCGACGGGACGATCCTGCTCGACCTGGCGCCCGATCTGGGCGGCGACGTCGAGGATCCCGATGAGGACGACCTGACCGACCTGAAGATGGGCGACGGAGAGATCGGCGAGGAAACCCGCGAGACCGCTTCCGCCGAGGATGACGACGAAGACGACGCACAGGACGCCTTCGACGACGAAGACGCGGACGAGGATGACGACGACACGCTCGATGATGGCGACGACGTCGCGTTGAAGCCCTGAACGCTTGAAATCCGGCAGGCGCGCGCGCAGCCTGCCGGAACGATGACGCCCGACCCCCGCATCGACGCCTATATCGCCGCGCGCGCCGCGTTCGCGCGGCCGATCCTGGCGCATCTGCGCGCGCGGGTGCGCGCGGTCTGCCCGGATGTCGTCGAGACGCTCAAGTGGAGTATGCCCTTCTTCACCTACCGCGGCCGCCCGCTCGCCAACATGGCGGCATTCAAGGTGCACGCCGCGTTCGGCTTCTGGGACCGCCCGGCGCTCGCGACCGGGCAGGAAGGCTACGGCATGGGCCAATTCGGACGGATTGCCGCGCTGTCGGACTTGCCCGCCGACGACTTGCTGGACACCAAGATCCGTGAGG
>JAZKGJ010000089.1:0-6965 GCA_040385975.1 Pseudomonadota bacterium | reverse complement strand
TGGCGTGATAGCCCAGCTGCGCCCAACTCAGCGCCTCCCACAATTCGTCCATCGTGCCCGTGCCCCCGGGAATCGTCACGAACCCGTCCGACAGGTCGGTGAACGCCTGCTTGCGCTCATGCATCGTCTGGACGGTGTGGAGTTCGGTGCAGCCGCGATGCGCGACCTCGGCGTTGACCAGCAACTCGGGGATCACCCCGATCACCTCGCCCCCCGCCGCCAGCGCCGCATCCGCGACCGCGCCCATCAGCCCAAGCCGCCCGCCGCCATACACGACCCCGATCCCGCGCTCGGCGAGCGTGCGGCCGACCAGCCGGGCGGTGTCGATGTAGATGGGATCGGCGGGGGTGGCCGACCCGCAATAGACGGCGAGGCGCTTCACCTTTGCTCCGCCAGCATCAGCGCCGCGGTCGCCTTCGCACTCCCGACCACCCCCGGGATCCCGGCGCCCGGATGGGTCCCCGCGCCGACGAAGAACAGGTTGCGGATGCTGTCGTCGCGGTTGTGCACCCGGAAATACGCGCTCTGGGTCAGCAGCGGCTCGAGGCTGAACGCGCTCCCCAGATGCGCGTTCAGATCGTGCCCGAAATCCTTCGGCGTGTACGAAAACTTGGTGACGATCCGCTCGTGGATGTCGGGGATCAGCCGCCGCCCGATCTCGTCGAGGATGCGCTTCTCGTATTCATCCTTGTACGCGTCCCAATCGACCGGGAACTTGCCCAGATGCGGCACCGGCGCGAGCGCGTAGAAGGTCGAACACCCCTCGGGCGCCATGTCGGGATCGGTGACGGTCGGGTGGTGGAGGTAGAGCGAGAAATCCGCCGGCAGCACGCCGTGGTCGTAGATGTCGGCCAGCAAGCCCTGATAGCGCGGCCCGAACAGGATCATGTGGTGCGGGATGCCGGGCCACGTCCCCTTGATGCCGAAATGCACCACGAACAGCGACGGCGACCAGCTCTTGCGTTCGAGCTTGCCCGCAGTCCGCGCCGCCGCGCGATTGTCGTGGAGCAGGTCGCGGTAGCTGTGCATGACGTCGGCGTTGGTCGCGACCGCGTCGGCCTTGCCCGACCAGCCGCTCGCGGTCGTCACCCCCTGCGCGCGGTCGCCGAGCGTATCGATGCTCACGACCGGATCGCCGACCCGCAATTCGCCGCCGAGCCGCTCGAACTGCGTCACCATCGCCGCGATCAGCTTGTTGGTGCCACCCTTCGCGAACCACACCCCGCCGTCGCGCTCCAGTTTGTGGATCAGCGCGTAGATCGCGCTGGTGTTCATCGGATTGCCGCCGACGAGCAGCGTGTGGAAGCTCAGCGCCTGACGCAGCTTTTCCGATTCCACGAAGCCGCTGACGATCGAATAGACCGATCGCCACGCCTGATGCTTCATCAACGCGGGCGCGGCCTTGATCATGCTCGCGAAGTCGAGGAACGCGACGTGGCCGAGCTTGACGTAGCCTTCGCGGTACACCCCGGCCGCATAGTCCAGGAAATCGCGATAGCCCGCGACATCGTCGGGGTTCAGCTTGGCAATCTCCTTCGCCAGCGCCGGGTCGTCGTTCGAATAATCGAAATTGGTCCCGTCGGGCCAGTTCAGCCGGTAGAACGGACTGACCGGCACCAGCTCGACGTCGTCGGCGATGTCGCGGCCCGACAATGCCCATAATTGCTTCAGGCAATCGGGATCGGTGATGACGGTCGGCCCGGCGTCGAAGGTGAAGCCGTCGCGTTCCCAATAATACGCCCGCCCGCCGGGCTTGTCGCGCCCCTCGACCAGCGTGGTCTGCACGCCCGCCGATTGCAGCCGGATCGCCAGCGCCAGCCCGCCGAACCCGGCCCCGACCACGATTGCGGACTTCATCACGCCTGTTTCTCCAATGCCGACCCACGCAACGGATGCCCGCCGAACAGCGCCGAAAACCCGTGCATCAGCGGCACCGGCGGCTTGCCCGTCACCACCCGCGCCATGTCCGCCATCGTCGTCCGTCCCGCATAGAAGCGGCGTATAAGCGCGGGGCTCAGCCGATAGAAGCGCTCGAGCACCTTGTAGCGCTCGTGCGGCTGCGCGGCGCGGAACAGCATCGCGTCGAGCCGGCGATAGAACCAGCGCCGCCGCCACGCCGCCCGCGCGTAATCGTGCGTCAGCGCATGGAGCGCCGCCCCCGACACATCGGGCGCATTCGCGATCACCCCCGCCAGCCGCACCGCATCGGGGAGCGAATAACCGGTGGTCGGATGGAACAGCCCGGCGCGCATCCCGGCCTTCGCCACCTTGTTGCCGCCCGATTGCCAATAGGCGTGGAAATCCCCTGCGATCGCGACCGGCAGCACGCCCGCCTCGGTGCGCGTCTCGCGCAGCACGGACCAGCCCTTGGCCGCCACATAGTCATCGATCCGCGCCGACACCGCCGCGACGTCGAGCTCGGGGGCGTCGCTGTAATAGGTATCCTCGACGAAGATCTCGGTCGCCGACAGCGGCAGCAGGTAGACGAAGCGATAGCCGTCGAGCTGCGCGACCGTCGCGTCCATCACCACCGGGCGCGCCAGCTCGTGCGGCTCGCTCAGTTCGAACGCGCGTCCGACGAACTTCTGCCACCCGCAATCAATCAGCGCGAGGTCGCCCGGGCCGCGCGCGTCGATCACGCCCTTCGCCACCACGCGGTCGCCGTTCGCCAGCACGATCGCGGTTGGGCTGGCGGCCAGGATCTTGCGCTTCGTCAGCACCCGTTCGGGCGGCAATTGCGCGCGCACGACTTGGTCCAGCCGCTCGCTCTCGATCGAATAATAGCTCTGTTCGAAGCCGCGCGAATGCGCCGGGAAGGCAATGTCGTACCCGGTCCACCCGTGCGAGATGAGCGGCGCGATGAGCCAGCGGTCGGCGTCCGCCACGTCGCTTCCGAACAGCGACCAGACGTGATTGCCGCCCAACGTCCGCCCGCCCTCGACGATCCGCACGTCCAGCTCGGGCCGCCGCGCCGCCAGCGCCAGCGCGATCAGCGACCCCGCCAGCCCGCCCCCGGCAATCGCGACGTCGCAGCTGATGGTGGCGGGCATGGCCGTCCGCCTAACCGCCCGCGGCGCGGAAGGCTAGGCGAACCCGACCCCGCTCCCCTCGCGCAATCGTGCGGTTGCCGCGCGTTTGCTGCGGATTTTGTCGCCGGTGGCCGGGCCGCTTATTGCATTGCGGTCGATTGTGGCGCGCTGAACGCTCGACGGACGACTCCGCGCGGCTCCCGCTGCGCGTCGCTCCGGCCGGGACGAGGAGAGGTCATGACCCATCTAACACCACCGACGCGCTCGCTGAAGATCGTCAAAGCCGCGCTGCTGTCGGCCGCCGCGGCGCTCTGCACGCTTGCGCCCTCGCCGGTCAGCCGCGCGCTCGCCTCCGATCACATCGATTCCCCATCGATCGCGCAGGACCGCGGTTCGGACCTTGCCGACATGTGGGCGTTCGTCGATCCCAACGACAATTCGCAGGTCGTGCTGATCATGAGCACGCAGGACTTCATCGTCTCCGGCGAACATTTCGGCATGCCGATCTTCGACAGTAACATCCGCTACCGCTTCGAGATCGAGAATACCGGCGATGCGAAGGCCGACCGCTTCGTCGACGTCTTTTTCTCCCCCGGCCTCGGTCGCGAGATGCCGCAGACCGCGCGGATCGTCCTGCCCGACGGAGCCACCTTCGACGCGCCGACGACGCCCTCGAACCAGGAATATCGTGCCCCCGATTTCGTCGTCACCGCCGATCCCAAATCGGGCGTGCAATTCTTCGCGGGCAACGCCGACGACCCGTTCTTCCTCGACGATACCGGCGCGAACCGGCTGGTCGCCTCGATCGGCAAGGGCCGCCCCAACAAGGCGCTGCTCGGCGAACGCGGCCGCGACACCTACGCTGGCTTCAACACGCTGATCACCGCGATCCGCCTGCCGGCCGCCATGCTGCGCGGCCCGGCGGGCAGCGTCATCGGGGTCAATGCCGTCACCCAGCGCCGCCGGGTCCAGCGCATCAACGACGCCGGCGTGATCGAAGGGAGCGGCGATTGGGTGACGATCGACCGCGACGGCAACCCGCTCGTCAACAACGGCCTGATCCCGGCGCCGCGCAAGAACGAATACAATATGGCCTCGACCGAGGACGATGCGCGCGGGCGCTTCCGCGACGATATCGTCAAGTCGCTGCGCGGCGCGGGCACCGACGACGCGCATATCGCGATGCTGCTCGACGCGGTTGCGAACAAGGGCGACATCCTGCGGCTCGACACCCGCATCCCCAACCGCGGCGCAGGCGGCGGCACCAACCGCGATGGCGGCTTCGGCAAGATGGGCGGGCGGCGGCTGCAGGACGATGTCGTCGACATGACCTTCACGCTGATCAACAACGGCAAGCCGTTCGGCGACCGCGTCAACGCCAACGAACTCGCCTTCGCCAGCGCCTTCCCGTTCGTCGCCAAGCCGCACCAGCCGTTTCCGCCGAGCGCGGGGGCAGAGGACCGGACCCGGCAATAGATGGTGCGCAAGATCTGGTGCGCGGGCGCGCTGGCGCTGGTCGCGGCCGGGAGCGCGTGGGCGCACGATTTCTGGATTCAGCCGAGCAGCTTCTGGCTCGCGCCGCGCGCCGCCACCTCGGTCGCGATTCTGGTCGGGCACGGCCCGTCGCGCCAGCGCTGGGTGCTCCGGCTCAACCGCGTCGTCGCCTTTCGCAGCGTGGGTCCCGGGCGGGTCCGCGCCGACCATTCCGGTACGCTGCAACAGGGAACGTACGCCCCCGACGCGACGGTGTCGTTCGCGGCGCGCGGCACGCACGTCATGGCGTTCGAAAGCACCCCGGCGTTCAACACGCTCCCGCCCGAACGCTTCGCCGAATATCTGCGCGACGAAGGCGTGACCCCGCCGCTGGTCTGGCGCGAGCGCCACGGTGCCACCGCCGCGCCCGGGCGCGAAAGCTATAGCCGCCGCGCGAAGGCGCTGGTCCAGGTCGGGCCGCCCGGCGCCGTCCAACCGCAAGTGACCCGGCCGCTCGGGATGACGCTGGAAATCGTGCCCGAACGCAATCCCTACCGCCCCGCCGGTGGCGCCGACCTGCCGGTCCGGGTGATCTACGAAGGCCGCGCCCTGCCGGGTGCGCTGGTCAAGCTCACCAATCTGCGCGCCGATGAAAAACCGGTCGAAACCCACCGCACCGACGGTGCCGGCCGCGCCATTTTCCAGCTCCCGCGCACCGGCGAATGGCAGCTGAACGTGGTGTGGAGCAAGCCCGTCACCGGCAATCCCGCCGCCGATTTCGAAACCATTTTTTCCAGCCTGAGCTTCGGCTTCCCCGGAACCGCGCCGGACCGGTGACGCGCCGGCGAGGATGCGGTTCTGAAATCCGGTCGGACCCGCTATATCCATCTGGTGACCGCCACGTTCGCCATCCTCGTCTCCGCAATTGCGATGAGTGTCATCGTCGGCGTCCGTTATCTCGTCACCTCGGGCGGGTTCGCGCTCGCCACCCGGCTGAAGCATCCCGGCCTCTACACCGGGCTCGACCCCCAGATCCGGCGCGAGATCGCGTGGAGCCTCGCTTCCGCCGCGATCTACGGCGTCCCCGCCGGGGTCGTCGCCTGGGGCTGGGCCAATCGCGGCTGGACGCTGATCTACCGCGATCTCGGTACGTACCCGCTCTGGTATCTGCCGGTGAGCGTCCTGCTCTTTTTGTTCGCGCACGATACCTGGTTCTACTGGAGTCACCGCTGGCTGCACCGGCCCGGCCCGTTCCGGGTGGCGCATGCGGTCCACCACGCCAGCCGCCCGCCGACCGCCTGGGCAGCGATGGCGTTTCACCCGCTCGAGGCGCTCACCGGCGCTGTGGCAATTCCGCTACTGGTGTTCGTCATTCCGATCCATGTCGCAGCACTTGGCTTGGTGCTTGGAATCATGACGCTTATGGGGGTCACCAACCACATGGGGTGGGAGGTTTTCCCGCGGTTCATCTGGGCCGGGCCACTGGGGGGCTGGCTCATTACCGCGAGCCATCATCAGCGGCATCACGCCCGGTACAGGTGCAATTATGGCCTCTATTTTCGGTTCTGGGACCGGCTTTGCGGCACCGATGCGGGGCTCGGCGAGTTTGCCGGTGCTGCTGGGCGCGTGGCTGATGCTGGGCGGCGCGACCCCGGTCGGTGAGGTCCTGGTCGAAGTCTCGGGGCTGCGCTCGGCCCGCGGCGAGCTGCAGCTCTGCCTGACCGCGAATCCGCGCCGGTTCCCGTCGTGCGTCGGCGACGCCCGCGCCATCGCCCGGACCGTGCCCGCGGGCCAGCATAGTGTGCGCTTCGACGCCTTGCCGCGCGGCGATTGGGCAGTGGCGGTCATCCACGATGCCAACGGCAATTCCCGGCTCGATACCTTCGTCGGCATCCCGCGCGAAGGCTTTGGCTTTTCGAACAATCCCCCGATCGGGTTCGGCGCGCCGCGTTTTGCCGCCGCGCGGTTCCGGCTCGATGGTGATGCAGCGGTGCAACAGGTGAAGCTGCGCTATCTGCTGTGACGGAGCCAAATCGTTTCGGCGGTGTTACCTCCGTCAGACAGACTGAACAGGGCCCGTTTCGCACATGACTTTTCGTAATTTCACCGCGCTTGCCAGCGCTGCCGCGCTTGGCGCGTTCGCCACGCCTACGCTGGCGCAGACCAGCACCGACCCGGTCGGCACCGCCCCGGCGCTCGACCCCGCCGACCTCAACCGTGACCGCGTAACCGTCGCGCTCGGCGTCGGCACCGTCCCGAGCTATGACGGCTCGGACAACAACAATTTCATCCCGGCCGGTTTCATCCAGGGTACCGTGTCGGGGGTGTCCTTCTACACCCGCGGGCTGAAGCTCTACGTCGACGTGGTGCCGAACGCGCCCGGCCCGGTCGTCGATTTCCAGCTCGGCCCGGTGGTCAGCCTCAACCTCGACCGCACCCGCCGCAAGACCATCGACGACACGC
>JAZKGJ010000088.1:0-6864 GCA_040385975.1 Pseudomonadota bacterium | reverse complement strand
AACCCGTGCTTCAGCCGTGAAAGGGCCGCGTCCTAACCGCTAGACGAAGGGGCCATCGCTGGCGTCGGGAGCGCCTAGGCAAGATCACCGATTCCGTCAATCCGCCCACGCGGCATCCTCGATATGCAGTTCGGCGGCGGGGCGCGAGCCCCAGTCGTCGAGCTTGACCCGTCCCGCCAGCCACAGCCGGCGATGCGGCGCCGCGCCGATCAGCGCCTGACCGAGCGCAGTGTCGAGCGCGCGGAAGGCGACGCCCTTGAAACCGCCGCCGTCGTCACCGGCGACGATCGCGCGGACATGGCCGTTGCCGACGACATCGGCCTTCACGATCCGCACGGGTCCCGCGACGACGCGCGGCGCGGGCCAGCCCATGCCGTACGGGCCGCCGACCTCCATCGCCTCGACCAGCGCGGGGGTGAGCCCGCCGGGCGCGAAGATGCCGTCAAGCAGCAGCGCGCGGTCGGCGCTGGCGCGCGCGACCGCGTCGCTCAGGCGATCGTTGAGGAAGGCGGTGAAGTCGGCGATCCGGTCGGCGGCGATCGTCAGCCCCGCCGCCATCGCGTGGCCGCCGCCCGCGTCCAGCAGGCCGGCGTCCTTGGCGGCAAGCACGGCCGCCCCCAGATCGACGCCCGCGATCGAGCGCCCCGAGCCCTTGCCGACGCCGTCTCGGTCGACCGCGATGACGATGGCGGGTTTGCCGAGTTTCTCCTTCAGCCGTCCCGCAACGATGCCGATCACCCCGGGATGCCAGCCATTGCCGAAAACGACTGCGACCGCGCCGGCGGTGGACTGCGTGTCGGCGTCGGCCTGCACGCCCTGTTCGATCGCGCGGCGGTCCTCGTTCAGCCGGTCGAGTTCGGCGGCGATCGCGGAGGCTTCGGCGGGGTCGTTGGTGGTGAGCAGCCGCACGCCGAGGTCGGATTTGCCGACCCGTCCGCCGGCGTTGATCCGCGGCCCGAGCGCGAAGCCGAGGTCGGAGCAGGTCGGCGCGCGGGTCAGCCGCGCGGCGGCGGCGAGCGCGGTCAGCCCGACGTTGCGGCGCTGCGCCATGACCTTCAGCCCCTGCGCGACGAAGGCGCGGTTGAGACCGCGCAGCTGCGCCACGTCGGCGACAGTGCCGAGTGCGACGAGATCGAGCAGGTCGAGCAGGCGGGGTTCGGGGCGGTCGGTGAAGAACCCGCGGCCGCGCAATTCGCGGATCACCGCGGCCGCCACCACGAACGCCATGCCCACGGCGGCTAGGTGTCCGTGCGCGGCACCATCGGTCTCGTCCAAGCGGTTGGGGTTCACCAGCGCGTGCGTGACCGGGAGTTGGCTCGCGCATTTGTGATGGTCGATCACGACCACATCAACCCCGGCGTCGGCCGCCATCTGGAGCGCTTCGAATGCCTGCGCACCACAATCGACGGTCACGATCAGCGTCGCGCCGCCGCTGGCGATTCGGACGAGCGCTTCGCCCGACGGGCCGTAGCCCTCCATCAGCCGGTCCGGGATATAGGCTTGGGGATCGAGGCCGAGATCGCGCAGCACGCGAATCATCAATGCGGCGGAGGTTGCGCCATCGACATCGTAATCGCCGAATACGGTCACCGCTTCGCCCGCGACCACCGCGTCGGCGAGGCGGGCGGCGGCGCGGTCCATGTCGCGGAAGATCGCCGGGTCGGGCATGAAGCCGCGGATCGACGGGTTGCGATGCGAATCGAGATCGTCGCGCGAACACCCCCGCGCCAGCAGCAATTGCGTGACGAGATCGTCGGGCGCGAGACCCTCCGCCGCGGTCCCGCGCCAGCGCCATGCCTGGCCCGTGATCGATCGGGTGACGCCGAGGACGGTCATCGTCCGCCGTTCCTGACCCGTTCGTGCTGAGCGAAGTCGAAGCACTTGCGTCTGACGCCGGCCCTTCGACTTCGCTCAGGGCGAACGGGGGATGGGGTGTCGCTCACTTCGCCACCGGCACATAGCCCAGCATCTGCAACGCAGTCATCTGCGGGCCGACGAACCGCGCGGGCGGGTCGCCGCGCCCCATCGCCCAAGCCATGATGTCGACGTCCTGCTCCTCGAGCAAAGCCTCGAACCAGTCGCGCGCGGCGGCGTCCCAGTCGGGGTGATGCGCGTCGAAATACCCGCCGATCAGCAAATCGGCCTCACGCGTGCCGCGGTGCCAGGCGCGGAAGCGCAGGCGTTTCAGGTGGGTGTCGGAATCCATCGCGGTCGCGTGTAAGCGACTATCATGCGGCCCGACATCCTCAATCCGCTGTTTGCGGAGACGACCGCGCTGAAAGGGATCGGCGCGGGGCTCGCCAAGCCGCTTGAGCGGCTCGGGTTGAGGCGCGTGATCGATGTCGCGTTTCACCTGCCGACCGGCTTCATCGATCGCCTGCCGCGGACCGAGCTGATGGAGGCCGACGTGGGGCGGGTCATCGCGATCACGCTCACGGCGGTGGATTACCGGAGTAGCGCTGGGCGCGGGCCGACCCGGGTGCAGGCGACTGACGCGCTCGGCAATTACGTCAGCCTGGTCTATTTCGGCGGAAACAGTGGCTGGGCGAAGAAGTCGCATCCGCTCGGCGAGCCGCGGCGGGTGTCGGGGCGGCTCGACCGCTACGGCGATACCCTCCAGATCGTGCATCCCGATTACGTCGCAGCGGTCGAGGAGGGCGAGCTTCCGGCGCGCGAGGCGGTGTATCCGCTGTCGGAGGGGCTGACCGCGCGACGGATGGCGCAACTGGCGGCGCAGGCGATCGAGCGCGCGCCGGATCTGCCCGAATGGATCGAACCCGGATTGTTGGCGCAGCGCGGCTGGCCGGCGTGGCGGGCGGCGCTGGCAGCGCTCCACGCCGACCCCGCCGATGCGAGCGCGAGAGAGCGGCTGGCGTATGACGAGGTCTTCGCGAATCAGCTTGCGTTGGCGCTGGTCCGGCAGTCGAATCGCGCGCGGCGGGGACGGGCGTTGGCGGGGACCGGTCGGCTGCGCGATGCGCTCAGGCTGCCGTACGCGCCGACCGGGGCGCAGGCGCGGACGATCGCGGAGATCGACGGTGATCTCGCTCAGACCCAGCCGATGCTGCGGCTGTTGCAGGGCGATGTCGGGTCGGGGAAGACGCTGGTCGCGACGCTCGCGCTGCTGACCGCGGTCGAGGCGGGGGCGCAGGGGGCCTTGCTGGCCCCGACCGAAATCCTGGCGCGGCAGCATTTCGAGACGCTGAGTCGCACGCTCGCCGGGCTGCCGGTGCGGGTCGCGGTGCTGACCGGGCGCGACAAGGGGCGGGTGCGCGAGGCAACGCTGATGGGGCTGGCGTCGGGCGAGATCGACATTCTGATCGGCACCCACGCGATCTTCCAGGAAGCGGTGAACTACCGCGATCTCGGGCTGGTGGTGGTCGACGAACAGCACCGCTTCGGGGTCGCGCAGCGGATGATGCTGCAGGCGAAGGCCGAACGCGCGCCGCATCTGTTGGTGATGACCGCAACGCCGATTCCGCGCACGCTGACGCTGGCGACGCACGGCGAGATGGATGTGAGCCGGCTCGACGAGATGCCCCCGGGCCGCCAGCCGATCGAGACGCGGGTGATCAGCGAGGACCGGTTGGGCGAGGTCGTCGATGCGCTCGCGCGCCACCTGTCCGACGGCGGGCAGGCGTATTGGGTATGCCCCTTGGTCGAGGAAAGCGAGAAGAGCGATCTCGCCGCGGCGGAGGCGCGGGCGGCCACGCTGAGCGCCCGGTTCGCGGACAAGATTGCGTTGGTCCACGGGCGAATGAAGCCCGCCGACAAGGATGCGGTCATGGCCGATTTCGCGGCGGCGCGGACCAGCGTGCTGGTCGCGACGACGGTGATCGAGGTCGGGGTCGATGTGCCCAACGCGACGTTGATCGTGATCGAACACGCCGACCGTTTCGGGCTGGCGCAGCTTCACCAGCTGCGTGGGCGGGTCGGGCGCGGCAGCGGCAAATCGGTGTGCCTGCTGATCCGTGGCAATGCGCTCAGCGAAACGTCGCGGGCGCGGCTCGCGCTGATGCGCGAGAGCAACGACGGGTTCCGCATCGCCGAGGAGGATCTGCGGCTGCGCGGGAGCGGCGACCTGCTGGGGACGCGGCAATCGGGTGAGCGTAGCTTCCGGTTGGCGAGCCCGGAACAGATCGCCGAACTGGTCGCGGTCGCCAACGACGATGCGCGGCTGCTGATCGATCGCGATGGCGGGCTGGAGGGCGGGCGGGGGCAAGCGGCGCGGACCGCGCTCTACCTGTTCGACCGCGATGCCGGGGTTGCGCTGCTGCGCTCGGGCTAGGTCGCCAGCCGGGGCAGCAGCGCGTAATAGGCGTTCGCCGCGATCGGCGCGACGAATTCGCAGCCGATCCGCCCGGCCAGCGCCCAGCGCACCTCGGCGACGACCGGCGCGTGGCCGAGCGTCAGCGAGAGCTGAGTCCCGACCGCAATCGCGGTGTCGCAGCGCGCCATCAGTCCGCGCGGCGAGATGTTGACGATGAGCAGGGTGAGCGCCGCGCCCCCAGGGCCGGTCGCCTTGGTCCGATGATGCACTTCGTCGCGATGCTCGCGCCGGTCGCTCGCGAAGGCGAGGTTGCTAAGCGGCATGACCAGGGAAGGCGGGGCGCGGGGGCGGGCACATGTCGCTTTTATCCGACGCGGACCCTAACATTTGGTTGCCGGTGTCTCCGCAAGCGCCGGAATATGCTGATTAATCATCCATTCCGGATTAGCAGGCCGTGATGCTTCTTGCCCGCCGAGATGCGGACGGGTGCCTCGCCCGCCGCGATGTGCATGGCCTCGTCGGCGACGCGTTCGCCATCGACCCGTGCGCCGCCGCCCGCGATCAGCCGGCGGGCTTCTCCTTTCGACGCACAGAACCCCAGCCCGATCAGTGCGTCGATGACCCCGATGTCGCCCGCGACCGTTAGCGTGGGCAGGGCGTCGCCGGAAATCCCCTCTTCGAAGATGCGGCGCGCCGTGTCGGCCGCTGCATCCGCCGCCGCCTGGCCGTGGCACATGGCGGTTGCCGCGTTCGCAAGCGCGATCTTGGCGGCGTTGATCTCGGCCCCGGGCAGCGCCTCCAGCCGCGCGATCTCATCCAGCGGCAGGTCGGTGAACAGCCGCAGGAAGCGCCCGACGTCGCGGTCGTCCGCGTTGCGCCAGAACTGCCAGTAATCGTACGCGCTCAACTGCTCCTCGTTCAGCCAGACCGCGCCAGCCATCGTCTTGCCCATCTTGCCGCCGTCGGCGGTCGTGATGAGCGGGGTGGTGAGCCCGAACACCTCGCGTCCGTCCATCCGCCGCGCCAGTTCGACGCCGTTGACGATGTTGCCCCACTGATCGCTGCCGCCCATCTGGAGGCGGCAGCCATGGGTGTCCGCCAGCACCGCGAAATCGTACGCCTGCAGAATCATGTAGTTGAATTCGAGGAAGCTCAATGACTGTTCGCGGTCCAGCCGCAGCTTCACCGAATCGAAGCTGAGCATGCGATTGACGCTGAAATGCCGCCCGACATCGCGCAGGAAGGGCAGGTATTCGAGCGCGTCGAGCCACGCGGCGTTGTCGAGCATGATCGCATCGGTCGGGCCGTCGCCGAAGGTCAAGAACTGGGAGAATACGGTCCTGATCGAGGCGATGTTGGCCGCGATCGTCGCGTCGTTGGCGAGCTTGCGCGCTTCGTCCTTGAAACTCGGGTCACCGACCTTGCCGGTCCCGCCGCCCATCAGCACGATCGGTTTGTGCCCGGCCTGTTGCAGCCGCCGGAGCAACATGATTTGGACGAGGCTGCCAACGTGAAGCGAAGGCGCGGTCGGGTCGAAGCCGATGTAGCCGGGGATGACCTGGCGCGCGGCAAGCGCGTCGAGCGCGGCGGCGTCGGTCGCCTGGTGAATATAGCCGCGTTCGGAGAGCAGGCGCAGCAGGTCGGAGCGGTATTCGGTCATGGCCGTACCAATGCCGTTCGTGTCGAGCGAAGTCGAGACATCGGTGTTTGGCGCGGGTCCCTCGACTTCGCTCGGGACGAACGGATAGGGTGCGGCATGGACCTGTTGCCTCACGCGCCCGGCGTCGCAAACGGCGTAACTGTGCGTGCGGGTCGGATCGGCCAGCGCCTGCTGCTCGAGTATCAGATCGAAATGTTGGCCGACGTGACATTCGCCGACGCACCGCCCGGTCGCGCCGACGGTTTGTGGCAGCACACTTGCTTCGAGGCGTTCATCGCGGGTGCGGGGACCGGATATCTCGAATTCAATTTTGCGCCGTCGGGTGCTTGGGCGGCTTATGTCTTCGACGATTACCGGGCCGGTATTCGCAATGCCGATGTGGTGCCGAGGGTAACTTGGATCGATGGCAAGCTGGCAGCGCAGGTCGATGTGGCGACTGCAGGCGATTGGCAGGTCAACCTCTCCGCCATCATCGAGGAAACCGACGGCACCAAATCCTATTGGGCGCTCGCGCACCCCGACGGGCCGCCCGATTTCCACGACCCGGCTTGCTTTGTCCTGGACCTCCCGGCAGTCGGCTGAGCTATGAAGTTCGGCATCGACGTCCTGCTTTCCGAGCCCGCGCTGCTCGGCCACTTGCAGGGCAGGCGCGTGGCGCTCCTTGCGCATCCGGCGTCGGTGACCGCGGATCTGACGCACAGCATCGACGCGCTGGTCGCGGCGGGGGTCAACGTCACCGCAGCGTTTGGGCCGCAGCACGGGCTGCGCGGCGATCTGCAGGACAATATGGTCGAATCGCCCGACTTCACCGACCCGACCTACGGCTTTCCGGTGTTCAGCCTGTACGGCGAGACGCGGCGACCGAGCGGGCAGTCGCTGCACACGTTCGACGTGATCCTGGTCGATCTGCAGGACCTCGGCTGCCGGATCTACA
>JAZKGJ010000087.1:0-12116 GCA_040385975.1 Pseudomonadota bacterium | reverse complement strand
CGCCCGGTCGCGGGCAAGACCGGCACGACCAGTTCGAACAAGGACGGCTGGTTCCTCGGCTTTTCTTCCGGGCTGACGACGGGGGTGTGGATGGGCCGTGACGACGCGCGCGCGATTCCCGGGCTCCAAGGCGGCACTGCGCCGGCACGCGCGTTTGCCGCGTTCATGACGCGCGCGGTCGCCAAGCGCCCGATCGAGCCGTTCGAGACCAAGGTGACGCTGCCCGAATGGCAGCTGGAGCCCGATGAGGAAGCGTATTTCGGCGAGCCCGACAATGCCGAGAGCTATGTCGACGAGAACGGCAATCCGGTCGAGCCGCCGCCCGGCGTCGGCGACGACCCGCGCGAGCAGGATGCGGACCAACCCTTTTCCGATCCGCGCCGCCCCGCCGAGCGCGCCGAACAGCTCGATCAGGACTGGCTCGACCGCGCGATCGGCAACCCGCGGCCGCAGTCACCGCGCCCGCCCGAGCGTCAGCCGGAGCCCGAGTCCCGCCCGAACCAGTGAAGCCCGGCGCCGTGCCGCCGCAGCCACGCGTGCGCGGCCTGGTCGTCGGCCTCGCTCAGCGTCGCCGCAAGCGCGTGAAAGGCCGGACCGTGGTGCATGTGGACACGGTGCGCGACCTCATGCGCGACGGTCGAACGACGCACGAAGCCGGGCGCGAGGATCAGTCGCCAGCTGTAGCGAATCGCGCCATGCACAGCGCAGCTGCCCCAGCGCGACTTCGGATCGCCGACCGCGACCGCGCTGACGCCGACCCCGGCGCGAGTGGCGCATTCGTGGGTCTCTTCGCTCAGCACCGCGAGCGCGGCGCGCTTCAGCCAGGCCGTCACCCGACGCGACAGTCCCTCCGCCGGGCCGCCGCAGACCAGCCGGTCACCCTCGCGCCGGATCGTCCGCGGGCGATCGGGCGACCAGTCGATCGTGAGTTCGCCGTCGGCAAAGGGGATGACCGCACCGGATACGAACGGCCGCGCCAGCGGCAGCCGCGCCTGTTGCGCCGCGATCCATTCGCGCTTTTCCTCGGCCCAGGCGAGCGCGGGGCCGAGCGCAGCGCGCTTTGGCAGCGTCAGCCGGACCCGCCCGGTCGAGGCATCGACGCTCAAGCGGGCACGGCGGGCGCGCGGATTGCGCACGACTTCCACCGCGCTGCTCATAGCTCGCGATCGACGATATGATGTTCCAGTTCGCCCGCGTCGTCCTCGCTGATCGTCCAGCCGCGCACCGATTGGCCCGCACGGTGGACCGAATCGCGGTCGCCCGAGATCAGGTAATGCCAGCCCGGCAGCGGCTCGCCCGCCGCGCGCAACCGGTATGCGCAGGTCGCAGGCAGCCAGTCGATCGTGGCGGCAGTGCGCGGGGTCAGCCGGACGCATTCGCTGACGAAGGCGTGACGGTGGCGGTAGTTGGAACATTGCGCGGTCGCGCGGTCGAGCAGACGGCACGAAACGTTGGTGGCGAGCAATTCGCCGGTCTCGTCGTCCTCGAGCTTGTGAACACAGCATTTGCCGCAGCCGTCGCACAGCGCCTCCCACTGCCCGCGGTCGAGCTTGGCGAGCGGCAATTCCCAGAAATTGGGCGGGGTCAGCGGACCCATTTCGCCAACTCGTCGGCGATCGCCTGCGGCGGTCCCTCGCTCGGCAACAGCGCGACCGGTGCGCCGGCGGGGTCCATCAGATATGCCTGGCGGCTGTGATCGACCAGATAGCCGCCGCCGGCCTGCTTCGCGCCGAGCTGGCGGACCACGCCGTACGCCTTCGCCAGCGTGGCGATTTCGGTCTCGCTCCCGGTCAGCCCGACCATGCGGGGATGGAAGTTGGCGGTGAAGGCCTTGAGCGTCACCGCATCGTCGCGCGCGGGATCGACCGTCACGAACACCGGCACCACCCGCGCGCCCCGCGCGGGATCGCTACGCTCGAACGCCTTCAGTCCCGCCGCCAGCATCTGCACATCGACCGGGCAGACGTCGGGGCAAAAGGTGTAGCCGAAATACATGATCCGCCAGCGCCCGGCGAACACGCGGTCGGTGATGCGACGCCCATCCTGATCGGTCAGCGCGAACGGCGCACCGATCCGCGCCCCGGCCAGCGGGGGCGGGTCGGGCACGGTGGCGGCGGGGGAACAGGCCCCCAGCAGCACGGCCAGACCGATCGAAAGGCGCGCGTTCATGGTGCGGCCAGCCATGATCTGTTAGGCGCGGCGCCGCAAGCGCGGCTCGGGCTGCGCATGGGTTTGCATGAGGGTTGCCGATGTCCGCATTTCGTTCGCTGATCGCCGTTTCGGTCGTGGTTGCGGCGCCGCTCGCCGCGCAGGTCGGCGGGTTCGGCTTTCAACTGGTCAAGGCGGTCAAGGACGACGACCGCGGCGCCTTCAACAAGATCATCGCCGACCGCAGCCGGTTGAACGCCGCGGTGCTCGATTATGTGAGCGACGGCGAGACCGCGTTGCATGTCGCGGTGCGCACCAACAACCGCGCGTTCGTCAACGACCTGCTCTATTACCGCGCCAATCCGAACGTATTGAACGCCGCGGGCGATACGCCGCTGATTCTGGCGGTGATGGCGGGCAATCAGGATCTGGCCGAACTGCTGCTGCGCGGCAGGGCGGGGCTGGATTTCGCCAACCGCCGCGGCGAGACCGCGCTGATCAAGGCGGTGAACGCGCACAGTTTCGAGATGGTCCGGTTCCTGCTCGGCAAGGGCGCCGATCCCGACCGCGCCGACCGGTTCGGCGGCAAATCGGCGCGGCAATATGCGCTCGATCATCCGCGCTTCACCACGATCGTGAAGGCGCTGAGCGATGCGCCCAGGAAATCGGCACGCCCGGTGTCGGGCCCCAAACTCAACTAGTAACTGCCGACCACCGCATCGGGATCGACCAACCCGATCAGCCGGCGTCCCGCGCGCCTGGCAAACGCCAGCGTGCAGCGCTTGCGGACGTGAGCGGGCAGCGGCACCGTTTTCGCTTCGCGCACGATCGCCGCGTCGTAGCGATCGGCGACGATCAGCCCGGTGCGTTCGGGCAGCAGCGTCTCGCCATCGAAAGGCGCGAGCGAAAATCCGGCCGGTACCGCCCAGTAGAAGCGATCGCAATGCGCGAGATATTCGCCCCATTTGGCATCGCCGAGCAGGTCGGCGCGCGACACCTTGATCTCGACCACGACGATGCAGCCACGCGCGTCGATCGCCATCAGATCGGCACGTCGCCCGCCGTCGAGCGGAACTTCGCCCATCGCCACCAAGTCGTGGCGAAGCAGCAACCGCGCGACGCCGCGCGCGACGTCGGCTGCGCACAATGGCGATTCGGGGTCGTCCAGACACGAAACGGGCGGCTGCCGCAGCATCCGCCCGCTTTAGAACATTGCACGAACGCTTGGGAAGCGTCCGAACCGTATTTTATCGATAGAAGACGTGGTTCCCGATCGAGGCGAGACGCGGCTTGCCCCAGCCCGGCGACACCCGGCGGGCGTGGAAGAACATCGCGTCCGCCGCGGGGCTGGCCCAAGCGTCCTCGAGCGCGACCTGCGCGACCGCGAGCGCGGTCTTCCAGTCCCGCAGCGCCGGATTGATCGCGGGGATCGCCCCGCCACGCACGAACGAGAATTGCCCAGCCTGCGTCACCACGCCGCACAACGAGCGCGCGAAGCGGCCCGAACGCGCGCGATTGATGATGACTTCGGCGACCGCGAGCTGGCCGGCGAGCGGCTCGCCCTTCGATTCGTAAAACACCGCACCGGCCAGGCAGCGCAGCTCGGCGCTGAGGTCGCCGGGCGCATCCTGCGCAGCGACCGCGGCGGCCAGGCTTTGAAAGGTGGGAGCGACCGGGTCGATGGTATCGATCGCGGTCGGAGCCTGATCGTCGCTGACGGCGTCATCCGTTTGCACGGTGGCGGCGACGGTCGGAAGCGCGATGCGCTGGCCGGTGGCCGGGAGATTGAACAGCTGCGGGAACGATATTTGCGCGACGATCGCGTCGTTGACCGTTTCAGCCGCCTGACCCGGAACCGATGTGCCGGCCATGCCGACGATCCCGAGCGAAAGCGCCGCACAGACCGCGGCGCGTTGGAAAAAAGTCATCTACATCACAAAAATGCGGTGGAATGCGGACCACGATCGCTCACCTGATCGTGCCGGATTGCCCCCGACTGCGTAATCGACCCGGGACCGCACCCCTGTTCGACACAACGCTCTTCAACTGCCCGCGACCTGAATGGTGCAGTGCAGCGAGTCAATCGCCGCAGATCGTTTCAGCGGCGAACCGTTCGCCAGACGCGATGTCCAGTTCGATCACCCACAAATCCCGGTCCTGCGCGCGGCGGCGCTGCCAGTAATCGGCGATCCCGGCCGGATCTTGGGGGCCGGCCGCATCTTGGGGGCCGGCCGCGACCAGCACCGGCTTGCCGTCGGGACCATAGCCGCGTTCCCAGAGCCGCTCGTCGCGACCCCGCTCCATTGTGACGATCAGGATCGCGCCGGCGTCGGCATCGCCCTTGGCCAGCACGGTCGCCACGCCCCCCGCCGCGCCGGCACGCCGCACCAGCGCGTTGACGACGAGCCCGCTCGCTAGCCGTGTGCTCACACGCGATACCCCGGCAGCCCCGCCAACGCGATGTGCGAGCGCATGAAGGTGCCGGTGCCGCGCGCCGCTTCCTCGCCCGCCGCGTCGATCAGCCGCGCTTCGGCGACATAGACCCGGCGCTGGCCGCTGACCCAGCGTCCCTCCGCCGTTACCGGCCCCGCGCGGAGCGGTTTGGTCAGCAACAGGTTGAACGCGGTGGTCAACAGGAAGCGGTCGGTCACCAGGCTGTTCGCGGCATAGAAGGCCGCGTCGTCGAGCATCTTGAAATAGCTGGTGCCGTGCGCGGCGTCGGCGGCGTGGAAATGCCGCTCGTCGAGGTCGAAGGCGATCCGCGCGGTGCCCGGCCCGGTCACGCTGAGCCGCGAATCGAAGAGCCGGTTGATCGGTGCCGCCGCATACAGCCGTTCCAGCGCGCGGTAATGCGCCGCGCCCGCCTCAGCCGACATCCGCCTCGCCCCCGGCAAGGAGCGCGTAGATCGCATCCGCCGACCCCGCGCCGCGCAGCTTGGCGACGAACGCCTTGTCGCGCAGCGCGCGCGACACCCGCGCCAGCGCCTTCAGGTGATCCGCGCCCGCCGCCAGCGGCGACAGCAGGACGAAGACGAGATCGACCGGCAGGTCGTCGATCGCGCCGAACGCGACCGGCGCTTCGAGCCGCAGGAACGCGCCGAGCGGGCGTTCGACCGCGGCGAGCTTGGCGTGGGGAATCGCGACCCCGCCGCCGAACCCGGTCGAACCGAGCTTCTCGCGCGCCGCCAGCGCTTCGGCGACCACCGTCCGGTCGAGCGCATAGGCCGCCGCGGCGATCCCCGCCGCCAGCGGCACCAACGGCTTGCGCGACGTAACGCTCACCCCCGCCGCGACCGCGGTCGGGACGACCAGATCGGACAGGTCGGGCATCGCCGCGCGCGCTTAGCCGGCGCGGTTGGGTTCGACCCAGCCGATCGTCCCGTCGCCGCGGCGATAGACCATGTTGAGCGAGCCGCTCTTGCTGTTCTTGAACAGCAAGGCGTTAGTATGCCGGAGGTCGAGCATCATCACCGCGTCGGCGACGCTGGCGTCGGGCACGTCGACGCGGGTTTCGGCGACGATCAGCGGCGCTTCCTCGACCTCGTCGGCGACCGGTTCCTGGAACAGGGTGTAGCCGGCGTTGTCGAACGCCTGCGCCTCGGCGGCGGCATTGGCTTCGCCGGCGTGACGATCCTTCAGCCGGCGGGTGTAGCGGCGCAATTGCTTGTCGATCTTGTCGGCGGCGCCGGCGAACGCACCGTTCGCGTCCTGTCCGGCATTCGACGATTTGAGCACGAGGCCCTGCATCACGTGCATCACGATGTCGCAGGTGAAGCCGTTATCGTGCGGTCCCTTGCCGAAGGTCGCGTGCGCCGAAATGGCGCGCGAGAAATACTTGGTGGCGATGCCCTGCAACCGGTCCTCGACCTGGGTGCGCAGTGCGTCGCCGGTATCGACCTGGTGGCCCGAGACCCGGATCTCCATGCATTTCCTCCTTGTGGTGGGGCGTCGCGCTAGGCGCGGCACCGGGGAGCGTCAACCGATCGACTCAATTCGGTGCCGGGGCGCCCCAGAGCGGGTTGGTCAACCCAGCGACAAACGCCGCGTGCGCGACAAGTTCCGCTTCGGACGCCGCAAATGCGCGCGCCGGACGCACCACGGCGATGGGCTGCGCCACCCCGGCCGCCAGCGCCGCAGCGGGCGCGGTCGCGACGAGCCCCAAGCCGATCTGGCGCCCGCCGGTCAATTCGACATAGACCTGCGCCAGCAATTGCGCGTCGAGCAGCGCACCGTGGAGCACGCGGTGCGAGCGGTCGATCCCGAAGCGGGTGCAGAGTGCATCGAGGCTGTGCTTCGCGCCGGGGTGGCGTTGGCGGGCAATCTGCAACGTATCGACGAAGCGGGTCTTGGTACAAATCGTGACCCGTCCGCAGCGGCCCAGCTCGCCGTTCAGAAAGGCGAAGTCGAACGCGGCATTGTGCGCGACCAGCGGACTGTCGCCGAGGAACGCGAGCAATTCGTCGGCCCCGTGCGTGAACAGCGCCTTGTCCGACAGGAACACGTCGGAAAGCCCGTGCACCGCGAACGCTTCGGGCGGCATCGTCCGTTCGGGGTGGAAATAGGCATGGTAGGTGCGCCCGGTCTCGACCCGGTTGACGAGTTCGACGCAGCCGATTTCGACCAGTCGGTCGCCCCCGGCGAAGCTGAGCCCGGTGGTTTCGGTATCGAACACGATTTCGCGCATCAGGCGGCTATCGCGGCTGCGCGGTGGCGAGGCAAGCGATCAGCGCGGTCACCCGGGCGCGAGTTTCGGCGAGCGGGACGCCGGTGTCGATCACGAAGTCGGCGCGGGCGCGTTTTTCGGCATCGGGGGTCTGGCGGGCCAGGATGGCGGCGAAGCGCGCCTCGGTCATGCCGGGCCGGGCGAGGACCCGCGCACGCTGGACGTGGGCGGGAGCGGACACCACCACGACCTTGTCCACCCGCGCCGCGCCGCCGGTTTCGAACAGCAAGGGCACGTCGAAGACGACGAGCGGCGCAGCGGCATTATCGCGCAGAAAGGCAGCGCGCTCCTCACCGACCGCGGGGTGGACGATCGCCTCGAGCTGTTCGAGCAGAGCCGGCCGGCCCAACACCGCCTCGCCGAGCGCGGTCCGGTTCACGCCGTCAGGGCCGGTCGTGTCGGGAAATGCCGCCTCGATCGCCGCGACCAGCCGCCCGCCCTTGCCCTGCAACCGGTGGACCGCGGCGTCGGCGTCGAACACCGGCACGCCGGCATCCGCGAACATCTTCGCGACGGTCGATTTGCCCATCCCGATCGATCCGGTGAGGCCCAGGGTCATCATGCGGTCAGCAACGCGCGCAGTTCGGCGTCGCGATCGCGCGGCGGGGCCTGGCCGAAGAACAGCTCGAACGCCGCCGCCGCCTGACCGACCAGCATTTCGAGGCCGTCGATCGTCTCCAATCCGCGCGCCTCGGCCGCGGCCAACAACGGGGTCACCAGCGGCGAATAGACGATATCGTAGGCGATCGCGTCGACCGGCAACGGCGTCAGATCGAGGTCGAGCGGCGGCTGGCCGACCATGCCGAGCACGCTCGCGTTGACCAGTAGGGCGGCGCGGGGGAGCGGCGCAGCAAGCGGCAGCGCCTGGCCGCCCAAGCCAAAACTCGCGAGCAACGCCGCGCCCTTAAGCGGGTTGCGGTTGAGCACCGTCACCTCACCCACATCCATTCGCGCCAGCGCGAACAGCACCGCGCGCGCCGCGCCGCCGGCGCCGATCACCGCAACCGGCCGGCCCGCCAGATCGACCCCCGCCAGCGGGCCGTAAAAACCCGCCGCATCGGTGTTGGTGAGGCTCCAGGCGCCGTCTTCATCGCGGAAGACGGTGTTGGCGGCGCCGATCGTACCTCGTACCCCGCCGGGATCGGCGACATGATCGAACGCCGCCTGCTTCAGTGGCATCGTGATGTTGCAGCCGCGCCAGGCGGGGTCGGCGCGGCGTTCGGCGAAAAAATCGGCGAGCCCGTCGGTAGTCACTTGCGTGCGGCGATAATCGGCGTCGATCCCCAGCGCGTCGAGCCAGAATTTGTGGATGATCGGCGATTTCGACTGCGCGATCGGGTCGCCGATCACTTCGGCATAGGGAGTCATGACGGTAGCGCTCCCAGCACCCGCAATTGCCCGAGCACCGGCAGAAGCGGCATCCCCAGAATCGTGAAATGACTGCCCTCGACCCGGTCGAAAAGCTGCACGCCGGGACCTTCGATCCGGAAACAGCCGACACAGCCCGCGATCGCCGGCCATTCCGCGTCGAGATACGCCGCGATGAAGGCATCGGCCAGCGGGCGGACCGACAGTTTCGCCGCTTCGACGTGACGCCAGAGCGGTGCGGCGTCGCGCGCGAGCACCGCCGCCGACCAGAGCTGATGCGTGCCGCCCGCCATCGCGCGCAGGTGCGCCGCGGCATCGGCGCGGTCGGTCGGTTTATCGAGAATGCGTCCGTCGGCGAGCGCCACCAGCGAATCGCTCCCCAGCACCAGCGCACCGGGATGGCGCGCCGACACCTTCACCGCTTTCAGCTCGGCGAGCTTGTCGGCGAGATCGCGTGGCGAGGCGCCGACCATCGCCGCCTTTATCGCCGTCTCATCGACGTGCGCGGGCACCGCTTCGAACGCGACCCCGGCCGCGGCCAGCATCGCCTGCCGCGACGCGCTTTGCGAGGCGAGGATGAGGGTCATGACGCCGGCTCGATCCCGCGCGCGCTGGCCAGCGCGATGATCGCGGCGGCGGTCTCCTCGATCGAGCGGCGGGTCACGTCGATCACCGGCCAGCCGTTGTCGGCGAACATCCGTCGCGCCCACGCAACCTCGCGCGCGACCGCGTCCGCCTCGACATAGGCAGTCTCGTGGCTTTCGTTGAGCGACAGCAGCCGGTTGCGGCGGACCTGAATCAGCCGGTCGGCGCTGGTGGTCAGCCCGATCACCATCGGATGTTGCAGGGTGAACAGCGCGGCGGGGGGCGGGCTTTCCACCACGATCGGGATATTCGCGGTTTTGTACCCGCGGTTGGCGAGGTAGATTGAGGTCGGGGTCTTCGACGAGCGGCTGACCCCGGCCAGGACGATGTCGGCCTCTTCCCAATTCTCCCAGCCGATGCCGTCGTCGTGCGCGATTGTGAACTGGATCGCGTCGACCCGCGCGAAATAGGCGGCGTCGAGGATGTGCTGGCGTCCCGGCCGCGCCTTCGCCGCCTGCCCGAGCAACCCTGACAGCGCATGGTTGACCGGGTCGAGCGGCGCGACCGCGGTCAACGCAAGCGCGCGGCACCGCGTCTCGAGCGTGCGGCGCAGCTCGGGATTGACCAGCGTGAACAGCACCAGCCCCGGATTCTGCGCGATTTCGCCCAGCACGCGGGTCAGGTTCGCGTCGTTTCGGACCATCGGCCAGAAATGACGGATCGTCTCGACATCGTCATATTGCGCCAGTGCGGCCTTGGCGATGTTCTCCAGCGTTTCCCCGGTCGAGTCCGAAAGCAGGTGGAGATGCAGCCGCATGGTGCGACGATAGGGCGGGACCAGGCTGTGGAAAAGCCTGCGGGCGGATGCGGTGATACGCGGCGTCGCTCGCGCGGCGGCTGCGCGGCCGGGATAAGTCTTCGATTCGTCCACAAACCGCTCGACAGGGTCGCGTTCCCTGCACAGGCTGTGGAAAACGGGGACGTGGCGGGGAGTGCAGCGGGCGCGAGTGTTGGCAAGTCGGGGATCACCGCATAAGCCCCGCGATTGTCCGCCCAATCACCACTACAATTCTCTTAGATTCTCTTCTTATTGATTCAGGGGGCCGTGCTGACCGAACGTTTCAAACCGTTGCTCGCCACGCTGAAGGGCGAGCGGCAGCCGCGCCCGCCGGTCTGGCTGATGCGTCAGGCCGGGCGCTATCTGCCCGAATATCGCGCGCTCCGGGCCGAGAAGGGTGGCTTCCTGGCGCTCGCGACCGACCCGGTCGCGGCGGCGGAGGTGACGCTTCAGCCGATCCGCCGGTTCGGCTTCGACGGCGCGATCCTGTTTTCCGATATCCTGATGGTGCCGTGGGCGCTGGGGCAGGATTTGAGCTTCGGCGCGGGCGAGGGACCGCGCCTGGCGCCGCCGCTGGTCGATCATGCGCTCGCGGCGCTGACTCGCGCTCCCGAGCGCTTGGAGCCGGTGTATCAGACGTGCCGGCTGGTGGCCGCCGAACTCGCCGAAAAGTCGCCTGAGACGACTTTCCTGGGGTTTGCGGGCTCGCCGTGGACGGTCGCCACCTACATGGTCGCGGGTGCCGGCTCGCGCGATCAGCACGAGACGCGCGCCTACGCCTACCGCGACGAAGCGGCGTTCGGCGCGATCATCGACGCGGTGGCGGCGATGACGGTCGATTACCTGTCGGCGCAGATCATGGCCGGGGTCGAAGCGGTGCAGTTGTTCGACAGCTGGGCGGGGAGCCTCAGCCCCGCGCAGTTCGAGCGCTGGGTGATCGCGCCCAATGCGGCGATCGTCGCGGCGCTCAAGGCCCGGCATCCCGACACGCCGGTGATCGGCTTTCCCAAGGGCGCAGGCGCGAAACTGGCGGATTATGCCGCGGGGGTTAAGCCCGATGCGATCGGACTGGACGAGACGGTCGACCCGGTCTGGGCCGACCGCGTGCTCCCGGCGGGGATGCCGGTGCAGGGCAATCTCGACCCGCTGGCGCTGATCGCGGCGGGCGATGCGCTCGACAGCGCGGTCGATCGCATCCTGGCGGCATTCCCCGCCCGGCCGCACGTGTTCAACCTGGGCCACGGAATCGACAAGGAAACCCCGATCCCGCACGTTGAGCGGTTGCTGGCGCGGCTGAGAGGCGGCTGATGGCGGGATTCCTGGGGGCGGCGTATCCCTGGCTGAAGGCGGCGCACGTCGTATTCGTGATCTTCTGGATGGCGGGGCTGTTCATGCTGCCACGCTATCTGGTCTATCATCAGGAGGCCGCACCCGGTTCGCCCGAGGCCGCCTTGTGGGTGACGCGCGAGGGCACGCTGCGCAGGATGATCCTGACCCCGTCGCTGATCGCGGTGTGGGTGCTGGGGATCGCACTCGCGCTCAATCTCGGGCTCGCCGACGGGACGCCAGGACTGGGCTGGCTGCACGCCAAATTGCTGATCGTCTTGCTGCTCAGCGGCTATCATGGCTGGGCGGTCGGTTATGCGAAGAAGCTGGCGGCCGGCACGCCGCTGCTGACCGGGCGGCAATTGCGGCTGATCAACGAAGTCCCTGCGCTCGCGACCGCGTTGATCGTCGTGCTGGTGATCGTCCGCCCGTTCTAGCTTGACCTGTCCGGCGTGCAGACCTAGGGCGCGGGTCAGGCGTCGGGTACCCCGGCGGACTATCTCTCCAGCCCCTCGAGCCGCATGCGAATTTCGCCGGCCGACGCGCTCAAAAATCCCGGAATAACCGATGCATCTCAAAGATTTGAAGAACAAGAAGCCCGCCGAACTGGTCAGCATGGCCGAGGAGCTGGGGGTCGAAGGCGCGTCCACCCTGCGCAAGCAGGATTTGATGTTCGCGATCCTCAAGGTCCAGGCCGAGGAAGGCGAGGAGATCATGGGGCTCGGCACGATCGAGGTGCTGCAGGACGGCTTCGGCTTCCTGCGCAGCCCTGAATCGAACTATCTAGCCGGCCCCGACGACATCTACATCTCGCCCAACCAGGTCCGCAAATTCGGGCTGCGCACCGGCGACACCGTCGAGGGCGAAATCCGCGGGCCCAAGGACGGCGAGCGCTATTTCGCGCTGGTGAAGCTGACCGCGGTCAATTTCGACGATCCCGAAGCGGTCCGGCACCGGGTCAATTTCGACAATCTGACTCCGCTCTATCCCGAATCGAAGCTGACGCTCGACCAGGTCGATCCGACCATCAAGGACAAGTCGGCGCGGGTGATCGACATCGTCAGCCCGCAGGGCAAGGGCCAGCGCACCTTGATCGTCGCACCGCCGCGGGTCGGCAAGACGGTGATG
>JAZKGJ010000086.1:0-12308 GCA_040385975.1 Pseudomonadota bacterium | reverse complement strand
GGTCGAGGCGCAGAAGTTGCTGGGGATCAGCTTGGAAGGATCGGTCGGTTGACCTGTGTCCCAGCCCGTCATGCTGAACTTGTTTCAGCATCCATTGCGCCAACAGCACTGTCGTCGCCCGCGGAGAAATGGACCCTGAAACAAGTTCAGGGTGACGGCGGTTTAGTGGCGGTCGAGGCGCAGAAGCTGTTGGGGATTTCGCTCGAGGGGAGAGTGGGGTGATTTTCGTGCGGATAGTTTTTGGCCTGATGTTGTTCGTTGCTATACCTGCAAGCGCGTACTCTCCGTCGCCTTGGGTGATCGAACTCCAGCAGTGCTTGAACGGTCATATTGTCAAACTTGCTGACGACACAAATCCGCCGCTGACAAAAGCTGCATCTAAGCACTTGGCGGATCAGGCAATAAACCTGTGCGACAAACTGGCTTATCCGGAAGCCTCGCCAGAAGACCGCACGCGACTTCTTCGATCGAAGGAATTTGCGCAGTACCGTCACTATGCCGCTCGCCAAATCATGCGCAGCGTAAACGCGAGAAGTCATGCTCAAGATTGAAAACCTCCACGCCGACATCGACGGCAAGCCGATCCTCAAGGGTCTCTCGCTCACCGTGAACGCGGGCGAGGTGCATGCGATCATGGGGCCGAACGGGGCGGGCAAGTCGACGCTCGGCTATGTGCTCGGCGGGCGGCCGGGGTATGTGGTGACGGGGGGGACGGTGATGTTCCAGCCCAACCGTCATGCTGAACTTGTTTCAGCATCCAGCGTGCCGACCGCACCAGATGGGCCTGCCGAGCCATGGACCCTGAAACAAGTTCAGGGTGACGACGTTTCGGATGAAAGCGAGTGGATCGACCTGCTCGCGCTCGAACCGCATGAACGCGCCGCGGCGGGGCTCTTCCTCGGCTTCCAATATCCGGTGGAAATCCCGGGCGTCTCGAACGTCCAGTTCCTGCGCGAGGCGCTTAACGCGCAGCGCGCGAGCCGCGACGAGAAGCCGCTGTCGGGCGGCGAATTCCTGAAGCTGGCGCGGGCCGAGGCGGCGTCGCTGGGGATGGATGCCGAGATGCTGAAACGTCCGGTCAACGTCGGCTTTTCGGGCGGCGAGAAGAAGCGAAACGAGATGGTGCAGATGGGGATCATCGCGCCCCGGCTCGCTATTCTGGACGAGACCGACAGCGGGCTCGACATCGACGCGCTGCGGATCGTCGGCGACGGCATCAACCGGATCATGCGCGCACCCGACAAGGCGGTGCTGCTGATCACGCACTACCAGCGGCTGCTCGATTACGTGCGGCCGGATTTCGTGCACGTGCTCGACGGCGGCGTGATCACGCGGACGGGTGGGGCGGAGCTGGCGCATGAGCTCGAGGCGCAGGGGTATGCCGGGGTGGCGGCGTGAGCCACTCCCTCCCTTGTGCTCCCGCGAAGGCGGGAGCCCAGACTGGATCCCCGCCTGCGCGGGGATACAGGCGATGAGTGCGCTCCCGACCCGGCGTGACGAGGCCTGGCGCTACAGCGATGTCGCAGCGGTCGCGTCGGTGTGGCCGGTGCCCGCCGCCGAGATCATCGACGTGGCCGCGGGCGAGACGCTGAACCGCGTGATCGTGCAGGATGCCGCCGCTGACGCCGTCGCCCTGCGTGATTTCGTGGTGCAGCTGGGCGCGGGCGCGACCGCGAACTTTCACGTGCTGAACACCGGCGGACGGCTCGGGCGGATCACGGTCGATGTGACCGCCAGCGAAGGGTCGCACTTCGAGCTCGGTGCGGCGCTGCTCGGGGGCGATCAGCAGACGCTGGAGATCGTCACGACGATGAACCATGTCGAGCCCAATGCGACCAGCAACCAAGTCGTGCGCGCGGTGCTGAGCGGGCGGGCGACGGGGAGCTACCTCGGCAAGGTCGCGGTGGCGCGTCATGCGCAGAAGACCGACGCGTCGCAGTCGGTGAAGGCGATGCTGCTCGACCGGACGGCAACGGCGAATTTGAAGCCCGAGTTGGAGATCTACGCCGACGACGTGAAATGCGCGCACGGGGCGACGGTGGGCGAACTGGATGCGCGCGCGCTGTTCTACCTCAACAGCCGCGGGATCGCGCCGGCGCGGGCGAAGGCGTTATTGCTGGAGGCGTTCATCGCGAGTGCGTTCGCGGGAATCGTCGACGACGACGAGCGCGCGCGGATCGAGGCGGCGGCGGGTGCGGCGTTGGCGCGGTTGCTGTGAGCGTGCTGCTCGCCACTCGCCCCCTCGACCTCCTCGCCGATTTCCCGGCGATCTCCGACGGCTGGGCGTATCTCGACACGGCGGCCACCGCGCAGAAACCGCAGGCGGTGATCGATGCGATCACGCGCGGATATGACCGCGATTACGCGACGGTCCACCGCGGGGTGTATGCGCGTTCGGCGGACATGACGCTCGCCTACGAAGCCGCGCGGGCCAAGGTCGCGCGCTTCATCGGTGCCGGCTCCCCTGACGAGATCGTGTTCGTGCGCGGCGCGACCGAGGGCATCAACCTGGTCGCGCAGAGCTGGGCGGGCACGCAGCTAAAGGCCGGCGACCGCATCCTGCTCTCCACGCTCGAGCATCACAGCAACATCGTGCCGTGGCAGCTGGTCGCGGAGCGGGTCGGGGCGGGGATCGACGTGGTGCCGCTGACCGGCGACGGGCGGATCGACCTCGACGCGATGGCGGCGCTGATCACGCCGGCGCACAAGCTCATCGCGCTGGCGCATGTGTCGAACGTGCTCGGCTCGGTGCTCGATGCGCGCCGCGCGGCCGACATCGCGCATTCGGTCGGCGCGAAATTGCTGCTCGACGGGTGCCAGGCGGTGCCGCGGATGGCGGTCGATGTCGCGGCGCTCGACTGCGATTTCTACGTGTTCTCGGGGCATAAGCAGTACGGTCCGACCGGCATCGGCGTGCTGTGGGGGCGGGCGGAATTGCTGGACGCGATGCCGCCGGTGCAGGGCGGCGGGGCGATGATCGACCGGGTAACCTTCGCCAAGACGACCTATGCCGCGCCGCCTGCGCGGTTCGAGGCGGGAACGCCGCACATCGTCGGCGCGCTGGGGCTGGCGGCGGCGGTGGAGTATGTCGAAGGCATCGGGCTGGACCGTATCCACGCGCACGAAACCGCGCTGGTCGCCGCGACGCGCGATGCGCTGGGCAGCATCAATTCGGTGCGGCTGTTCGGGCCGGCGGACAGCGCGGGCATCGTCAGCTTCGCGGTCGAGGGGGTGCATCCGCACGACATCGGCACCATCTTGGATGAAAGCCGCGTCGCGATCCGCGCGGGGCACCACTGCGCGCAGCCGCTGATGGATGTGTTGGGGGTGCCGGCGACCGCGCGGGCGAGCTTCGGGGTGTATAATTCGGTGGCCGACGTCGATGCTTTGGTCGCGGGGATCGAACGGGTGACAAGGATTTTTGGATGAGCGACCGGTTCGTCGTCGAAGAAGTCGAGGGCGTCGAGGTGCCGCCCCGCGCGCGGGTGCAGGAGAGCCCCACCGAGACATTCTCGCGCAAGCGCGATTATCTCGAAGGGTTCCTGGCGCAGCAGCCGGTCGCGGACTCCCCGAACGCGGTCGGCGGGGCGCTGTACGAGGCGGTCGTCGACGCGCTGAAGGACATTTTCGACCCCGAAATCCCGGTCAACATCTACGATCTGGGGCTGATCTACGGGGTCGAGATCGACGAGGGCTGCCACGCCAAGGTGCTGATGACGCTGACCACGCCGCATTGCCCGGTCGCGGAGTCGATGCCCGCCGAAGTCGAGCTGCGCGTCGCGAGCGTGCCCGGTGTCGCGACCGCAGAGGTCGAGCTGGTCTGGGAACCCGCCTGGGATCCGGCGAAGATGTCCGACGATGCCAAGCTCGAATTGGGGATGCTGTGATGGCGAGCAGCTTGCGCGAACGCCCCGCCGCGCTGAACCTGACGCCGTCGGCGCACGCGCGGATCGCCGAGTTGATGGCGCGCGCTCCGGCGGGGACGATCGGGGTCAAGCTCTCGACGCCGCGCAAGGGGTGTTCGGGGCTGGCGTATTCGGTCGACTATGTGACCGAGGCGAAGCCGTTCGACGAGACGATCGTCACGCCGGGCGGGACGCTCTACGTCGACGGTGGGTCGATCCTGTATTTGATCGGATCGATAATGGACTGGGTCGAGGACGATTTCACCGCCGGATTCGTCTTCGCCAATCCGAACGCCAAAGGCGCGTGCGGGTGCGGCGAGAGTTTCACCGTCTAGAGCGTCACCAGCCGGTCGTCGCCGAGCTCGGCGAGGAGCGAGATGAGCCCGCCCGCGGCGATCGTCGGCGGCAGGGTCGCGTGGTCGATGCCGGCTTGCGCCAGCCCGGTTTGGCAAACGATCAGCTCGACATTGTGGTCCACCGCGAAGGCCGCTGCTTCGGCGGCGGCCGATACCGCGCTTTCATGGAAATAGACCCGCCCGCGACCTTCCAGCGCTGCTTGCGCCGCGGCCAACGTCAGCGCGACTTCGATCTTAGCGGCGTCGGCAAGGATGACGGTCAGCCCGCGCACGCCGCGCACCCCGCATCCTTGGGCAGGGTCAGCGTCCGGAAGCGCAGCGACAGCGCGTCGGCGAGCAGCAATTTGCCGGCGCTGTCATCGCCGAACGGCACGATCGCGCGGACCGCCTCGAGCGCGGCGAGGCTGCCCATCACCCCGGTCATCGCGCCCAATATGCCTTGGTCGGCGCAGGATATTTCGGGACGGTCGGGGTCGGCGCCGACGAAGCAGCGGTAGCAGGGCTTGTCTGCCTCCCACCCGCGATAGACCGCGAGCTGCCCCTCGAACTGGCCGACCGCGGCGGACACGAGCGGGACGCGCAAGCCCAGCGCGGTGTCGGCAACCGCGAGCCGGGTCGCGAAATTGTCGCAGCCGTCGATGATGACGTCCGCGCTATCGAGCAGCGCGGCGGCGTTCCCCACGTCGATCCGCTCGCGGCGCATTTCGACGCGGACGTTGTCGTTGAGCCGCGCGACCGATTGCGCCGCCGCGACCACCTTCGAGGTGCCGACATCGCGCGTGCCGAACAGCGTTTGGCGTTGCAGGTTGGACAGCGCGACCGCATCGTCGTCGATAATACGCAGCGTGCCGATCCCGGCGGCGGCCAGATACTGGATCGCGGGGCTGCCGATCCCGCCGGCGCCGATCAGCGCGACGGTTGCCGCCTTCAACCGCGCCTGACCCGCGCCGCCGATTTCCTTCAAAACGATGTGGCGAGCGTAGCGGTCGAGTTCGGCGTCGGTGAGGCTCATCTCTGTCCGGTCGAGCCGAACCCGCCCGTGCCGCGCACGGTCTCATCGAGCGCTTCGACCTCCGTCAGTTCGGCGCGCAGGACGGGGGCGGGGACGAACTGGGCGATCCGGTCGCCGCGTGCGATCGCAAAGGGTTCGTGGCCCAGGTTGGCGAGGATCACCTTCACCTCGCCGCGATAGTCGCTGTCGATCGTGCCGGGGGTATTGAGACAGGTGACGCCGTGCTTGAGCGCGAGGCCCGAGCGCGGGCGGACCTGAATCTCGTAGCCGTCGGGTATCGCGACCGCGAAGCCGGTCGCTACCGCATGGCGCTGTCCGGGGGCGAGGGTCAGGTCCTCCGCCGCGACCACATCCATTCCCGCAGCGCCAACAGTCGCATAAGCCGGAATGGGCAGGTCCGCGCCATGGGGAAAGCGTTTCAGTTGGACCGAAATCGTCACGTGAGCGTCGCCGCGATCTTTGCGATCAGCCGGTCGGCGACCGCGTCCTTGCCCATCCGCGGCCAGTCCTCGGCACCGTCCGCGGTGATCAGATGCACCATGTTGCCGTCGCTGCCGAACACGTCGCGTGACACGTCGTTGGCGACAATCCAGTCGGCACCCTTGCGCACGCGCTTGGCGCTGGCGTTGGCGACGACGTTTTCGGTTTCGGCGGCGAATCCGATCAGTAACTTCGGGCGGTTCGGGCCGGTCGCCAGCGTCGCGAGGATGTCGGCATTCTCGACCAGATTGAGCGGTGGGAGCGCGCCGCCCTCCTTCTTCATCTTCTGGACCGCGGGTATTACGCGCCAGTCGGCGACCGCGGCGACCATGACTGCGACATCGGCCGGCGGCGCGGCCGCGACCGCGGCGGCCATCTGGGCGGCGCTGTCGACATCGATTCGGGTGACGCCGGGCGGGGTGAAGAGTGCCACCGGGCCGCTGACCAACGTGACGCGCGCGCCGGCGCGGGCGGCGGCGGCGGCGATCGCATAGCCCTGGGTTCCCGACGAGCGATTGGCGATGTAGCGAACCGGGTCGATCGCTTCGTGGGTGGGGCCGGCGGTGATCAGGACATGCTTGCCCAACAGGCCGTTCGTGCTGAGCGAAGTCGAAGCACCGCCTGCGACCTGCCCTTCGACTTCGCTCAGGGCGAACGGATCTCGGGTTTCGATCGCCGCCAGGATCGCCGTGGGCTCGGGCAGTCGCCCCGCGCCGAATTCGCCGCACGCCATCGCGCCTTCGTCGGGGTCGAGGATCGTCACGCCGTCGCCGCGCAGCGTCGCGACGTTGCGGACCGTCGCGGGATGCTGCCACATCCGGACGTTCATCGCCGGGGCGGCGAGGACGGGCTTGTCGGTCGCCAGCAGGAGCGTGGTCGCGAGGTCGTCGGCGATGCCGGCCGCCATCTTGGCCAGCAGATCGGCGGTGGCAGGCGCGACGACGACCAGATCGGCTTGGCGGCTCAGCTGGATGTGACCCATCTCGGCCTCGTCCTTCAGATCCCACAGATTGGTGTGGACCGGCTGTTCGCTGAGGGCGGCCAGCGTCATCGCGGTGATGAATTGCGCCCCGCCGGCGGTCAGGACGCAGCGCACCTCATGCCCGGCCCCGCGCGCCAGCCGGATCACCTCACACGCCTTGTAGGCTGCGATGCCACCGCCGACAATCAGTAGGATTTTCATGCCGCGCTCCGCGTCACGGTGATGCGGCGCCTGTCACGGGCGCGGCCGATCAGGTCGCGCAGCGCGTCGGGCGCGAAGGCGAGGCCGATCAAAAAAGTTGGGGCGATCATCAGCCCCCAATAGAAGGTGTCGGGCCGCCCGAACAGCGCCAGCAACGCGCCGTAGCTCACGAACATCGCCAGCGCGCGCGTGGCGAGCGGGTCGCGCCATGCTGCCCAGCCCGCGAAGCTGAGCGCGACGAGGATTGCGGCGAGCCAGAGCGGCGCCAGCATCAGCGCGGTCGAGACGCTGAGCGTCGTCACGAAGAACCCGAACCCGAGCATTCCAGCCCAGCCGGGCGAAGCGGGGTCGAGCGGGCGAACGACCTCGGCGACGGCCTGTGCGTGCAGCATGACGACAACCGCAAGTACGGCGACGCTCGCGGCCCAGCCGATCGCCTCGCGGCGCTGACCTTCGAGCCAGGCGGCGAGGCACATGACGGCGACATACAGCGCGGCCGTCTCGCGAATCAGCATGGCGACCAGCCCCAACGCGACCGCCTCGACCCAGCGGCCCGGGCGGCGGAGCGCGAGGCTGAGCGCGATGAAGAGGCCCGCCCAGATTTCATGGAACGCGGCGAGTTCGGACTGGACGAACGCGACCATCCCGCCCGCGAGCAAGGCGAGCGCGACGATGACCGGCGGGCGCCGGTTGAGCGCCGGGACCAGCCGGATCGCCCACGCGAGCAGCACCGCGAAGGCGAGGACGTAGAGCAGACCGATCGTGACCAGCGCCGGGACTGCGCCCTGTATCACCGCCAGCGTCGGCAGGCGGAAGGTCACGAACGGACGGAGCGGATAGTCGCCCGCCCGCAACGCCTGTGCCGCGACCTCGTAATACCGACCGCCGTGGCGGACGCCTTCGACGATGCCTTCGTAGAGCACGACATCGGCCTGGTCCTCGGCGCGCCCGGCCCCGGTCGCGGCGGGTGGCGCGGGGGTGGCGAGCGCGGTCAGGCAAAGTGCAACGAGCAGCGCGAGGAGGACAAGGCCGATGCGGGCCCGGGTGCGCGACAGCGCCGCGAAGCGCGACGGCTGAGCGAGCCAGAGCGGACTCACCCCAGCCATAGCATTCCCACGACCGCTAGCCCGGCACCGAGCGCCGCAGTCGCGAGATAGCGCCAGCCGCTCGCGCTGACCCGCACCACCGCGATCTCGGCCAGCGGCGGACTCGGCGGCGCGCCGCCGGGGGCGGGATAATGCGCCGAGATGCGGCGAATCAGATCGGGCAGGTCGCGCAGCGTCCGGAAATCCTTGACCAGCCGGTCGGCAAGTGCGGCTTCGGGGCCAAGTTCGGTCCTGATCCACTCGCGCACGAATGGGGCGGAGGTTTCCCACATGTTGATATCGGGATCGAGCCGGGTCGCGACGCCTTCCACCATCACCATCGTCTTTTGCAGCAGCAGCAGGTGCGGCTGGGTCTGCATCTCGAAATCGCGGGTGATCGCGAACAGCCCATCCAGCATCGCGCCGATCGACAAGTCCTTGACCGGACGACCGCGCATCGGCTCGCCGACCGCGCGCAATGCCGTCGCGAATTCGGCGACGTTGTGATGCGGGGGGACGTAGCCCGCCTCGAAATGGATTTCGGCAACGCGCTTATAGTCGCCGGTGATCAGGCCGTAGAGGATCTCGGCCAGCCAGACCCGCGCGCGGCGGTCGATCCGACCCATGATCCCGAAATCGATCGCCGCGATTCGGTTGCCGGGCAACGCGAACAGATTGCCCTGATGCATGTCGGCGTGGAAGAATCCCTCCGAGATCGCCTGGCGCAGGAAAGCGTGAACCAGAGTGTTCGCCAGTTGCTTCGGGTCGAGCCCGGCGAGCGCGAGCGCGGCGGTGTCGCTCAGCTTGATGCCGTCGATCCATTCGAGCGTCAGCACCTTGCCGGTGGTGCGTTCCCAGTCGATCGCGGGGACGAAAAAGGCGGGTTCGGCCGCCATCGCGTCCCTGAGTTCGCTGGCCGACGCGCCTTCGCGACGCAGGTCGAGCTCGCGCGCGGTCCAGCGTGCGAAGGTTTCCACCACCAGCCGCGGGCGCAGCCGCGACGCTTCGCCGCCCATCGTCTCGAGCCGCGCCGCGGCCCAGCGATACGTGTCGATCGCGCGCGCAAACTCGTCCTCGATGCCGGGCCGCAGCACCTTGACCGCGACGTCGGCGCCACTGGTCGTGACCGCGCGGTGGACCTGCGCGATCGAGGCGGCGCCGACCGGCACTTCGTCGATGCTGGCGAACAGGGTTTCGAGCGGCTTGCCCAGGCTGGCCGCGATCGCGCTGCGGATCGTCGCGAACGGCAGCGGCGGCAACGCGTCCTGCAGGCGGAGCAAGTCGGCGGCGGCCGTGTCGCCGATCAGGTCGGGGCGGGTGGCGAGCGATTGGCCGAACTTGATCGCGGCGGGGCCGATCGCCTGAAACGCCTCGGCATAGCGGGGCTGGCGGGGCGCAAAGCTGCCGAAGCGCAACAGTCGGCTGAGCCTGCGCAGCTGCGCCGGGGCGTTCGGATCGCGCTCGAGCCCGCGCAGCGCGCCGTGCTTGGCAAGCGTCCGGCCCCACTTCAGGAGCCGCCAGAGATGCGTGACGGTCGCGGTCAAGGTGGGCTCAGATCTTCCAGCCGCTATGGATTGCGACGAGCCCGCCGAGCAGCGGTTCGACCTTCGTCTGGACGAAGCCGGCGGCGCCGATCATGCCCTGAAACGTCGGCATATCGGGAAAGCGGCGGATCGATTCGATCAGGTAGCGATAGCTGTCCTCATCGTCGGCAAGCAGAGCGCCAAGTTTGGGGACAAGCTTGTGCGAATAGGTGTCGTAGAGTTCGGCAAATCCGGGCCACAGCGTGGTGGAGAATTCGAGACAGAAAAAGCGTCCGCCGCGCTTGAGGACGCGGTGGGCCTCGGCCAGCGCCGCGGGAATGTCGGTAACGTTCCTGATCCCGAACGCGATCGTGTAAGCGTCAAAGAACTTAGCGGGGAAGATCAGCCGTTCGGCATTGGCTTCGGTCCAGACCAGCGAGTCGATGCCGCGCTTGGCGGCGCGCTCCATCCCGACTTCGAGCATTGCCGGATTGATGTCGGCGACGGTGACCTCGGCGCCCTTTGCTGCCAGCCGGAACGCGATGTCGCCGGTGCCGCCCGCCATGTCGAGGATCTGCTCGTCGGCGCGCGGCTGGACGCGGCGCACGAAGCGATCCTTCCACAGGCGGTGCATCCCGCCCGACATCGCGTCGTTCATCAAATCGTAGCGCGACGCGACGCTGGCGAAAACGCCCGTCACGCGCTCGGTCTTTTCGCTCGGGCTGACCTGTTCGTAGCCGAAGGAGACGGTGTCGCTCATCTTCGCGGCTCTAGCGGGGGCGGGGGGCGCGGGCTAGGGCCGAGCCATGCCGGAATTGCCCGAAGTCGAGACCACCGTGCGCGGACTTCGGCCCGTGCTGGAGGGGCAACGGATCGCGCGGGTGCAGACGCGACGCGGCGACCTGCGCCTACCGTTTCCGCACGATCTGGGGCAGCGGCTGACCGGGGCGGTCGTCACTGGTTTGAGGAGGCGCGCGAAATACGGGCTGATCGACACCGACCGCGGCGATACGTTGATCTTTCACCTGGGGATGAGCGGAAAGTGGCGGGTCGATCCGGGCGCGCTGGGAAAGCACGACCATCTGGTAATCGATACGCAGGACGGCCGGACGGTCGCGCTCAACGACGCGCGGCGGTTCGGGTTCGTGACGCTGTGGCCGAGCGCCGACCTGGCGGCGTATCCGGCGTTCGCGGCGATGGGACCGGAGCCATTGGGACCGGAGTTGACCGCACCGCATCTGGATAAGGCACTCGCCGGGCGGACCGCGTCGATCAAGGCGATGCTGCTCGACCAAAGGATCGTCGCGGGGCTCGGCAATATCTATGTGTGCGAGGCGCTGTTCCTGGCGCGGATCAGTCCGAAGAAGATGGCGGGGCAGATTTCGCGGGCGCGACTGGAGCGGCTGGTTCCGGCGATTCGTGCGGTGCTGGAGGAAGCGATCAAGGCGGGGGGTTCAAGCTTGCGCGATTATCGCCAGCCCGATGGCGACCTTGGCTATTTCTCGAAGCAGTTTCACGTTTATGGTCGCGAGGGGTTACCCTGCGACAATGGCTGCGGCGGCACGGTGCAGCGCTATGCCGACGGCGGACGATCGACCTGGTGGTGTCCCCGCTGCCAGCGTTGAAGGCGCCAGCGTTGACCCGAATCGCTGATTTCGCTATGCGCGGCTCCTTCCGGGGCTGCGGACGCGATTCCGCTGCCCCTTTTCATTGCACTGAACAGGAATACGACGAGCATGGCGAACACGCCGCAAGCCAAGAAGCGCATCCGCCGCAACGATCGCCGCGCCGAAGTGAACGGCGCCCGGGTCGGCCGCATCCGCACTTTCGTCAAGAAGGTCGAAGCGGCGCTGGAAGCCGGCGATAAGTCGGCCGCAGCGACCGCATTGCAGGCCGCGCAGCCCGAGATGGCGCGCGGGGTTGCCAAGGGTGTGCTTCACAAGAACACCGCGAGTCGCAAGTTTGCCCGGTTGACCAAGGCGGTTTCGGCGCTCGCCTGAGCGTTTCATTCGATTGATCGAGATTTACCCGCCGGTTCGCGCCGGCGGGTTTTTTATTACTCGCCGCCCGGCAATTCGAAACTCCAGCATTTCCGCCGATTCGCGTCTAGGCCATTAGCATAAACTTCCTGAAAGTGACGCGATAACAGACACTTAAACGGTCAATGTCGGTTTTCCGCGCTTTCGTGGTGTCAAGCCGTTTTATTTCAATTTTGTGATGGCGAATCGCTTGATCCCGGCTTCGCGACGCGCCTAACAATCGGGGTCAGCAGGTCCGATCCGTCGAATCCGCCGGCCACATTCAGCGCGAAGGGTCTTCGACACGCAGCCGCGGGTCATCGGCTTTTTGCGTCCGACGCCGGGGCGGGGGCCCATGCGTCCAGTTTTGGGAGAAGACGGGGCGTGACCACCGGGCCGACATCCGTGAGCGCGAGCGCCGCAGCAGCGGCCTGGGCGCGGGTGCGCACCGGGCTGCGGCATTCGGCAGGCGCGCGGCTGTTCGACCAGTGGCTGAAGCCCATCGCGTTGGTGGAAACCGGTGATCCCGACGTGATCCGGCTGACGTTGCCGTCGGCATTCATGACCAATTGGGTCAAATCGCATTACGCCGAGCGGCTGCTTCACGAATTCCGCGCGATCCTGCCGGGTGTGCGCAGCGTCGCGATCGAGACGGCGGCAACGACTGCGGTGATCGAAGTGCTCGCGCCCGGCCCCGTACAGGCCGCTGCGCCCGCCGCCGCGACGCGGCCACGCCCGGTGCTCGA
>JAZKGJ010000085.1:0-5216 GCA_040385975.1 Pseudomonadota bacterium | reverse complement strand
GCTAACGCTCCCAGTCGACGATCGGCCAGCCCTGCGTTTTCGCCAGTTTGCGCAATTTCGCGTGGGCGTTGACCGCGAACGGCTCGTCGGCCCAGGCGAGGACCGGGGCGTCGCTGGCATGGTCGCTGTAGAAGCGCACGTGCGCGGCGGCGCGGGCGATGCCTTCGTTCGCCAGCCACGCCTCGATCATCCGGAGCTTCGCCGGGCCGTAGCAATTCTCCCCCGCGATCCGCGCGTGGAGCGTGCCGTCGTCGCTGAACTCGCTTTCGGTCGCGATGACCGCGTCGAAACCCAAGCGTTCGGCGATCGCGGCGGCGTAGAACCGGTAGGACGCGGTCGCCAGCACCAGCCGGTATCCAGCCGCGCGGTCGGCGGCGAGCTGCGCGCGCGCGCCGGCGAACACACCCGTAGCGACCACGCGGTCGGCAAAGGCGTCGGCGGCGTCTCGCATCGCCTGCGGCGCCAACCGCCCACCGAGCAGCATCCGCTGCATCGATTGCTTCAGGCGCGCGCGGTCGGTCAGCTTGGCGAGATATCCGAGCGCGACGAACGCCGCCGCCGGGACCAACGCCAGCCGCCACGGTGCCCGCGCGCGCGCGGTCGCGAGCAGGAACGGGGTCCAGGTCGGCGCGTGGGTGATGGTGCGGTCCATGTCGTAGATCGCGAGGCGGTGGACCGTCATACACGCGCGTTAGTGGCATGAGCCTTGCCGACCAAGCGGCTTTGCAGCTACGCCGGGCGCGATGAACCGGCGGGCCGATTACGAGCGGGATGAAGACGGCGGCACGCTACGGTTCCGCGGCAGTCTGACGCTCGCGCGGCTCGGCAATTTGCCCGACCGGCTCGACGCCGAGGATGGCGACGTCAAGACGCTCGACCTGGCGAAGATCGACCGAATCGACACCGTCGGTGCGTGGGTCGTGCACCGTTACGCCCGCGTCCACGATGCGAAGGTCGAGGGGCTCGACGAAGACGGCACGCACCTGCTCGAACAGCTTGGCCACGCCGATCAGCCGGTGGCGATGCGCCCCGACCACGTCCGACCGGTCGAACGCATCCTGGGCGAGATCGGCCAGGCGACCGAGACCGCGGGAAAGACGCTGCGTGGTCTGCTCGGTTTTCTGGGCGCGACGGTGCTGGCGGCAGGTTCGCTGATCCGGCACCCGGCGCGGTTTCGGTTCAACGCGGTGGTCCAGCAGTTCGAGAGCGTCGGGGTAACCTCGCTCGGGATCATCGGGCTGATGAGTTTCCTGATCGGAATCGTCATCGCGCAGCAGGGTGCGGTTCAGCTGCGGCAGTTCGGTGCCGAAGTGTTCACGATCAATTTGATCGGGCGGATCACGCTGCGCGAACTCGGCGTGCTGATGACCGCGATCATGGTCGCTGGGCGCTCGGGGTCGGCGTTCGCCGCGCAGATCGGGACGATGAAGCTGACCGAAGAGATTGATGCGATGCGCACGATCGGCGTCTCGCCGATGGAGGCGCTCGTCGTGCCGCGGGTGCTCTCGACCGTCATCCTGATGCCGCTGCTCGGCTTCTATGCATCGCTGGTAGCGATCATCGGTGGCGGCCTGCTGTGCTGGTGGCAGCTCGATATTCCGCCGGCGACCTACATCCTGCGGATCCGCGAAGTGGTGCCGGTCACCGACCTGTACGTCGGGTTGGTCAAGGCACCGGTGTTCGGCGCGATCATCGCGATGGCGGGATGTTTTCAGGGGATGCTGGTCGAGGCCGACGCCGAACAGGTCGGCAAGCGCACCACCGCCGCGGTCGTCCAGGCGATCTTCGCGGTGATCGTTATCGACGCGTTCTTCGCGGTGTTCTTCACCTGGATCGGGTGGAACTGATGGCGGCCGCGTCAGCCGCTCCCGCCGACGGCAAGCCCAGACGCCGCGAGCCGATCATCCAGGTCAAGGGCCTGTCGAACGCGTTCGGGGACCAGATCATCCACGAGAACCTCGACCTGGAAGTTTGCCGCGGCGAAATCCTGGGCGTCGTCGGCGGTTCGGGCACCGGCAAATCGGTGCTGATGCGTTCGATCATCGGGCTGCAGACCCCGACCGCGGGCGACATCAAGGTCTTCGGCGAGGAGATGATCGATCAGGAGGAGACCGAGGCGCTCGACGTCCGCAAGCGCTGGGGCATATTGTTTCAGGGCGGGGCGTTGTTCTCGACGCTGACGGTGGCGGAGAACGTGCAGGTTCCCTTACGCGAATTCTATCCCGAATTGTCGCCGGTGCTGATGGACGAGATCGCGGCGTACAAGGTGACGATGTCGGGGCTGCCCGCCGATGCCGGGCCGAAATATCCGGCCGAGCTGTCGGGCGGGATGCGCAAACGCGCGGGGCTGGCGCGGGCGCTGGCGATGGACCCCGAATTGCTGTTCCTCGACGAACCGACCGCGGGGCTCGACCCGATCGGCGCGGCGGCGTTCGACGAGCTGACCCGGTCTTTGCAGCGTACGCTGGGGCTGACGGTGTTCCTGATCACCCACGATCTCGACACGCTCTATGCGATCTGCGACCGGGTCGCGGTGCTGGCCGACAAGAAGGTCATCGCGGTCGGCACGATCGACGAATTGCTGGCGCTGGACCATCCGTGGATCCAGGAATATTTCAACGGCCCACGCGGCCGCAACGCGACCGCCGCGCGTGACCGCGAGGCGGCCGAGGCGAAGACGCCCGACCGAACCGAACCCGACGCCCGCGCGGCAACTGAGGCTTAAGCGATGGAAACCCGGTCCAATCACGTTCTGGTCGGCGCGGTGGTGCTGATCCTGCTCGCGATGCTGGCGCTGTTCACGGTGTGGATCGCGCGATTGGGGGGGGCGTCGGAGAAGGAGTACGACATCTTCTTCAAGCAAGCCGTCGACGGGCTGAATAAGGGCTCGCCGGTCGCGTTTTCGGGGGTGCCGTCGGGGCAGGTGAAGGAAATCGCGCTGTGGAAGCCCGACCCGCAGTTCGTCCGCGTCCGCATCGTCGTGAAAGACGAGACTCCGGTGCTGGAAGGGACGACCGCGACGGTGCAGGGCATCGGCTTCACCGGGGTCAGCCAGGTCTCGCTCGACGGCGCGAAGAAGGGCGCCGCGGAGATCACGTGCCCCGCGCAGAATTTCGAAAGCGTGTGTCCGTTCGGGGTGCCGGTCATCCCGACCCGCACCGGCGGGTTCGGCGCGATCCTGGCGTCGGCACCGCAGTTGCTTGAGCGGCTGACGACGCTGACCGAGCGGCTGACCGAGTTGCTCAGCGATCGGAACCAGAATTCGATCGCGGGGATCCTGGCGAACACCAACCGGCTATCGAGTGCGCTGGCCGACCGCGGGCCCGAGATCGCGGCGACGCTGGCGCAGACCCGCGTCGCGATCGAACAGGCGGGCAATGCCGCCGCGCAGATTGGCCAACTGGCCGCCTCGACCAATGGGCTGATCGACAGCGACGTGAGGCCGGCGATGCAGAACCTGAACAAGGCGATCGCATCGGCGCAGCAATCGGCCGAGGCCTTGAACGGCGCGATCGGCGACGCCCGTCCGGGGCTCCAGGCGTTTTCGAAGCAGACCATCCCCGAGGTCGGGCAACTCGTCCACGACCTGCGGATCATGGCCGCGGCGCTGTCGTCGGTCGCCGAAAAGGTCGATCGCCAGGGTGCCGGTTCACTGATCGGCAGCCCCGCGCTTCCCGACTACAAGCCCAAGTGAAGAGGCCGCCCGTCATGACCAAGCCTATCCTCGTCCTGCTCGCCGCGCTGCCGCTAGCGGCGTGTTTCAGCTTCGGGGCGAAACCGCCCCCCACGCTAATGACGTTGACATCGGCGAGCGCGGTGCCGGTCGGAACCGCGCAGAGCTCGGCTTCGTCGCCGTCGATCCTGATCCTGGTGCCGTCGGTGCCGCAGGCGCTGGCGACCGCGCGCGTGCCGGTCCAGGCGAGCGACACGAGCGTCGCCTATCTGAAGGACGCGCAGTGGGTCGAACCGCCGCAGCGGCTGTTCGCGCGATTGCTGGCCGACACCGTCACCAGCCGCGGTCGCATCGTGCTGTCGGCGGAGCAGAGTTTTTCCGATCCGAGCGCGCGGCTGACCGGGGAATTGCGCAACTTCGGCGCGGACGCCGCAACCAGCGCTGCGGTCGTGACCTTCGACGCCGCGTTGATCCGCACCGCCGGGACCGCGGTCGAAAAACGCCGGTTCGAGGCGCGCGTGCCATTGGCGGCGATCACGCCGGCGGAGGTTGCGGTGGCGCTCAACACCGCCGCCAACCAGGTCGCGGGCGAGGTCGCCGACTGGGTCGGACGTTGAGCCGGAACCACTGCGGCTGACGCTGCGTATGTCCCTCGCGTCCCGATCGGCGCGACTGGCCGAGGATCATGTGATGAAGAAGCTGATGAGTGCAACCGCGATCGCCGGGTTGCTCGCGCTGACCGCGTGCGGTGGCAAGGGCGATGACGCGCTGGGCGACAATGTCGCCGCGGCGGCGGATAATCAGGCCGATGCGCTCGAGGCGCAAGCCGACAATCTGGAAGCGCAGGCCGAAAACATCCGCGACGCGGGCGAAGACAAGGAAGAGGCGATCGACGACGCGGACGTCAACGCCGACGCGATGAACGCGCAGCAGAAATCCGACCTGACCAACGCGATGTGATGCGCGTTCGTTCGCTGTTCATGTCGTGTCGCACACCGTAAGTCCCTGATTCGCGGGAGATAAGGGACGTGGCAATGCGAGCATCGACGGGGATCCTGGCCGGTGTCGTCGGCGCGTGCGTGACGTGCGTGTCGATGCCGGCGACCGCGCAAACCCCGCGCGATCTGCTGACCCAGGCGTCGTTCGGCGAGCGCGACCGCGCGCAGGCGATGCGCCGGATCGAGAGCGCGCTGGCCAGCACCGATGCTGCGATCCGGCGGACGCCGGGCGACGGAGAGGCGATGGTGATCCGCGCGACCGCGCTCGGCTACCGCGCCAAGCTGACCGGCAGCCGCGCCGATGCCGCCGCCTCACGCAAGCAGTTCGAGGCGCTGATCGCCGCGAACCCGCGCAACGCCGAAGCGCAGTTGGGGCTGGGGGCGTGGCATCTGGCAACGATCAACAAGGCCGGCGTCCTGCTCGCGCGGGCGGTGATGGGGGCCAATCGCGCGACCGGCAATCGCGCGCTCGATACTGGGGTGGCGCTGGGTGGCAATCGCGCGTTCTTCCCGGGGCTGGCGGCATTGTTCCGGCTGAAGTCCGA
>JAZKGJ010000084.1:6812-8038 GCA_040385975.1 Pseudomonadota bacterium | reverse complement strand
GCGACGAATTCGTTGAGCACGATCTTTTCGCCGAACAGGCCGCCCGCCGCCCCGGCCTCGCTCCACGGCACGTTGAGCAGGAACATGACCGGCTGGAACACGTAGCCGAGCAGCGCCTGGAAGCTGAGCCCGGGCAGCCCGAACCAGCCGCCGACCCCGCCCAGGATGCCGTTGGCGAGCGCGACGAGCGCGACGAACGCCAGTACCATCGCGCCAACCGCGACCGCCAGCTTCACCCCGGTCTGCGCGCCTTGCGCGGCGGCCATGATGATGTTGGCGGGCTTTTCCTCGTCGTGGCTCGCTTCGGCGATCGCGATGCTCTCGGCCTCGGGATCGTCGCCCAGCGGCAATTGGCCTTCGATCACGTCCGGCCGGTCGGGCATGATGATCTTCGCCATTAGGATCCCGCCCGGCGCCGCCATGAAGCTGGCGGCCAGCAGATATTCGATCGAAATCCCCATCGACGCATATGCCGCCAGGATCGTCCCCGCGACCCCCGCCATCCCGCTGGTCATCACCGTGAACAGCTGCGGCGGGGTGAGTCCGGCGAGATAGGGCCGGATCACCAGCGGCGATTCGCTCTGCCCGACGAAGATATTGGCGGCGGCGCACAGGCTCTCGACCTTGCTGACGCCGATGACCTTTTCGATCCCGCCGCCGATCCAGCGCACGATCAGCTGCATGATGCCGAGGTAGTAGAGGATCGAGACGAGCGCGGCGAAGAAGATGATGACCGGCAGCGCCTGGATCGCGAAATTCTGCCCCAGCGGATCGCCCGCCAGTTGCCCGAACAGGAATTTGGTGCCCTCGTTCGAATAGCCGAGCAGATTGGCGACCCCGCCGCTCAGGAATTGCAGCACCGATTTGCCCCACGGCACGTAGAGCACCAGCACCGCGATCCCCGCCTGCAGCGCGAAGGCCGCGCCGACGACCCGCAACCGGATTGCCTTGCGGTCGGTCGAGAGCAGGACCGCGAGCAGCAGGATGACCGCGATGCCGGCCAAGCCGATGAGGAGCCGAGTGAAATCCATGTGCTGTCCCGCGCTTGTTCGCGGTCCCCCCGCGCCCGGCGACTTTGTCACCCCCCTCCGTTCGTGTCGAGCGAAGCCTGTCCCGAGCAGCGTCGAGGGGTCGAGACACCTTTCCATCGGCGCCACCGTCCCTCGACTTCGCTCGGGACGAACGGGAGAGGGTTGCGATGGCGCGCGCTTGCGTTAGCACCTGCC